>CAZYYM010000045.1:0-26906 GCA_964651385.1 uncultured Gammaproteobacteria bacterium | reverse complement strand
CCCGATTTCCAGGCGGTTCCGGCGATATCGAGATGTGCCCAGTGATAATTTTTGGTGAACCGGGAGAGGAAGCAAGCAGCAGTTATAGTACCGGCATCACGATTACCGATATTAGCCATATCGGCGAAATTACTCTTTAGTTGATCCTGATACTCATCCCACAGCGGTAATTGCCAAAGCTTGTCCTCGATCTGCTGCCCGGATTGTATTAATTCGTTGATTAGCGGCGCGTGATTTCCGAGAATTGCAGAAGGTACTTTACCCAGTGCAACAATGCAGGCACCGGTTAAGGTAGCAATGTCGATAACACAGGCGGGCTTGAATTTTTCCGCAAAGGTGAGGGCGTCGCACAAGATGAGGCGGCCCTCGGCATCGGTATTGAGTATTTCGATGGTCTGCCCCGACATGCTGGTAACTATATCGCCTGGTCTGGTGGCCAGGCCATCGGGCATATTTTCTGTTGTCGGAATGATACCAACCACGTTAATCGGCAACTTCATGGCAACCACGGCACGGATGGTTCCAATCACAGAAGCAGCGCCGCACATGTCGTATTTCATTTCATCCATTGCCGCACCGGGTTTCAGGGAAATTCCCCCGGTATCGAATGTAACGCCCTTGCCGACCAGCACAACCGGTTTGTGTTTGGCAGCAGCACCCTTGTATTCAAGCGTTATCAATTTGGCTGGTTGGCGGCTACCGGCGCTTACCGAAAGCAGTGATCCCATCTTGAGCTTACGCATATCGGCTTCTTCGAGCACTTTGACGCTAAGATTCTTTTCGCCTTTGGCCAGAGCTTTGGCCTGGCGGGCAATGTATGACGGTGTGCAGACGTTGGCCGGCAGGTTGCCAAGATCGCGTGCATGGTCCATCCCTGAACCAATAGCAATGCCCTGCCGGATGGCTGAATCAGCCTTGCTAACTTCACTTGTCTGGTTTAGATCAAAACTGAGTTTGCCAAATTTGATTTTACGATCACTCTTCTTGCTTTTCATCGCTTCAAAACAATACCGGTATGTGCTGATCAAAATCACCGCCTGACGGATTTTCCAGTCGACTTCACGGTTCTGCAGCATGATGTCATCGAGATTAATATGCGCATCTTTAACTCCAGAGTTGGACAGTGCCGTATAAAGACTGCTGATCACTTCAGCGTAGCTACGCTCATTCATTTCTTTTTCTTTTCCGCAACCAACGAGTAATACCCGTTCGGCACTAATTCCCGGCACATTATGCAGTAGCAAAGTCTGGCCAACCCGGCCTTCCATGTCTCCGCTATTCAAAATGATTGATAGATAATCTGAGCTTGCCTTGTCGATCTTTGCACCCGTGGCGGATAGCTTTCGGGATTGATAGACGGAAATAATCAGGCAGTGAGTACGTTGCTTGACAGGCTTGGCTAATTTGGCGATGAAATCCATAATATTCCAGTGTAGATAAGTACGATATCGCGATAAGATACGTGAAGTCTGAAAAAAAACCAGTTGAAATTTGATTTTGGCAACAATATTCAGCTGTCATTAAATGATTCCACGTTTTAATCGGTAGTTTTCGGGTAGTTGAAAGCGCGATATAAAATGAACTTCTTTCTGATTTTTGTTGAAGGCTATATATGCCAAATATTATTACCCGATATCTGACAGGCGAAATTCTCAGAAGCAGTGCCGCAACTGTACTGGTTCTTTTCGTCATATTAATGAGTAATGCACTAGGTAGAGTGCTATCGGATATTGCAGATGGCGAAGTTCCGCAGCAGGCCCTTTGGCCAGTGCTGCTCAGTCAATCGGTTAACATATTTTCTCTTCTACTACCGGTCGGATTTTTTCTTGGTATTGTTTTTGCTTTTGGTCGGTTATACAAGGATCACGAAATCGTGGTGATGAGTGCCTGCGGCATGGGCTATTACCATTTTTACCGGCCCGTTTTTATTGTTTTAATTCCATTGCTGGTTTTTAGCGCGTACACCAATTTATGGTTAAATCCAGCAATGCAGCGAAATGCACAGGAAATTGTGGAATCTGAAAAAAATATTCACGAATTTGACCAGGTCCGGGCTGGTCAGTTTAATCAAAGTGAAAATGGTGAACATGTCTTTTATATGGAGACGATAAGTGACGACCGCCTGGAATTGGGTAAAATAATAATAAGCCAGGGAGGGTCAGAGCAGTCAATCATTGAAACAGCGCAACATGGCAGGCACCGTATTGATGATAGCAGTGGAGATCTGTTTCTGGTCATAGGTCCGGGAGAGCGATATGAAGGTATTCCGGGCGAGAGCGACTATAAAATTATAGAATTCGAACAACACGGAATTCTGCTAGAAAAGAAAAAGGGTCTGAAAAAAAGACCAATCGATGTCGAAGAAAAAACACCGGATCAACTCTGGAACTCAAGGCAGATAAATGATCAGGTGGAACTACACTGGCGTATATCCATTCCTGTAATCATGGTAATTCTCGCATTGCTTGCTGTACCGCTATCGTATATAGCGCCGCGCCAGGGACGATTTGGTAAAGTCGGTTACGCTTTTCTGGTATACCTGGTTTACCTTAATTTGATGGCGTTCAGCCGGTCACAAATTGAGGCTGAGACTATTCCATTGGCCATTAATTTTTGGTGGATACATATTATATTTATAATTTTGACTCTTCTGTTATTGGTTAAGCGGAACCGACTGTTGGACTGGCGACCTGAAAGGCTTAGTGTGTGATTATTAATCGATACATATTGAAGCAGGTGCACCAGGGAACTCTGTTAGCATTGCTGGTGCTGGTAAGCCTCAGTTTATTTTTTGTCTTTATCGGTGAGCTCGAAGATGTTGGAAAAGGTTATTACAGCAGCTTACATGCGATTGAATATGTTGCATTGCTGTTTCCAGGAAAGATCGTGGATTTTATGCCGCTGGCAATCATGCTGGGTACTATTTTAAGTCTCGGTTCACTCGCCAGTAATAGCGAAATTATTGCAATGCAGGCAGCAGGTGTATCGCTCGCCGGATTGTTAAGTGCAGTGATTCAGGCGGCTTTAGTACTGGCCTTCCTGAGCTTTATTTTAGCCGATTGGGTAGTGCCCGGAAGTGAAACCAGCGCTCGTCAAATTCGATCATCGGCGATCAATAATACGACGGCTGTTCGTGGTAAAAAAGGCCTATGGATTAAGGATGAAGCCAGTATTCTGCAGATTAAATTATTGCTGCCCAACGGCATTGCGCGTGATCTCGAAATTCACTCATTCGATGATCAGGGGCGCCTGCTTTCGGCCATTGCAGCAGATAGTGCAATACCTCAAGGTGACAACTGGCGTTTGCAGAAAGTGCGTGAAACCTTGTTCGAAAGTGGTAAGACAAGCACACGCAAATTTGAAGAGCTCACTTATCCTGGAAAAATTTCAGACAATTTGCTGGATGCGTTGTTAATCGAACCCCGGCAAATGTCGAGCACTGATTTGTATACCTACCTCGAATTTTTACAGCAGAATAATCTTAATTCCGATGTAGAACAATTAACCTTCTGGAGAAAAATTTTGGCACCGTTCGTTGTTATCATTATGTGCATACTGGCGGTTCCGTTTATTCTTGGCTCACAACGTCAGGGTAATGCTGGTCAGCGCTTGATGATGGGGATATTACTGGGATTGTCTTATGTTGTTGCTGAGCGGTTAATAACGCAACTCGGGGGCCATTGGGGTTTCAGCCCAATGATAAGTGCTTCTCTGCCGGCAATTTTATTTTTGTCACTGGCGATCTATCTACTGTTTCGACAGCAGGCTTTCCAGAGTTAATCATTTGCCAAAGTAGAAACATCAACAATACGAGTCTGGCTTAGATGATCGTGCCAGGTATAAGGTTTAAATAAACGCCACCAATAGCCCAGTCCCAGACAAATAATAGATACCAATGCAAAGGTAAGGCGTAAAAAGCAGCTTGACCAACTGGGATTACCTCCCAGTTCGGAAACTATTCGAATTTTCCAGACTCGCATCCCAAGGGTTTGTCCAGCACGACTCCAGAACCAGCCGTAAAAAATATAAATAATTAGCAATAAAAATAAATTATAAAAATGACTCGCTTCTATTGCTTGCCCGTCGTTAAATACCAGTGCAATAGCCGTGGTTGCAAAAAGAATTGCGATGATTAACAGGCTGTCATAAAACATTGCGGCAAATTGCCGCCATAATTTTGCTGAAGGGTACTGGCTGTATGATTTCAAATTCACTTTTATGTATCTTAAGTTAGTGCTTAAAGTGCCGACGCATTTTATTGAATAAAAATCGGTGCAACAATAGATATTCGACTATAAGTATTGTAATCTTTTGAATGATTTTTATAATGACATCGGTTAGTTAAAGTGAGGAGACCGGATATGGCGACAGCAAAGAAAGCGGCTAAAACGAAAAAGGCTGCGAAGAAAAGTTCTAGTGCAAGTTTACCGGCAGTTAAAAAGGCAGCAGTAAAGAAAGCGGCAGTTAAAAAGAAACCTGCTCGTGGTGCAGTCAAAAAGAAGGTCACAAGAGTGACCAAGAAAAAAGCCGCAGCTAAGTCAACATCAACGGCAGCAGATAAAGTAAAAAGTTTAAGAGAAACAATTGCCGCGTTAAAATCGGAAATAACAGCTTTAAGAGGAGAGTTGAAGAGTGCCAGGGGCCGCGGTGATGCATTAGCTAAAATGTCGGTTAAGCGGGATGCTGCTGTTGGAAAATTTCTTAGTGCCTGGGACAAGAAGGCAATGTCAGCACTGACAAAATCCACAAAGCCCAAGAAAAAGGCTAAAGCCAAGAAGTAGATATTGTTTCGGTACGATTGTAGAAAAGGCACAGCTGACCGTGCCTTTTTTTTTACTCAAGATTAGGCTGTCATGCCCGGCAAATCCCGAAAACAGTTTGACGACCCGGAAATCGATTTTTTTATCGATGCGATATGGTCGCAAAAAGGATTGGCTAAATTAACCTTGGATGCTTATCAACAGGATTTAAAACAGTTTTCTCGCTGGTTGAATTATCGGTGTAAGCAAAATATTGCAAATGCAGATCAATCCGATATACAAGCTTATCTCGCGTATCGTTTTGAGTCGGGCGCTTCTGCGCGTTCTAACGCACGGTTACTATCCACTTTAAAACAGTTTTATCGGTATCGGGTGAAAACTGGCGAGCGTCAGGAAAATCCGACCGCATTAATTTCAGCCCCCAAATTACGTCGGAGCCTACCCTCGACATTATCCGAAAAAGATGTCGAATGTTTGCTTGAAGCACCGGATATCGAGTCTGAATACGGTCTGCGCGATCGTAGCATGTTGGAACTGATGTATAGCTGCGGATTGCGGGTGAGTGAGCTGGTGTCGTTGCAGTTAGACCAGGTCAATCCCAATCTCGGCCTGATACGTTTAACCGGTAAAGGTAATAAAGAACGCGTTATTCCGGTAGGCGAAGAGGCCTTGCATTGGTTATCGCTTTATATCCAGCAGGCTCGGGTACAGTTGGTCCAATCAGGTAAAAATAGCGATGCATTGTTTTTATCAAGCCGGGGTTCAGAGATCACCCGACAGGCATTCTGGCAAAATATAAAAAAGCAACTACTCAAAGCCGGAATCAAAACGGACTACTCACCCCATTCGCTCCGACATGCATTTGCTACGCATTTGCTCAATCATGGTGCGGATTTACGAACTGTGCAAATGTTACTCGGGCACAGTAGTCTGTCGACAACGCAAATTTATACCCATGTTGCACAGGCGCGTTTACAGGCACTACACGCCAGTCATCACCCCCGTGGTTAAGCCTATGTTGTTAGACTACTAGTGTAATAAAGTAAACATTTTACGGCGGTATTTCTGAACATCGGGGTGTTCGCCGCCGAGCATGTCAAATAAGGCTAGCAAGCCTTGACGACCCGCATCGTCTTCAAATTGACGATCCAGGCTCATGATTCGCAATAGACATTGCATTGCCTGCTCGTACTCTCCTGTTGCTGCAAAATGGTTACTCCTGTCACGTAGTGCTTTCAGGTTGGTCGGATTTTCTGACAGTTCTTGTTCAATTTCTTCGATAGGCGGTAGGTCCCTGGTCCGATTTACTATCTCAATTTCAGCACGTAATTTGCCTGCAGATTCCTTTTTATTGCCGTCGTCATTGAGACTATTAAGCAATGCTTCTGCAGCTTCGATATCACCCTGGGACATGACCAGTTGTGCAATTTCGATTTTTAAATCGGCGTTCTCCGGTTCTTTGGCGAGTGCCTGGTTCATAATAGCCAATGCCTCTTCGCTACGACCTTCATGACTGGCATTCCTCGCATCGGTCATCATTTGATCGGTTTCAGAAGTCAGATATTGGTCGAGAAATAAACGTACTTCGCTTTCGGGCAGGGCGCCCATACGTTCGTCAACCTGCTGTCCATTCACAAACAGTTTCATGGTTGGCAGACTTTTTATCTGAAAATGCGCTGCGAGTTGCTGTTGTGCCTCGGTATCGACCTTGGCCAGATGAAACTTACCTGCATACTCATCGGCGAGTTTGGCGAGCATCGGCATCAAAGTTTGGCAGGGTTGGCACCAATCGGCCCAGAAATCGACCAGCACAGGTTGCTTGAAGGAATTTTCAAGTACCTGTGCCTGAAAGTCTTCAATACCGATATTATGAATATAAGGTGATTCATTCATTGTCACACTCCGCCAAAAAGAGGCGAATTATATAAGGGACCTCAACAAAAAAGTACCTTTTCCGTGCCGGATCGTCCGGTTGGCGGTGTACCGGTATTTTCTTCCGGTAAATGTGATTTTTTTTTGGACGGGATGAATTATTATGTAATAGTTGTGTTTATAATTCGACGCCATTTATAAACCCGCTAACAGGAAAGACACTTTTGAAAAACCAGTACGATGCAGCCTCAATAGAAGTTTTAACGGGGCTCGAGCCGGTTAAAAAAAGGCCGGGCATGTATACCGATACCACACGTCCGAACCATCTCGCCCAGGAAGTCATTGACAATAGTGTCGATGAAGCCATTGCCGGATTTGCCACAGGAATCGGGGTAATATTGCATACCGACAATTCGGTCAGCGTCATTGATGATGGTCGTGGCATGCCGGTGGATAAACACCCCCAGCAAGGAATTCCGGGCGTCGAAGTTATACTCACTAAATTGCACGCCGGCGGTAAGTTCTCCAACAAGAATTATCATTTTTCCGGCGGGCTTCATGGTGTCGGGGTATCGGTTGTGAATGCGCTGTCGAAACGTCTCGATGTGCGTGTCCGACGCGGCGGTAATGAATATTCGATAGGTTTTGAGCACGGCGAGAGGAAGCAAAAATTACAACAAATTGGCAGTGTCGGTAAAAAGAACTCAGGCACTACGATCCGTTTCTGGCCGAATCCAGACTATTTTGATAGTCCGTTGTTTTCGGTAGCTAAACTTAAACACGTACTTCGTGCCAAGGCGGTATTATGTCCCGGTCTAAACGTAAAATTCTACATAGAAAAAACCAAAGAGTCCTGTGAGTGGCGATACGAGGATGGGCTTGCCGATTATTTGCTGGAAACCTTGACTGGTTTTGAATTGTTGCCAACCGAATCCTTTGTGAATTCACTAGAGGGTGAACACGAAGCAGTCGACTGGGCTGTAGTGTGGATACCGGAGGGTGGCGAAAGCGTTACCGAAAGCTATGTCAATTTAATTCCAACAGCACAGGGTGGCACGCATGTTAATGGCCTGCGTACCGGTTTGACCGATGCGATTCGTGAGTTTTGCGAATTCAGAAGTCTGTTACCGCGCGGTGTTAAAATTGCACCGGATGATGTCTGGGATAAAGTCTCTTTTATTCTCTCGGTGAAGATGGCCAATCCACAATTTTCCGGGCAAACCAAGGAGCGATTGTCTTCGCGTGAAACCGCTGCCTTTGTTTCCGGTGTCGCCAAAGACTCCTTTAGCCTATGGTTAAACCAGCATGCCGAAGTGGGTGATTTACTGGCGAAAATGGCTATTTCGAGTGCTCAAAGTCGTCTTAAAACGGCCAAAAAAATTGTTCGCAAAAAGGTCACTAGCGGTCCGGCCTTACCCGGCAAACTGGCGGATTGCTCCGGTCAGGATGCCAAACGCACCGAACTGTTTTTAGTCGAAGGTGATTCAGCAGGTGGGTCGGCCAAGCAGGCCCGGGACCGGGCTTTTCAGGCAATTATGCCGTTGCGCGGCAAGATTCTCAATACCTGGGAAGTGTCGGTCGATCAAGTGCTGGCATCGCAGGAAGTGCATGATATTTCTGTCGCTATCGGTGTCGAGCCGGGTTCGGACGATTTATCTAATTTGCGTTACGGAAAAATATGTATTCTGGCCGATGCCGATTCCGATGGAGCGCATATTGCGACTTTACTCTGTGCTTTATTTTTGCGGCACTTTCAGGCGTTGGTCGACAAAGGCCATGTCTATGTGGCGAAGCCGCCGTTATATCGGATCGATGTAGCTAAAGATAAATTTTACGCACTCGACGAGGCTGAGCGAGACGGTATTATTGATCGAATGCATGCAGAAAAGCGCAAAGGTAAAGTGTCTGTCACTCGTTTCAAGGGGTTGGGTGAAATGAATCCCTTGCAATTGCGCGAATCAACCATTGCGCCGGATACCAGGCGACTAGCCCGACTTACGGTCGAACCGGGTGACAAGACTTTTGAAATCATGAATATGATGTTATCGAAAAAACGCGCTGCCGATCGAAAGGACTGGTTACAGAGCAAAGGCGATCTGGCAGAGGTGTGAGATGACAGATGAATTAGATTTTGAAGGTATCGAACAACAACCTTTGCATGTTTTTACCGAGAAGGCCTATCTCGATTATTCTATGTACGTTATTCTCGACCGTGCTTTGCCGCATATCGGCGATGGTCTCAAGCCCGTGCAGCGTCGGATTATTTATGCTATGTCCGAACTGGGCCTTTCAGCCAGTTCAAAACATAAAAAATCGGCGCGAACTGTCGGCGATGTCCTCGGTAAATTTCACCCGCATGGGGATAGCGCCTGTTACGAGGCCATGGTATTAATGGCACAGAAATTTTCTTACCGATACCCTCTGATTGATGGCCAGGGCAATTTCGGTTCACCGGATGACCCCAAATCGTTTGCCGCAATGCGTTACACCGAGTCACGCTTATCAGCATTTGCAAAGATTTTGCTGCAGGAACTCGGCCAGGGTACGGTCGACTGGATCGCAAATTTTGATGGCACCATGCAGGAACCATCACTATTACCCGCACGATTACCGCATATTTTACTCAATGGCACCACGGGTATCGCAGTCGGTATGGCAACCGATTTGCCACCGCATAATCTGCGGGAAATCGCCAGCGCCTGCATCCGTTTGCTGGAAAACTCGCGTTGCGATCTTGATGGGTTACTTGAGCATATAAATGGCCCTGATTATCCCACCGAGGCTGAAATTATCACGCCGAACTCTGAATTAAGGTCGATGTATGAATCGGGTCATGGTTCGATTCGAATGCGGGCGGTTTATGAGCGCGAAAATGGCGATATTATCATCACCGCGCTACCGCACCAGGTATCGGGGGCACGCGTACTGGAACAGATTGCACAACAAATGCTGGCGAAGAAGCTGCCGATGGTCGATGACTTGCGCGACGAATCCGATCACGAAAATCCAACCCGGCTGGTGATCGTACCACGCTCCAGTCGGGTGGATGTTGAATCGATGATGGGTCATTTGTTTGCCACGACCGATCTGGAAAAAACCTATCGGGTCAACATGAATGTGATCGGTACCAACGGTCGTCCGCAGGTAAAAAACCTGAAGCAAATATTGCAGGAATGGATAGCTTTCAGGGTGGCTACCGTGCGACGTCGCCTGGAATGGCGCCTCGACAAAGTCGAAAAGCGATTACATGTACTTGAAGGCTTAATGATCGCGTTCCTGAATCTCGATGAAGTGATTCGCATTGTGCGTTTCGAAGAACACCCGAAAATGGAGCTGATAAAAACATTCAGGATATCGGAAATTCAGGCCGAAGCTATCCTAGAGACCAAATTGCGAAATCTGGCTCAACTGGAGGAAATGAAGATTCGCGAGGAACTGCAAGGGCTGAGCGAGGAGAAGAAAGTACTGGAAAAATTGCTGGAATCCGAGCGACGCATTAAAACACTGATTAAAAACGAAATTATGGAAGATGCTAAAACCTATGGGGACGATCGGCGCTCGCCTGTTACCAGTCGAAAAGCTGCACGAGCGCTTGATGAAACTGATCTGGTACCTTCCGAGGCATTAACTGTAGTGTTGTCATCAAAGGGCTGGGTGCGAGCGGCCAAGGGGCACGATATTGATGTTAAAGGCCTTAATTACAAGGCGGGTGATGGATTTCAGGACATGGCGCAGGGAAAAAGCAATCAGAGTGTTGTGTTTATTGATTCACATGGCCGTAGCTATGCATTGTCGGCGCATTCATTACCTTCGGCGAGAGGGCAGGGGGAGCCTTTAACCGGACGGTTCAAACCCGCTGCAGGTGCAGAATTTATCAGTTGCCTGGTGGCGCGTAACGATGATTTGTTTTTATTGTCAACGTCACACGGATATGGCTTTGTCTGTCGTTTCGAAGATATGTTAACGCGAAATAAAAATGGCAAAGCGCTGATTAGTATTTCGAAGGGCGCCAGTCTGTTACCGGCCATCGCAGTTGAGGATTTCGACAAGGGTTTAGTTGTCTCGATTTCCAGCGAAGGATATATAAGTCTGATGGATTTAATTTCTATACCACAACTCTCCCGTGGCAAGGGTAACAAAATCCTCGGCGTTCCACTGAAACGGCTAAAGAGTGGGGAGGAATTTGTTAGTTATACCGTTTGTCTGTCTGCAAAACAGAAGCTGGTCGTTCATTCGGGCAAAAAATACAAGTCGATGAATCTCCGTGAGCTTGAAGAATATCGAACCGAACGTGGTAAACGAGGGCGCAAATTGCCGCGCGGTTACCAAAATGTCAGTAAAGTTGAAGTGATTGATTAGTCTAAATTTGGACAGACAGATTCTCTCGATTAGATCACATTGAAGAAAAGTCGTATTGTAAAGTCTTATCGGGTGCCTGTAGGAAGTTACCCTGAACAAAATCCACTTTCAACGACCACAGAACGCTAAGAATGGCGGCGTCATCGACATTGGGAGTGATCGACTGAATACCCATTTCTTCCGCATGGGTTGCAATTTCGCGAATACTACCCTGGTTTTCAGAATTCTGAGCCAGATTTTCCATGTAGGCGCGGTTGATGCGCAAGTAATCAGATTTGATATGCTTGACCAACTGGAAAGGGTTAATACCGGTGCCGAATTCATCAATAGCAAACTTGCAATTCATTTGTTTAATAGCTTTGAACAATGTTTTCGTGGCTTTTAATTGATTGACAGCATCATCCTCGTTAATCATAAATACTAACAAGCTTGCATTTATTTTTGATTTGCTGATGCAGTCAGATATCCAGACAGCCAGACTGGTATCGAGTAATGACTGAATACTCAAGGGAACTATGATTTCGATCAGGCGGTTTCTCTTCATCGATTCCACTATTTTCTTGATTGCATGTAAAACTGCCCATCGATCAAGTGCCTTCAAAGTGCCGGTTCGCTGCGCGGCGGCCTGAATCTCCTTCCTTTGCTTTTGTTTGCCGTCTTTTCCGGTAATCATCAGAGTGGACATATAGCGTTCACCCGGCTTGGCTTTGATGCTGACAACAGGTTGATAGAAGCCGTCGATCCGATTGTTTGCGAGCGCATCTTTAATTTCAGTTGCAACCAGCCCGTCTTCCTCTTCCTGAGTACGTTCGCCTGCCTTGGGTACATAAATACTGAATTGATTGCCGCCTTCTTTTTGTAAGCTGGCACTGGTCTTCTCGGCCCGGGAGATAATCTCATTGGCATTTTCGGGTGAAATTTCATCTATATAAACGACAGAGGTACTACAGGTAGCGGAGATCGATAGGTTACCAATCTCGGAAATGTGACTCTCGACTAAGGCGGGAATTTGTGACGCCTGATTTTCAATGATCTGCTTGTCTTGCATTGCGCCCAGCAACGAATATGAATGCGCACCGAATCTTGCGACAATTTGCTCCGGGAACGCATGCGCCTTGAGAATCATGGCGATATCCCCGATGAGGACATCGCAGCCGGATATGCCGACGCGATCACGTATTGCCTGAAAGTTGTCGATGGCAATATAAATCATGCCATATTTATTCATACCGTTAATCGCCTTTGCTATCGACTCCTTCAATTCATCCATAAAATACTGATGATTGTACAAACTGGTAACGAGGTCGTGCTGATGTAAATAACTGATCTGTTCTTCAAGTTCCGATGTATCCGTTGCGGAGCGAATCAGTATCTGTGTACAAGGTTCACCGTCATAACTGGCCCGTGAGAATTCCATTTTGGCATCAATCAGTTCGCCACTACTGTGAATCAGTTTGAGATCGAGATCATTTTTATCGTTTTCGTTCTGGCTTATCTGGCGCAAAAAGGTTTTTAATTCGTTTTGTTGAGCCGGTTCCACCATGTCGATGATGGGTGTCCCCTCGAGTTCGTCGAAATCGGCATTGCCGAATAATTCCAGATAAACGCCATTCGCGTAGATATGCATACCTTCGTGTACGTAGGCAACCGCATCTTTTGAATTGGCAAGCAGACTCTGGCAGCGTTTTTCGCTTTCCTGTAGTTGTAATTCGAGACGCTTGGAAATTCGCCACTGATCCAGGCTATAGAACTCACGTTTGATTACCTGTATGAGATGATCCAGACTCTTGGAAGAAACGACGTCCTGAGCACCGTCATTGATCGATTGTACGAGAACTTCGGTAGATAGATGATTGGTCATGGCTATCAGTACGACATTACGACCGCAATCGTTTATCAGGGTTAGGGCTTGCTTCAACGAAAATTCGGTTAAATCCATGGAAAATAAAATCAGATCCAACACTTTATTTTCCAGAATAGCGCACATATCCTCACCGTCTTCAGCGAACTCGGCGCGAACATGCATACCGGTTGCACGCAGTGAACTGGTGATTTGTTCGGCTTTATGGAGTCCCTCATCAACGATGAGCAGGCGAATCAGTTTATCTACGTCAGATTTCATGGAGTTTTAATCAATTTCTGGTCGACTAATAATAACTTAATATAGAACCGGGGAGCGATATTTCCGCTGCTTTTTTTCTGTCAGAATTGTCGCCGGGACCTTGAATCCGCTATCATGCCGATTTTCCTCCGAGTTTATCGTTATGGCCAGTTATAGTACCAATGAATTTCGTAGTGGTTTAAAGGTAATGGTCGATGGAGACCCCTGCTCTATCATTGAAAATGAGTTCGTCAAGCCCGGCAAGGGACAGGCTTTTAACCGGGTTAAAATCCGCAATCTTAAAACCGGTAGAGTATTGGATAAAACCTACAAATCTGGTGAGACGCTCGAAGCGGCAGATGTTATCGACATCGATATGCAATATCTTTATAACGATGGCCAATTCTGGCATTTTATGGTGCCCGATACCTACGAGCAGCATGCCGCCGATGCACAGGCAGTGGGTGAAGCACAGCACTGGCTGAAAGCCCAGGATAGTAGTGAAGTGACACTATACAATGGCAGCCCTATTGGCGTATCACCGCCTAATTTTGTTGAGCTAGCTATAACAGATACCGATCCCGGGTTGAAGGGAGATACAGCACAGGGCGGCACTAAACCGGCTACACTTGAAACGGGTGCCGTAGTAAAAGTCCCGTTATTTCTTGAAATCGGCGAAGTAGTACGCGTCGATACGCGTACCGGTGAATATATGTCGCGGGTAAAAAAATAGCGCTCAAAATGAACTGGCGACCGTCGGCCAGCATCGCTATCATTCGAGCGCGTGCCCGCCTCTACCAGCAGATTCGGGCCTTTTTTGCCGACAGGGATTGTCTGGAAGTCGATACACCATTACTGGCCAGCTCTACCAATACCGACCCTGATATCGGCTCAATTACGGCCGACAATCTGGGCGTTACGCTTTATCTGCAAAGCTCCCCTGAATTCGCCATGAAACGGCTGCTCGCGGCGGATTGCGGGTCTATTTATCAGATTTGCCATGCCTTTCGCGAAGGAGAGTCGGGTAGTCGACATAGCAGTGAATTTACTTTGCTGGAATGGTATCGGCCAGGCCTTGACTACCGGCGTTTAATGGATGAGATGGAACAATTAATCGATTTGCTTAGTGGCAGGCATAATGAATACCGTCGAGTTAGCTATGGCGAACTTTTTTTGCAATATACGGGTATTGATATTCAATCGACAAAAATTGAAGCAATTCGGGAATATTGTGCTTGTCGAGTGCCTGGAACCGATATCGAGCAGCTGGATTTTGATCAATGCCTGGATTTGCTCATTTCTTTGATAATTGGGCCAGCAATGAAAGGTTACATGTTTGTTTATGATTATCCGGTCTCGCAGGCCGCGTTGGCTAAAGTCAATGCCGATAATTCCCAAGTAGCCGAGCGTTTTGAGTTGTTCTATAACGGGCTTGAGCTCGCCAACGGCTTTTCTGAACTAACCGATTCCGGGTTACAACGAGAGCGTTTCGAGGTGGATAATCGACAGCGGCGAGCCAGGGGATTGCCGATTTATCCAATAGACGAATCGTTATTGACTGCTTTGGAATCTGGTCTACCCGAGTGCGCCGGAGTTGCGTTAGGGCTTGACCGTTTGTTGATGGTGTTGGAAAAGTCCGACGCGATTGATCAGGTTCTGAGTTTTTCCGATTAGTTTTATAAGGCCTTTTTAACTGTATCTTTCTGAGGCATTGGGAAATGGCCAATTAACTCTCCAACTTTTACTGAATTGCCGGGTTGCATTTTCTGCAGCCATTCGACCTTTTCACCCATCAGTAAAATAATGGTGGAGCCCATGTTAAATCGGCCCATTTCATCACCTTTTTTATACTGTTTACTGGTATGTGAAAAGTCAGACTCGGTGACTTCCTTGGCCTTTGGCGGTGTCACCAAACCGCCCCAGACGGTTTCTATCGCAGCGACATTAATAGCGCCGACCAGGATCATCGCCAATGGGCCGGCATGTGTAGAAAACAGGCAAACTACGCGTTCGTTTCGAGCAAAAATACGCGGGATGGCTTTAACCGTCCAGGGTGCTACGCTGAACAGGCGGCCGGGTATATGGATCATTTTATAAAGCCGCGCGTCGGAAGGCATATGCAGGCGATGATAGTTATACGGTGCCAAATAAATGGTCGCGAATCTTCCGTTATCGAACAATTTGGCGACTGCCTCGTCACCACCAAGTAATTGTATTGCTGTGTACCTATGACCTTTGGCCTGGAAGATTTGGCCTCGATCTATTTCACCGGCTTCTGATACTGTGCCGTCTGCAGGGCTGGCAAGTGTATTCACGCCGCTGGCCACCGGGCGTACACCCTCTTTCAAACTGCGCGTAAAAAATTCGTTGAAAGTTTCGTAGATACTGATCGTGTCATACTCGGCTTCACTCATATCAACATTATATTTCCCGATAAACCATCTTATCAGCGGTTGGACAAAAGGTCCCCGCATTCGAGTTATGGAGAAAACAATGCGTGATATGAGATGATGTGGTGCGATATAAAAAAGCCAGATGAAAAACTTTTCCTTTATTAATAAAGATTCCTTTGTCGACCGGGTTTTCTCATTCATAGATGTTATTTTCTAACCGTCATTTGCAATGTTTGTGTGTTGCCATCGTCAAAGCGTAGAGTAATATCAACCAGATCGCCGGGCTTTAAGGATTGCTTTGGTTGCATCATCATTAGATGAATGCCGCCGGGCGTCAGCTTAATCGACGCGCCCGGTGGAACAGACAGCGGTGATAGTGGTTGCATTGTCATCATGCCATCATTTTCGACGGTTTCGTGTATATCAACTTGCATAAATGCGTTACTTTCAACGTCAACAATTTTAAGCGTTTGGGCTGAATGATTTTCAATGGTCATGTATCCGGCACGCATGGGAACTACTGGCGGCAGATTTTTGATCCAGGCATCAGAAACTTTTAGCGAATCGGCGACAGATGAAAAACTGATTAGAAATAGATATAAAAGTACGGAATATCTCATGGCTAATTGATCCTTTTTTAAGTAACGGGTTTAATAACGTTCGATAATTTTGGTTAGATCACGAGCTATCGCCTGGCTGTCGTGTGGCGCACCGAAGATTCCGGCAAATTGTACCGATGGATTGAGCAGAACAAAAGCCGAGCTATGGGCAACTTCGTAACTTACCTGATCGTCGCCGCTCCGATCGAGAAAATAGCCAACGCCAATGGCACCGGTCAATTTTTCTAAATCAGTTGCTGTACCGGTTGCACCGACGAACTCGGGATTAAAATATTCGACGTAGGATTTCAGAATTTCCGGGCGGTCACGATCAGGATCAACCGAGACAAAGACTATTTGCAGTGCTTTGCTGACATCTTTGTCATCGATGGCTTTAACCACATCGGCCAGAGTTTGCAAACTTGTCGGGCAGATATCGGGGCAATGTGTATAGCCGAAAAAAACCAATTGCCATTTTCCCCGCAAGTCGTCCCGAGCGAGTTTATTGCCATTTTGGTCAATTAATTTAAAGTCAGGTAAGGCGCTGGCCTGATTGCCAAACCAGGTGCCGGCTTCAAGCTTTATGGATTGTGATTGCCGGACAAACCAGGCGATGCCGAAGCCAATAGCCATTGCCAATATAGCGACAATGGTAATGGACGATATTTTCATGTTCGAATCCACGTAAAGCAGGTTGACAAGCCATTTCAAAGGCCGCCTAAAGAAATATAGTGTAGAATCTGCGCATTATATTTTAACTGATTTGAAACACAACGTGGCCGACACCGAAATCTTGCAAACACTGACGACTATACGCGATTATATTCGCTGGGGAGCCAGTGAATTTAATCGTCGAAAATTGTGTTTCGGTCATGGTTTTGCCAATGCTTTTGATGAAGCGCGTTATCTCAGTCTACACGCAATTGCCCTGCCTTTTGACTGGCCGGAGGATTATTTTAATTGCGTATTAACGCCGGAAGAACGTCAGCAGGCTTTTGATCTGTTGCAATTACGAGCCAGTTCACACCAACCGGCCGCTTATATTACAGGCGAGTCCTGGTTTTTCGGCCTCAGATTTTATGTCGACGAACGCGTATTGGTCCCGCGCTCACCGATTGCCGAGTTAATTGGCAATTACTTCGAGCCCTGGATCGACGCCCATCGTGTTGAACGAATACTCGACTTATGCACCGGCAGCGGCTGCATCGCAATTGCTTGCCAGTATGCCTTTGAAGACGCCCAGATTTGTGCCTCGGACATCTCGGATGATGCCCTGGAGGTTGCGAAGATTAACCGTCATGAACACGAGTTGGATGATAGTTTGACGCTTTATCAATCGGACTTATTCGAAGATATACCTGCACAACGATTCGATGTAATTGTCAGTAACCCACCTTATGTCGATGCCAGAGATATGGCCAATCTCAGCGAAGAATTTACTTTCGAGCCAAGCCTCGGTCTGGAAGCGGGATCTAATGGCCTGGACCTGGTTGATCAAATTTTGCTGCAGGCGGTTAAATACCTGAGCGATCACGGCATACTCGTTTTGGAAGTGGGAAATTCACAATCAGCAATGATGCAAAAATACCAATGTCTACCTATGACCTGGATTGATTTCGAATTTGGCGGCGGTGGGGTTTGTTGCATCCGGTATCAGGATTTGAATCGACATTACGATCAAATCGAACACATAAACAGTAAACCGGTAGATTAGCTCATGGCATGGTGGGGTAAGGCGCTTGGTGGCGTATTCGGATTTATGATCGGTGGCCCGCTTGGCGCGTTAATGGGCATAGCGTTCGGTCATAATTTTGATCGCGGGTTAAATTCGGTAGATAGAGATGGCTGGCAAGGCGGTCAGGCAGGTGACAACGATCGCATTCAGGCTGCCTTTTTCACGGCCACTTTTTCAGTGATGGGTTATATCGCCAAAGCCGACGGCAGGGTTACTCGCGATGAAATTCGCCTTGCCGAAGATGTGATGAGCCATTTGGGTCTCAATACCGAGATGCGGGAATCGGCGAAAAGACTTTTCAGCGAAGGTAAGTCCGACAATTTTCCCATTGATGAAATTCTCGATCAATTTAGAAAAGAGACGCTTCGGCGAACCACACTAATCCAGATGTTTCTGGAAATTCAGCTGCAGGCTGCCTATGCGGATGGCGTAATGCATCCTGCCGAAGAGAAAGTACTGGCGCAAATTTGCCGGAAACTCGGTATTCCTCTCGCGCAACTAAAACGCCTCGAAGAAATGCTCAAAGCCGGCTTTGGCAATACCGGTTACAGTCAGGCGGGCAGCCCGCAAACAACGCTGAAAGATGCTTATGCGATCCTCGGGATCGATGATTCGGTGAGCGATACCGAATTGAAAAATACCTACCGGCGGCTCATGTCGCAGCACCATCCTGATAAATTAGTTGCCAAAGGGCTGCCCGAAGAAATGATTCGGGATGCCACCGAGAAAACGCAACAGATAAAAAGTGCTTACGAAACAATTCGAGAATCTCGCAGTAATTAATACAGAATGAAAAAGTTGTTTACACACGAAAACAGAATGATTATTTTCAATCTGAAAAACCTGCTCCAGGACCAGGGCATTGATATTGTGGTTATGAACGAGTTTGCTTCCGGTGGCGCTGGCGATCTGGCAACTTTCGATACCTGGCCTGAACTCTGGGTGGAAGATGAGTCACAGTTCGAAGGTGCAGAATTTATCTTGAAAAACATTTTGTCAGACTCGAAAGAAAACTGCTGGTACTGTCGAGGCTGCCAGGAAAAAAATGATGCATCTTTTGAACTGTGCTGGAACTGTGGTCGCAGTTCCGAATAAATCCGAGTGATAGTACATTGCGAAAATTTTATAAACTGTTGATATTATTATTTATTTCAGGATTGTTCGGTCATACTGTCGGAGCTGGAGAAGTCCATATTGTCGACGTCAAAGTGCGCTGTCAGGTCGATTGTCGATTTTCGGTGACGCTTGAACATGCCGATACTGGCTGGGAGCATTATGCCAATCAATGGGATGTGATGACGCTTGAAGGTGAGTTGATCAAATCACGTGTGCTTTATCACCCGCATGTCAATGAACAGCCTTTTACCCGCTCACTTTCCGGTGTTTCTATTCCAAAATCGGTTAAACAGGTGAAGATTCGCGCCAGAGATACTAACCATGGCTATTCAAGCCAGGAATTTCTGGTGGAATTGCCGGAGAGGCCATAAATTCTATAGCAGTAAGGGATTGTATTGACGGACTTGATCATCAATGGGTCCCGGCACGCGGTCCGGAGTGATGGGGTTAGTATTATATTGTATGATAGTTAACTTAGGTCGTTCATCAACATATATATATTTAAGGAGGGAAAAAAGTCCGCCGCAAAGCAATAATATGTGCAGGTCCCAGGCCACAGCAGCCTCCCATCATTCGTATTCCTTTGTCTATCCAGGCCTGGGCAAGGCCAGCCAGTTCTCCGGGCTCAATGATATCCACAAACTGCCAGTCAGGCATATTGAAATAACCCGATTCTGGGTAAACCCCAATTGCGCCATGCCAATATTTTTTGACAATATCAATCGCTTCGTCGATATCTACTATCGGTGTGTGCATGATATTCATCAACATGGCAGGGTAACCGGCCAGTGCTTTCACCAGGCTTTCAAAGTCCTGCTCCTGAGAATCGAATACAGACAGATATTTGCAGTCTTTATGCCTTTTCGCACTCATCCCGATCCAAATGGGCAAACCAGTTTCCAATGTTGCTTCGATCACCGCTATCGATAATTCGATTTCCTCGCACATTTCGAGTGCAATCAAGTCGACACCGGCTTCGGCGAGTAATCCAGCCTGTTCTCGCGATGATTCTCTAATGGCTTTCGCATTATGCCATTGCGCATCGTCAGTAGGCGCCCATTCACAGATAGAGCCGGCAATAGCGACTGGTTGTTCTGCGACATTATCGCAGGCTTTCTTTGCCAGCTTGACGGCATTTAGGTTTATTTCTTCGACATAGTCGCCCAGACCGCCCGGTTCGAGCATATGACGCGCCGAAGCGAATGTATTGGCGATGATGACTTCAGCACCCGCACGAATGAAGGCTTCGTGGGTCTCTACGACCGCATCGGGATGCGACAAAACCGCTCGCCCACTCCAGACATTGCCATCCATCGGCACACCGCAATGCTGCAATTGCGTACCCATACCACCGTCGATGAGCAAAGGTGGTCCGTTACCATTGATGCGATTGCGCAACCAGTTTTTACTGTCGGTCATATCTCGCCGCCACAAATGCGCTGACTGAACGGCTGATGTCGGTTTCGGTTGTCGCCCACGAACAGACACTAATCCGGATGACGGGGCGATCAAACCACTGTGCACTACCCACCCAACATTCCCCCGATTGCTGAATATGTTCGACGATATCTTTAGTTTCATCGACATTGCCGACGCTAACCAAAACCTGGTTGAAAACGACATCGTTGAGTATCTCAAAACCAGCCTCGGCTAATTCGGCGGCAAATTGCCGGGCCCGTTGATGTAAACCAAGGACAAGTTCATTGACGCCTGACTTGCCGAGGTATTTTAATGCCGCCCAGAATTCGACGACACGCGCGCGGCGCGACATCTCCGGTGTGTACATCATGCCGTCACGATTATCGCCATAAACAATGTAGGAACCGGTCGTGTGTAAGGCCTGCACCAGGGCGTCGCGGTCACTACATAGAACCAGGCCGCAGTCATAAGGTGTATTTAATGTTTTATGCCCATCGACCGACCAGGAATGAGCCTTGTCGATACCAGATGTTAAATACCTGAGGTATTCGCAACCGGCTGCCCAGAGACCGAAAGCCCCGTCAATATGAACCCATGCTCCGGCTGCATTGGCCAGCTTGCATATGTTTTCAAAATCATCGAAGGCGCCGGAATTGACGTTTCCGTCCTGGAGTAGGAGTATGCAATTTTGATCAAGCGGGGGTATCCTGGCCGAATCGATACTTCCTTGTTTGTTAGTTGTCACCCATTCAATATTGTCGATACCAAACCCCAGTAATGAGATGGCTTTAACCACCGCCGCATGTGCATGTCGACTGGCAATAATGCGAATTTGAGGGGCGCCGGTTAATCCTTTTTTATTAACGTCCCAGTTGTTGTTTTGATAAATCCGATAGCGAGCGGCGGCCAATCCACAAAATATTGCCATTGATGACCCACTGACGAAGCCTGCCACAACCTGTTGCGACAAACCCAGTAATTCTCTTAACCAGCCTTCAACCACTTCTTCGAGTTTTGAGGCGATGGGTGAGGATAAATACAGCGGTGTATTCTGATCCCAGAAGTCACTCAACCAGCGTGCTGCCAACGCCGTCGGGACAACGCCACCGTTAACCAGGCCGAAATACCGACCCCCAATTTGTGAAACCGAGGCCGGTGAGCCATAATCGTGTAATTGCTGTATTATTTTTGTGGCGTCTTGGCTTGATTCGGGTAGTGGTTCTTCAAACTGTTTGAGTCCATCGATTGCCGGTGATGCAGGGAATACGTTTCGTTCCAATGCATTGTCGGCATAGTCAAAAGCCTTTTCTTTTGCGAGTTCGAAAATTGATTTGTCGACCATTTCGGCAAACATTTTCTGTCGGATAGATTTACACATGGGGTTATGATACCGGGATTATAGAAAGTCTGGATATTTTTTATCAGGAAGAATTGATAATCGTGAATGTAAGAAAGTATCAAACGCAGGACCGGACATCCCTTATAGGACTCTGGCAGCAAGTTTTCCCGGATGACCCCCCCCATAACGAACCTGCCTATCTGATTGATGCCAAGCTCGCAGTCGATGATTTAATTTTTGTTGCCGAAGCCGGTAGCGAAATCGTCGGTGCCTGCATGGCCGGCTATGATGGTCATCGAGGCTGGTTATATGCGCTTGCGGTCAAGCCCGGATACCGTCGAACCAGGATCGGAAGAGAACTGGTTAATACAGCCATGCAATCTTTAAAAATGCTGGGTTGTATCAAAGTAAACCTGCAGATTCGCGCCAGCAATACTCAGGTGGCGGCCTTCTACCGTTCCTTGGGCTTTAACGTTGAGGAGCGCTTGAGTATGGGCATATTTATTCCCTGAATTTTACTTCAAAACAGTTAAGTTGAACTCGGATTTCGGTGATTTTTTTGGTAATACCGGGACTGTTATAGTCATAGAGTGGGTCTCGGCACGGGTATGGCGTGCCATTATCTAACGGGGATTTTGACGGATAATGGAAAACGTGAAAGTGATGCGCTTCAGAGGGCGGGTCAGCCTATGCCTCAGGACTTCCTGATTATCGAATACAGCTCATCCTTCAAACGTAAGCGTTGTTTTTTCCTTTCCTCGAGATAGTCATCCGAGGTATTTTCAATGCCCGTTTCAATATGGTGTTTTTCGTGGTCGACTTCATGGTAGTCGTCAAATAGTCTCGAAAAATAGTTGTTGTCCATTTTCAATTGTCGAATGGTGTCGCGGTGTTCCGGCAGTTCGTGAACCAGGTCGTGTTTTTCGTTTAGCATTGGTCAGGGCTCCAGATATTATTCAAGATCGATGTTCGAGGTCTTCGGCGCAACTCACGCACAACGAACTGAAGGGTAGTAATTCCATTCGGGCGGCTGGAATATCGTCACCGCAGTCTGTGCAATAAAAATAAGTACCTTTGTCGATTCTTGACAGCGCTTCATTAATTTTTGCCAGTTCGTGGTCAGCGACATTACCGAGTGATTGCAGAACTTCGTCGTTTTCCCGCTCTGTGGCTTGTTCACTCCAGTCGGTGGATAAGTCTTTATGGCGAATATCCTGATTGATGCACTTGATCCGTTGCAAGACTTCGTCCTTTAAGGCCTCGAGCCTGTGTTTAAAAGCCTGTGTATCTTGCATAATAGAGTAGTTCGTGAACAGTTTTGCTGGCAAGTCATTATCTTGTTGTCTAATATCAGATAAAATGATTTAAAGCAATTTAGTCTTAGTAATTATGGGGCACCGGCTAAGATGTAAAAGTTCAACCAAGAGGTGAGGCGTGAAAGAGTCGGTTAAAGCCGTATTGTGGTCGATATTTATTTTTCCTGGAAGTGGGCATTTCTACCTGAAGAAACCCGCCGCAGGTATTGTAATCGCGGCTATTGCCATTGCTGCGTTACTGGTTGTGTTGAGTAAGATGGTGGAAAGGGCAAACCAGATAGCAGAAAAAATTGTCACTGGCGAGGTATCGTTTGATCTGCTCGCCATAACCGAAATGGTTTCGAAACAGTCCGGGTTTGGCGATACCAGGCTCCTCAATGTGGCCTGGTATTGTTTAATTGCGATCTGGATTATTGGCGCTATCGACGCTTATAGACTGGGCCGAATTAGAGAAACAGAGCGAGCAAAGTGAGAGAAAGAAATTAATATGAACCAGCTAGATCAGTTACAGCAATTTACCACTCTGGTTGCCGATACCGGTGATATCGAAGCAATAAGGCAATACACGCCGGAAGATGCCACGACAAACCCGTCCTTACTGCTAAAAGCCGTCGGTTTACCGCACTATCAACCGTTGCTGGAAATGGCCCGTGGGTATGCGATCAATCAGGGTGGCGACACACAGATGCAGCTGGACAATGCCAGCGATAAACTGGCCGTTTTAATCGGACAGGAGATTCTCAATATCGTTCCGGGTCGTGTTTCGACCGAGGTGGATGCCCGACTATCCTTCAACAAAAATGCCAGTGTTAAACGGGCACGTAGGCTCATCGACTTATACGAGCAGGGAGGAGTCGAGCGAGGTCGTATTCTGATCAAGCTAGCCTCAACCTGGGAAGGCATTCGGGCGGCAGCAGAATTAGAGAAAGAAGGCATCAACTGTAACTTGACTCTGTTATTCAGCTTTGCCCAGGCGCAGGCCTGTGCCGATGCCGGCGTGTTTTTGATTTCTCCTTTTGTCGGCCGAATATTTGACTGGTATAAAAAATATGATGCCGTCGACGGGTATCCTGCTGCAAAAGACCCCGGCGTACTCTCGGTCCAGCGTATTTACCAGTATTACAAAACCCATGGTTTTGAGACGGTGGTGATGGGTGCGAGTTTCCGCAATGCAGACCAGATTCGACAACTCGCCGGCTGCGATCGTCTGACCATAAGTCCCGGTTTGATGCAGGAACTCGCAAATGTAGATGGTAATCTGGATAAGATACTGGATGCTGGTGCAGCAAAATCTGTCGATTTAAAACAAATGCTTGATGAGGCCGGTTTTCGCTGGGGACATAATGATGATGCGATGGCGACCGAGAAACTCGCCGAAGGTATTCGGCTATTTGCGGCAGATCAGGTGAAGCTGGAGGGATTGTTGAAAGATTAGGGTATGCCGGTCAGATTTGAGCATTAAATCAATAAAAGAATGGCGCAATTGGCAATATTCCTGTGAATCGATAGTTTTGTAAACCTCATCAGTAGTCAATCTGGGCGGGTCGAACCAGTTTTTTCCGGCTTGCGCGGTTTTCCAGATAAACAATCAATAAACCGCTGAAAATAATGAGTCCACTACCTGCGAATGAAATCAAGTCAGGCCAGTCGCCCCATAGATAATAACCGACCACCAGGGCAAAGGGCATGGAGGAATACTCAAATGGTGCGACGACCGCGGCCTGTCCCATCCGGTAGGCCTGTGACAGCAGGTAGCCACCGATTGAAACTATCAGGCCACACAATGCCAGCAGTTTAAATTCTTCAAGATCCGGCCAGATCCAGGCACGCAATAAAAAATCCAGCGTTGTATTGTCGAAGTGATTCAAACTGCCATTGCCAATGCCTAAACCGATCATCGAACTGATGAGGATAAAGGCCAGCTGTATATAAAGTGTGAGGGTAGCTGCCTTTTCCTGTATACCCAGCTTACTTGTCATCATTTGCATGCCTGCATAGCAAAGCGCCGCAATAATAGGCAAAAGACTGGTGAGTTTGAATACTTCGGCGCCAGGCCTGAGCATGATTAATACGCCCGCCAGCCCCAGCAAAATAGCCAGCCAACGCGACGGATCGACTTTTTCTCCGAGTATCGGTTGCGAGAGCATGCAGATAAATAAAGGCGCAGTAAAAAACAGTGCCACGGTTTCAGCAAACGGCATGGATGCCAGACCGAGAAAGAAAAACATATTGGCGAATACCAGCAAAGAGCCTCGTATAAAATGCAGAATTGGTCGGCGTGTCTTTAGTATCTTAAATCCGCCTTCGAGTTTGATGATGACCGAAACCATGATTATGGCGAACAATGAGCGAAACAACATAATTTCGTGTAATGCCAGGTGTGGGCTCAACCATTTGATAATGGAATCGCTGACGGTGAGAAAGGCAACTGCGCCGAGCAGGCAGATGATACCTTGAGTATTATGACTTTGGCGCAGTATGATATTCAACGATGGATCAGGCAGGGGCGAACCGGGGTGTTCGCCCGAATTGAGCACCGGGTAGGCACAGGGGTCTACCCCCGGGCATCTTCGAATCCCTGTAAAACGTTGACTGCATTAATACCGATTTCTTCGACTGCGTATCCACCTTCCATGACAAATAATGTCGGTAGCTTCAATGCACTGATCGACTCGCCATAGCGTTTGAAGTCGTCACTCGCCAATTTGAAAAATGAGATGGGGTCGCGCTCAAAAGTATCGACGCCGAGGGATATCACCAGTGCATCGGGAGAATAACGGGTGATTTTTTTACAGGCATCGTTGAGCGCAGATCCCCATGTCTTAAAATTGGTACCCGGGCTCATTGGATAGTTGCAGTTGAATCCTTCACCTTTGCCCTCACCCGCTTCGTCGGCGTAACCCAGGAAATGTGGGAATGCGTCTTTAGGGTCGCCGTGTAATGACAAAAACAGGACATCGGGGCGATGATAAAAAATCGCCTGTGTACCGTTACCATGATGAAAATCAACGTCGAGAACAGCAACCCGACTGGCGCCCTGATCGATAAAGGCCTGTGCCGACACAGCGGCATTATTGATGAAACAATAGCCACCGTACATGTCGCTGGCAGCGTGATGGCCGGGTGGGCGACACAGCGCAAACGCCGCTTCAGCGCCATCCAGAATGGCTGACTGGGCAGTTAGCGCGACATTAGCGCTGGTGCGGGCGGCCTCCCAGGTACCGCCTGATATCGAGGTTTCTCCGGCCAGAGCATAAAAGCCCATCTGGCCTTCAATATGATTCGGAATTCGGGTCTGCGGCATTCGTCGAGAAGGCCATACCGTGGGTATTGCCTCGCCTTTATAACCGCTAGCTGTCCAGGTGTCCCAGCAACGTTCGAGAAAGTTCAGGTAATCTGAATTATGGATGCGCGTTATCGGGTCGAGCCCGAATTCTTGGGGAGCAACAATTTCGCCGAGTTTAACAGTTTGTAACTGGTCGAGGATATATTCTACGCGCACCGGGCACTCGAATGGTGGTATCAGCTCACCGCCATGGAGTTCGGATTTCGCATTGCGTAACTGATGTTTTTCACTATAGACGCTTAGCATTTTGTCCTCTGACAGTATTTCCTCAGCGGTGATTTTAATCCTAAGTGATTATATCTTGGCAATCCACAGGCTTTTGCCCGGAGAGTTTAAATTGTTGGCATTCTATTTACCGATAGACCAAAATATCGTACCAGCGAAATGAGTAAGTATGTGCTATGACAGAATGCCTGCCTCAGGATTCAGGTGAACGTTCACTCTGGGGAGATACCGCAATACCTGCCTTGGAAAGGCAATCATTAGAAGACCTATTAGAAACCGATGTGCTCGTCGTCGGGGCGGGATTTACCGGGTTGTCAACGGCATTA
>CAZYYM010000044.1:0-27043 GCA_964651385.1 uncultured Gammaproteobacteria bacterium | reverse complement strand
CGACTGATCAGGTGCAGTGACGATACCGGAACATAGAGTTTGTCTTCATTGGCATACTCGATACAGAGAAACTCGGTTGCAATTCCCGACACAGTCAGTGTTTTCAAACCCTGATATCGGCCAATGCCATGGTCTTCGTGGACCACGGCCGCACCCTCATGCAGGTCAGCCAGGCTTTGTATAGTGCTTTCCGCATCACGAGTTTTCTTAAATTTCCGTCGGCGTCGTTGTCTAGCACGGTCGCCGAATAACTGATGTTCTGCAATAACGGCCAGGCCCCGGGTTTCGAGGGTCAGGCCCTCTTCCAAAGGTGAAGCTATCAGGAATAGGCGGCTGGTCTGGTTGGATAGAAAATCGCTCCAGTGGTTAACGAGGGTAGGGCGAATGCCGTAGTGTTGTAATGCCTCGTATAGAAACTCCCGTCGACCTGTGGATTCGGCGCTGAATAATATTTTGTTGAGCGTTGGTTTGTTGATAAAAGCCTTCAAAGCTTTATCGGGTTGCTTTGCCTGGTTGTGAAGGCTTAGTTGGGGCACGGTCTGAGTTTCACAATTGATGGTGTAGCGGTCTTCCTTATCGTGTTTGAAGCGGCTGTATATCAGGTGTTGAAATCTGTTTATGCCCTGCACAAAGTCTTCATTTCGAAGATACAGTTGATCAGGCGCAAGCAGTGGTCGTTCAATATTGTATCGGCGCGATTCGTAACGATCGTCTACATGCTGGCGAAACTCTGCAGCATGATCCAGTGCCGACTGATCGAGTATCAACTGACTGTTTCCCGGAAGATATTCAAACAGACTGACTAGTTCACCGAAAAAAAGCGGGAGATAGTATTCGACGCCTGGTGATGCGATGCCTTCCGATACATCACTATAAACCGGGCAGGTATTCGGATCGATGTCAAAATGTTCACGAAAATTCTGGCGGAATGTGGTGATGCCGGCTTCATCGAGCGGGAATTCTCGTGCGGGAAGTAAGTTGATGCTGTCGAGTTTTTCGGATGAACGTTGATTGTCAAGATCGAATCCTCGAATAGATTCCAGTTCATTGTCAAAAAATTCAAGCCGAAAAGGTTTCGTGCTCCCCATCGGAAATAAGTCGAGTATTGACCCACGCACAACGTATTCACCATGTTCCTCAACCTGGGAAACACTTCGATATCCGTATAAAATCAATTGCTCCCTAAGATCGGTTGGTTCGATAATATCGCCGATTTTTACGCTAAGGCTTCGCTGGTAGATAAACTCGGGCGGCGTTACTTTTTGCAGGAAGGTAGTAATCGGTAAAATGAGCATGCCCTGCTGACGCCCAGCCACTGTTGCGAGGCATTTTATCCGCTCCGAAATGATGTCCTGATGGGGCGAAAACAGGTCGTAAGGCAGAGTTTCGAGATCGGGGAACCGAATGACTTCGGGCTTTTTATGACTATAAAATTCAACTTCCCGCTCTATCTGCTCGACATCAGCCATGTCACTGCAAACGATAACTGATAAACCCTTAAAGTCAGCAATCCGCTCCGCCAGCAGCAAACTGCGACTACTGCCATAGAGCTGGCCCAATTGTAGTGGCGTGCCTGCGATATGATCGGGAATGTTGAGTAATGATTTGGGCATGGCCAAGTGGTGGCATTAACAAGGCCGCGATTGTACCGGCTCGGCGGGAAATTGAAAGATTCGCTGGGGAAAGATCAGACTATTCGACCATCTGATACCGGTTCTATCGCGCCCAGGCCAAAAAAAAGCGCAATAAATTGCGCCCTTTCATTCATTTATGCCTTTATGTTATCAGGGTTTAGCCGTCGAAAGCCCGAGAATTTCCCAATCCTGCATACCACCGCGATACCATTTGATTTTGTGCGACGGATAACCGAATTTTAGCAGGTTTTTAATGTTATTCGGTGATTGGCCACACCACATGCCATTACAGAACATGACCAGTGTTTTGGCATTGCTGTAATCCCACAGCCCTTCGAGGTTCTTCGCATTAAAGCTGTCCTCCATGATTTCTCCGATAGAAATCGGATCGGCACCTTTTGCTGGATTTAAAGCGGTCCAGGGCAGGTTTACGGCGCCAGGGATGGTACCCTTTGCAACCCAATCCGGGGTACGAGAATCTACTACCAGGATGCTGGCATCACCTTCATTCATGCGTTTAAGATATCCGATTACTTCTACCTCGCCAATGGTTTCCACGCCGGGCGCCAAAGTAGAAGGCTGAATACAAAATGGGGGACATTTGCGAGAAGTTTTTGCGAATGCCGGATTTACCGTGTTTTTCTGATTCTGGTTTCGCATAATTTTGGTTTTGCTACCGCCGTGCATCACAGTAATGCTTTCCATTTTCGGTGTTATATTTACTTCTGCAGCCTGTGAGAAGCCGGCAAATGCCAACGCTAGTCCGGTTGTACCGGTTAATATCAGTTTAGACAGTTTCATAGATAAGGAGCCTCCGGGTTCTTTAATTGTTATGATGGTTTTTGTTTAATTGAGTGAATAGTTGTGATAACAGGTTAGTCGCAATCAGGTTCTTCGTCGTCGTCAACATCCTGTTTATTTTCTTCCACGGTTTCGTTTTCGGCGATGTAATCGAATTCCGCCAGCGGTTGCAAACCATCGTCTGACTGGTTACCAGCCAACACATTAGACGAACTAAACAAGGTCGAAATTGCCATTATGAGTATCGAAAAAATTTTAGCAGTCATGATAACTCTGATCCCTATTCTGGTTATAAAAGCAGAGATAATGCCTGCGGAAATATATCGAAATCAGAGCGATCAGTATCTATATCCTTGTGGCTGTATTAAATATTACTTTTGATCTATGTGCTGGAAAGATACTATTTGGGCATGATAAGCGTGGTTATATCGATACTGTGCAACACGAGGTCATTCTCGAAGTAAACCCGGAAGCCATCGTATACCCACTCAGTGATGGGTGGATCACCGATCGGTCCGTAACGTTCATCGGGTTGACCAAATTCGACAATAACAGCATTCATATCAATACCGCGTCGGGGCATTATCTGTTGCTGGTCGCTTTTAACGTGGCCGGGAATAGTGAGATTTTGAGCCTGTAGCCCGGGTGCGAGCAGCAAGCCTGCGATGGCCAGAAGTGTCAATTCGCTAGGCATGGTCTATTTTCTCCTGAATATTTTTTTGTCCATCGTAATCAAGGCATTATAGCCTGTTTCCGATAATTAACTATAACTATAGCATGCCTGCCTTATCAGACAACAGATGCATTGCCAGCGGGTGAAATATTCCCGCTTCAGCAGTGGTGGTGATTTGGCTTTCATGGTTTAATCCGCCGCATGAATTTACCCTTGGAATTATTTATAGGGCTTCGCTATACGCGGGCCAAACGTCGCAATCATTTCATTTCCTTTATTTCGCTGATTTCTATGCTGGGCATTGCGCTTGGGGTGATGGCCCTGATCGTTGTTTTGTCGGTGATGAACGGTTTCGAGAAAGAGTTGCGTGGTCGTATTCTTGGCATGGTATCGCATGTAACGGTGCGTTCTTACGAAGGTCGTATACAGGACTGGCCGAGCCTGAATAAACTGGTTTCTGAAAATCCCCAGGTTATCGGCAGCGCTCCGTATATCGAGGCTGAAGCCATGCTCTCAAATCGCTCGTCTGTTAGCGGTACGATTGTGCGTGGCATCGACCCTGATTTAGAGCCCGAGGTATCGGATATTCATCAACACATGACTTTCGGCAACTTCAGTGACTTAAAAGCCGGTGAATACGGCATCATCCTTGGCAGCGGTCTGGCCAGTTCGCTCGACGTAGTGCCGGGTGATCGTGTCACCATGATAACGCCTCAGTCGACCGCATCGCCGCTAGGATTTCTGCCTCGATTACGCCGATTCAAAGTGGTCGGCCTGTTTGAGATTGGTGTTTATGAATATGATCGCAGTACAGCGCTGATTCATCGAGAGGACGCCAGTCGCCTATTCCGGCTCGATGGGGGGGTTAGCGGGCTACGACTTAAGTTGCAAGACATGGATCGAGCACCTTTGGTGCGTCAGCAGCTACGCGATAACCTTAATTTTGACTACTGGATTTCCGACTGGACTTTGCGCCACGCTAATTACTTTAAGGCGGTACAAACCGAAAAGACGGTGATGTTTATAATTCTGTCGCTAATTGTTGCCGTTGCTGCTTTTAATATCGTTTCGACACTGGTTATGGTGGTTACTGATAAACAATCCGATATCGCGATTTTGCGTACGATTGGCGCTTCACCGGCATCGATTATGTCGATATTCATGGTGCAGGGAACCATCATCGGTTTGATTGGCACTCTGACAGGTTTGGCATGCGGGGTACTGGTTGCTTCGTATATTGATGTGATTGTTCCCGCTCTCGAACAGTTTTTTCAGACTCAGTTTCTTCCGAGAGGCGTTTATCCGATCACCGATTTGCCATCTGAATTGCGACAGTTCGATGTCATCAAGATTTCGGTGCTGTCTTTTGTGGTTTCAATTGTAGCTACTTTATATCCGGCGCTTCGGGCCTCGAAAACCCGGCCCGCCGAGGCTTTAAGTTATGAATGATACCCAATCGCCGAATTCGGTTATTAAAGCTGCAGGGCTGCACAAGACTTTTCGGCAGGGCAAGCTGGTTGTCCAGGTCTTGAGAGGCATAGACTTTAAAGTCGGTGCGGGCGAAAGCCATGCTATTGTCGGTGTTTCGGGTGCTGGAAAGAGTACATTAATGCATTTGCTCGGTGGTCTGGATTTCTCCACGAAGGGAGATATTCAGGTATGTGGACAATCGATATCAGGAATGTCGGAGAGCAGGATCGGGCGTTTGCGCAACCGTCATCTGGGTTTTATCTATCAGTTTCATCATCTATTACCTGAATTCAGCGCGCGCGATAATATCGCCATGCCTTTGTTAATCCGTCGACAATCGCGGCGTCGGGCAATCGCTGTGGCTGACGAGTGGTTAGAACGTGTTAACCTGGCAAATCGAAGCGAGCATAAGCCCGGTGAATTATCGGGTGGTGAACGTCAACGGGTGGCTTTAGCACGCGCTTTAGTGACCCGCCCCGATTGTCTGCTGGCCGATGAACCAACCGGTAATCTCGATAGCCATACCGCAGCCCAAATGCTCGATTTGATGCTCAGTTTGAATGAAGATATCGGTACAGCCCTGGTTATTGTTACGCATGATTTGAATATCGCGGCAAAGATGCAATATCGATGGCGTATGCAGGACGGCTTACTAGACCAGGACAGCTAATTTGCGGTGACTGGAAGTTGGTTTTTCAAATACAGGCAATACACAGCTATCACGGGAATTTGCATAAACAGATATATGGCATCGGCAATAAGACGAATACTACGCCCTAGCAGAATACCCCAGAATTCCAGGCTGTCCATGTCGGCAATATGTCCTTACTACCAGCGGACCGCTTCAAGATCACTGAAAAATTTCAATAGATAAGCACAGAAACTGACCCCGCAAACCGTGCCTGCAATAGTTATTATGATGATCCAGAACCAGTTCACAGCCTTCACGAAGGAGTTTTTCTATTGCGACTCCGACGCTTTTTAATATGTGTCCAGATGTGATAACGCCAGAAGAGCCGGACGATACCAAAAGTGATAAAAGAACAAATCAGGCCGACAACCAGGCATCCCAGCAAAAATGGTTGCCAGATTTCCAGTAAACCCGACATCATCCATTCAAAACTGAGCTCGAAGTTTAAATCTCCGAATTCGACACCGAGCAGCGAAGCGCCTACCCGGTAGCAGAAGTAAAAAAGCGGTGGCATGGTAACCGGATTGCTCACCCAGACCATGGGCACGGCAACCAGAATGTTATAACGGAATAAAATCGCACCGACTGCTGCCACTAACATCTGAAATGGAACCGGGACAAAGGCGCAGAACATTCCGAGTGCAGCAGCGCCTGAACACGACTTGCGGTTAATATGCCACAAATCCGGTTCCTGTAATCTCGGACCCAGTTGCATAATCCATCGATTTTTGGTGATTCTATCGCGGTGAGGCAGGTACTTCTTGAATAACTTCTTGGGCATGTTAGTGGTATTATCGATGCTAATTGTCTAATGTGCAAAAAAGTTCGAAGGTCTCAGCTGCAATTTCGGTCAAAGGGAATCAAAATAACGATAGGGAAGCCATGATAACATTCAGTTTTGCAGTAATTTGTGGCACAGCACTCGCATTCTGGGGAAATTCGCCGGTCGATTCGCATTGGATAACCTACCTACCGATACTTCTATGGGGGGCATGGCTGCATCCCCGGATTCGGTTCTTATATATCGCCTGTAGCGCCTTACTCTGGGCAAGCCTGCTGTTCCAGCTAAACACCGGGCAGCGCCTGACCGACGAATATGATGGGCAGGTTGTATTGCTTCGCGGTAGCGTCGTCGACCTGACCGCGCAACGTAAAAATTCGGTTCGTTTTTATCTGAAGCCCGATTTTATTGAATCCTATCGTCGTCCCTTACCCAAAAAGATCCGGTTGAGCTGGTATCGCGGCCAACAGCTACCCCAGGCCGGGCAACGGTGGCAATTACTGGTGAAACTCCGTCAACCGAATGGATTTCAAAACCCCGGAGGCTTTGATTATGAACGCTGGCTGTTTGTGAAAGGCATTGCTGCTACCGGGTATGTGAAAAAATCGGATTTGAACTACAAACTCGCAGATGCCGACTGGTTCAATATCGACCACTTTCGATTGCAGGTAGTCAAAGCGATTGACCGAGCCTGTAACAACTGCCAGCATCATGGTTTGTTTAAGGCACTAGTGGTTGGATTTCGGGGCGATATTCCACGGCATCAGGATAAGTTACTGAGAGATACTGGTACTGCCCATCTGCTGGCTATTTCAGGCTTGCATATTGGTATGGTTGCTGGGCTTTTTTATTTCATCGGCGGGTTTTTTTGGCGTCGACTTCTACACCGGTTACCATTCAATCGGCTGGAATGCTCTGCACTACTGTCGATGACTGCTGCCCTGATATATGCAGCGCTTGCCGGATTTAGTGTTCCCACCGTACGCGCATTAGTGATGTTAACGGTGGTTTTGCTGGCATTGTTGTTGCGAAAGGGCGTTAACCTGTTAAACAGTATTGCCTGCGCGATAAGCCTGATATTGCTGGTTGATCCTCTGGCAGTTGGCTCGGCATCTTTCTGGTTGAGCATTTCCGCCTTACTGATAATTGCGTTGGGTCAATTTTTACTGGTCAATCAGAATAATCGCCTAAAACAATTACTGGTGATTCAGGTATTGTTTTCGCTATTGTTCATACCATTAGGCATATTGCTGTTTGATCAGGCTAGTCCCGCCGGGTTTCTCGCCAATATTGTCGCGATACCACTGTTAAGTTTTATCATTTTACCCGCCACCTTAATTGGCAGCCTGTTGGCAGTAATCGATATACCACTTGCTGCGTCTTTGTTTGACTGGCTCGACGTTTTAACCGGCTGGCTGCTGGATTATCTGCAACTGTTGCTGGCATCAGGATTTCAAATCTATCAAAGCGCCGATCGACCGATAATGCTGTTAGTCTGCCTTGCGATCAGTATAGTATTAATGCTCCTACCGCTCGGCTGGCGCGCACGACTACCGGTACTGGTTTTGCTGCCGGTAATGATGTTGTGGCAGCCGCAAGGTATCGTTAGCAATGGCTTTCGGTTGACGATACTCGATGTCGGAATGGGTACGGCAGTGGTTGTCGAGACCAAAAACCACAGTTTAATATATGATTTCGGGCCGGGTAATAATTATGGATTTAGCGCAGGTGATTGGGTAGTAAAACCGTATCTGCGTTATCGTGGTATTCAGAAAGCGGATTTAACCGTTATTAGTCATGTGGATTCGGACCATAGTGGCGGTTTCATCAGCTTTATCGATGAGTATGTGGCAGCACAATTGCTGACCGGAACGCCGAAAGCCCTGGTGAAACGCTTTAACATGGATGGTTCAGTTCGCAATTGCCACAATTATCCTGCATGGTACTGGGATGGTGTTCGATTTGAATTTCTGACGGTTAATCCACGACCCATTAAGCAAAGTAGTAACAATGATTCTTGCGTGCTAAAAATTAGCGGATATCATACTGCTCTGCTAACCGGTGATATCGAATCCAGACAGGAAAAGCGGCTTTTGAACCGGCTACCGGATAAGCTCCCCTCCGATATTCTGCTGGTGCCGCATCATGGTAGTCTGACTTCTTCAAGTGAAGCATTTGTGCGCGAGGTAAAGCCCGAGATCGCTGTATTCACACTAAGCAGGTTTAATCGTTGGGGCTTCCCGAAAAAAACGGTTGTAACCCGTTATCGTCAAATACCTAGTCAGATATTGCGCAGTGATCGGCATGGTGCTATTACGCTGAGCAGTCGATCCGGCGGATTAAAATTAAAAGTCCACAGGCAACATAAAAGGATATGGAATAACCGATTTTAATTGTCTGTAAACGTGCGGTTGTTGGTGATCAAGGGAAATTACTTCTCATTGCCAAGTCGATTACAGTATGATGTGCGGCAATCAAAAAAGAGGGTGAAAATGTGTTCGAACTGGTTCAGGCAGGCGGCTGGTTGATGATACCGATTTTACTGTGTTCGGTAATATCACTGGCTATAGTAACCGAACGCCTGTGGACCTTGCGCGAGAAAAAAGTTATTCCAGCCAAGCTGGTAACTGGCATCTGGAATCTATTGAATAGAGATGCGTTGACAGAAAAGCATATCAATGAAATTGAAAGGGGGTCGCCGCTGGGTCGTGTACTTGCGGCCGGTCTGATAAACCGACATCTATCGCGTGATATGGTACGGGAAAGTATCGAGGAAACGGGTCGTTTTGTCGTGCATGAAATGGAGCGTTTTCTCAATACGCTGGGTACAATTTCGACCATTACGCCACTATTGGGATTGCTTGGCACGGTCATTGGCATGATTAAAGTTTTTACTGCAATTACCACCATCGGCGTTGGGGACCCGGGCCAACTAGCCGGTGGAATTTCCGAAGCGCTCATTACTACGGCAGCCGGTTTAACCGTGGCCATTCCGAGCCTGATTTTTCACCGACACCTGAAACGAAAAATTGACGAACTGGTGGTTGGTATGGAACAGGAGGCGATGAAGTTGGTGGAATTCATGCATGGTGATCGGAAGAAAATCTCCGGACCATGAAATTCATTCCGCACAGTACTGAGGACGAAGTCGGCATAAATCTGACACCTTTAATCGACGTGGTATTTTTGCTGTTGATATTTTTTATGGTATCGACCACTTTTGATACCACTTCACAGTTAAAAATTAAATTGCCCGAGGCAAGTCTTCAAAAGACCGACAATGCAAGTAATAGACTCAATATCCTGATCGATGCCAAAGGCCGGTTTTTCCTCAATTCGCGCGAATTGTCGAGCCAGAAAAGTGATGCTTTGATGGCGGCAATCCAGCATGCCGTCGAATCCCGGAATCAACCGGTGGTAATCCAGTCGGATGCCCAGTCGCCGGTGCAGTCATTGGTGACTGCAATGGATGTCGTCGCACGTCTGGGTTTAACAAAGGTTTCCATCGCGACAACGCGACCTATCGAGTAAAATCCCGCAATGTTTGTGTTTATGCTATCCGGGTTGACTGAATGAAGTTTGCGCAGGGTGAGGTAACCGGTGCCAGGGCTTATCGCGCGTTGCTGTCATTGGCATTTGAGCAAAAAACCTTTTTTGTACTTGCCTTTATCGGTATGCTCGTTTTTGCTGCATCCGATGCCGGATTTGCCTATTTAATGAAACCCATGCTCGATGATGGTTTCATTGATCGCGATCCACTTATCATTAAATTAATTCCGCTGGCAATTGTCGGTATCTTCCTTATTCGAATGGTTGCGGTTTTCCTGCGTACCTATTGCATGGATTATATTGGACGTAGCGTTATTAATTCGCTACGAGGGCAAATGTTCGAGAAGTTATTGACCCTGGCCTGTTCACAATACGACCGATCGACATCGGGCTCGCTGATAACGCGATTTTCCTACGATGTAGAAAATATTGCCCATGCCGTTTCGACATCCCTGACTGCTTTTATTCAGGACAGTTTACGTATCATCGTATTGCTGTGTTACATGATCTGGCTAAATTGGCAACTGACACTTATTTTTCTGGTAGCCGGGCCGATTGTTTTCCTCATTGTTGTTAAAGTTTCGGGTCGATTAAGGCAGATTAGTAAAAGCATACAGACATCAATGGGTACAGTGACCCAGGTCGCTCAGGAAGTGATCGATGCCAATCGCGTGGTGAAAATATTTGGTGGCGAAAACTTCGAGCGCGACAAGTTTGCGAAAATCAATCGCCATAATCTTAAACTGCATCTAAAAATGTCGGTGGCGCAATCTATTAGCAATCCATTGATACAGCTCATAGTCGCCATTGCATTTGCGGCGATAGTTGCGTTTGCCACCTCGGAATCCATGCGTGGTGTGGTAAGTACGGGCGATTTTGTCTCTTTCATATTTGCACTGACGATGTTGTTCGCACCGATGCGGTCCTTATCCTCTGTCAACGCCAGTATTCAAAAGGGCATTGCAGCCGGCGAAAGCATTTTTAAATTTATTGCCAGTGAGAACGAAGTTGATGAAGGTAAATTGACACTGGACCGAGCTCGAGGCGAACTGGAATTCGACCAGGTTGTACTCTGCTACCGTGAAGGTGAGCGACGCGTACTGGACCAAATCAGTTTCAGAGTTGAGCCCTGCCAGACGATTGCAATTGTCGGCCGCTCGGGTGGTGGTAAATCGAGTCTGGTCAATCTTTTACCTCGATTGTACGAGTTGGATAGTGGCAGTATTCGTCTCGATGGTCGGCCAATAAACGACTTCCAGCTCAGTGCATTGCGTCGGCAGATTGCTTACGTCGGACAGGATGTGCGACTGTTTAATGACACCATACGCAATAATATTGGCTATGGCGCGGCCAGTGAAGTCGACGATAAGCAGATTAAAGAGGCAGCCAGGCAGGCTTACGCCTGGGATTTTATAAAAGATCTGCCCGATGGGCTGGACACCCGGGTCGGTGAGCACGGTGTATTGCTTTCAGGTGGCCAACGTCAACGCGTGGCTATTGCTCGCGCGTTTTTGAAAGATGCACCGATACTGATTCTCGATGAGGCAACCTCGGCGCTCGATACTGAATCCGAACGTAACATTCAATACGCGATCGAAAATTTAATGAGCAATCGTACCACTCTGGTGATTGCCCATCGACTATCTACTATTGAGCATGCTGACCGAATCCTCGTGCTTGAACAGGGCAAGCTGGTAGAACAGGGTAGCCACGACAGTCTACTGCGTAATGAGGGTATTTACGCGAAACTGCACGCCATGCAGTTTCGCGACAGTGGGACGGATGAAATAGCCGCACCCAAACGTATTGGAGAGACAGGCCGGTCGATCAGGCTCGAGAAAACGGTATTGAATAATTGGATTAACGCCTCAACACAGAAACGACAGGGATGGTGGCTATGGTCGATGAATCCGGTTTCGATCCTGTTAATGCCGTTGGCATTAATCTTTTATATGCTGTCCAGCCTGCGTCGGCTTGCTTACCGATTGCGTTTATTGCGTACAATCCGCCTGCCTGTGACGACCATTGTTGTTGGAAATATAACGCTTGGTGGCAATGGCAAAACCCCGGTAGTGATTGCATTATTCGAGTTATTAGAAAGTAAAGGATATCATCCGGCGATTGTGACCCGCGGTTATAAAAGCGGTAATGAAGAAGAGCTGCAACTGCTACAAGACGGTCAGGTAAGTGTCAGAGTTGGCGATGAAGCCAATATGATTTCCGAAATATGCCGTTGCCCGATAGGTATTGGTTCCGACCGCGTTGGCGCTGCTTTAAAGATCCTCGAGAAGCACCCCCAGGTTGATGTCATACTCTCCGATGACGGCCTCCAGCATTATGCGCTGCATCGGGATATCGAAATCGCTGTCTGCCGATATCTGGCGTTTGGCAACGGATTATTGATACCGGCTGGTCCATTGCGCGAGCCACGAGATAGATTGAAAAAATTCGACTTGATCGTCGATCGTGATAGCGATCAGATATTAGAATCGTTGGGGCAGGTCTGGAACCTGGCTGAGCCGGATCATCAGTGCCATATTACCGAGTTTCGCGGACGCCAGGTGCACGCTGTGGCCGGTATTGGCTTTCCTGAACTATTTTTTACCAGTCTCAAACAAATTGGAATAGAAGCCATTGAGCATGAGTTTCCTGACCATCATGAATTCACGGCTCAGGAATTGGTACTAAAACCGGATTTACCGATTCTGCTAACACATAAAGATGCGGTAAAATTACACGGTATTCAACGCGACAATATCTGGGTAGTACCATTACACCTTGAATTGTCGCAAAAGCTGCAGGACCAATTATTGCTAATATTGGAGCGCAAACTTCATGGATAAACATTTACTCGATATTCTCGTCGATCCAATCACCAAAGGGCCGCTCATTTATGATAAAAAAAATCAGGAGCTATTGTCACGAGGGTCACGGCTGGCATACCCGATTCGTGATGGCATTCCTGTAATGCTTCCCGAAGAAGCCCGGGAGCTGTCTAGCGAAGAAATTGAACAGCTTGACTAGCGCTGATTGATGAGTGTCGATTTTCGTATTGTAATACCGTCTCGCTACGCATCGAGTCGCCTACCGGGTAAACCGTTACGGTTGATTCACGATAAACCGATGATTCAATGGGTTTACGAATCGGCTGCACAAAGTATAGCCTCGGAAATTGTGGTTGCCACCGATGACCAACGCATCTTTGATACGGTTCAAGGATTTGGTGGCCGGGCCTGCATGACCGGTAATCAACACCGCACCGGTACTGATCGGATTCTCGAAGTTTCGCAGATCAACAAATGGAATGACGATGCAATAATTGTCAACCTGCAGGGTGACGAACCATTAATGCCGGCTCCCAACCTGGCCCAGGTGGCGGAAAATCTTGCAAGCTCTAAATGCGACCTGGCGACCTTGCATAAACAAGTTAACCGGGAAGCGGCGCTTGATCCTGATTTGGTTAAACTAGTGCATGATTGCAATGGACAGGCGTTGTATTTTAGCCGTTCATTGATTCCATATGATCGGGATCAAAGCGACCAGAAATACTTTGGTCATATCGGAATCTACGCCTATCGGGTTGATTTCCTGTCACGCTTTAGTCGGCTTCCTGCCTGCGCACTTGAAAGTCGCGAAAAGCTCGAACAATTGCGTGCTTTGTGGCATGGCTATCGTATTCATACGGAACTATCGAAAGAATTACCCGGACCTGGTATCGATACTGAAGCAGATCTCGAACACGTCACTCGGTTACTGGTTGATTTATGAAATACCAATGGGAAGTCAGCAATCATGAAGTATTGTTCAAAAAATATTTTCAGTTGGAAGAGTTTACTATTTCACATGATTTATATGGGGGTGGTCGGAGTCAAGTATTTACCCGGGAAATATTCGAGCGTGGCTCGGTTGTGGCATTGTTGCCCTACGATCCTGTGCGACGAAAAGTCGTTTTAATTGAGCAGTTCCGGATCGGCGCCATTAATGATGAACTATCACCCTGGTTATGGGAGTCTATAGCAGGTGTAGTCGAGTCCGGTGAAAAGGAAGCTGACGTTGCAATCCGCGAAAGTCAGGAAGAAGCGGGCTGTGAGATTAAGGCGCTACACAAAATATGCCGATACTATGTTAGTCCAGGCGGTACCACCGAAAGATGTACCCTGTATTGCGGCATTGTCGATAGTGAAGGTGTTGGCGGCATTCATGGCTTGCCTGAGGAAAATGAAGATATACGGGCTGAAGTCGTCGATGCCGATGAGGCGTTTCGGTGGCTGGATGAAGGCATCATCAAGTCTTCGGCTACTATTATTGCATTGCAATGGCTCAAGTTGAATGAGGCCTCGTTGTCCAGGTAGTGATATCTGCCGTAACTTGGCGGACAAGGTTAAATCGATACTAAATACGCCATGTCAGAGTTAGTCATCCGGTTTGGGCTGGATTAATAATAGATATTAAAATGCCACTACAATCGCCACCATACCAACACCGCTTAATACAATCGTATATGGCAATGCCATCAGCAGCATCCTGCCGTAAGACAGCCGAATCAATGGCGCCAGTGCCGAAGTGAGCAGGAATAAAAACGCCGCCTGGCCATTCGGAGTTGCGACACTGGGGAGGTTGGTGCCGGTATTGATTGCAACTGCGAGTATGTCGAAATGGGTCCGGTCTATGGCGCCGTCTTTGAGTGCCTGCGCGATTTCGTTAATATATACCGTGGCGACAAAAACGTTATCGCTTATCATTGATAAAACGCCGTTGGCAAGGAAAAACATCAAGGGCTGGATATCTTTATCCATGCTTAACACGTAATGGATAATCGGTGAGAACAAGTGTTGATCATGGATTACTGCCACTATAGCAAAAAATACGACCAGCAATGCGGTAAACGGTAACGCCTCCTCAAACGAATGTCCTAATTGATGCTCTTCGACGACACCGTTAAAAGCAGTCAACAGGACAATAACCATTAAACCAACCAGACCCACAGCAGCAATATGAAAGGCCAGTGACAGAATCAGTATCAGTCCGACCACAGCCTGAACTACCAGGGCTGCATTGGTTTTTGCATTTCGTTTCTTATCCTGTTCCTCACTGTATTCGGTCAACACGGTAGCGACTGCGTCGGGTAGCGTCGCACCGTAGCCAAACCATTTTAACTTCTCCAGCAGAACGCAAGTTGTCAGTCCGCATACCAGGACCGGCAGGGTAACCGGCGCCATGCGCAGAAAAAAATCTATGAAGTGCCACCCGGCACGCTCGGCTATCAGCAGATTCTGCGGTTCGCCCACCAGTGTGCAGACGCCACCCAGCGCAGTACCGACGGCGCCATGCATAATCAGGCTACGCAGAAAAGAACGAAACTGATCCAGTTCCTGACGACTGAACTCGTGCACCTCGGCGTCGTCGCTGTGATCGTGGTCATCATGAAAACCCTTGCCCGAAGCGACTTTGTGATAAACCGAATAAAAACCTACTGCGACTGAAATTAATACTGCTGTGACTGTCAATGCATCCAGAAAGGCACTAAGAAATGCGGCCGTAACGCTAAATAGAAAGGACAGCAGGGCTTTAGATTTTATAGTTAAAAGAATTTTGGTAAAGGTAAACAATAATAGATCGCGCATGAAGTAAATGCCCGCAACCATGAACATCAACAACAGAATAACTTCGAAATTGGCGATGGTTTCGTGATAAACCGCTTCGGGTGAAGTCATGCCGATGACAACTGCTTCCATCGCCAGTAGCCCACCGGGCTGTAAAGGGTAACATTTGAGCGCCATCGCCAGCGTGAAAATGAATTCGATAATAAGCAGCCAGCCAGCTGCAAACGGGCTGATATAAAAAACGATCGGATTGATGATCAGGAAGGCGATTATTGACTGTTTATACCAGGTAGCCGAGTGACCGAGAAAATTGGTAATGAATCCTTTACTTAGTTTGTCTCTCATAGTGGATTTTTGTCAATGGTTGAGGTAGGTTGATTATAGTTACAACGGTCGATTGTGCTAAATATTAATTCATGTAGTCCTATTTGACGACAATTTATAACCAGGTCAGTATTGTCAACGGTTTCCCAGCTCGTTGATCGCGTGGATTACGCTCGTTTTAAAGCGGATGACCAGTAGTGAAATCCAGTTGCGCACTACCGGGACAATGCAGTGGATGCTGGATACCCCGATGTCGAGTTCCGATTTGATATTGGTGAAACCGGCCAGGCTGTGCTCGATGCCATTGCCGGATGTGAAGGGCACCTGGTTACGACCCGAATGCCCCCTGATCCGCGGCTGGAATTAAAAAAGCCTGGTACCTCCTTTATCCCGCAAAATTATATTGGGGTTAACAGGTCCTAGATGAGATCTGAAAAACGATTATGTGCGAGTCGCCGAAGTGGTTTCCTATGTGCGGCGAACCGGTATTTACGAAAACATCCCGAAGGCGCTGCTGGTCTGGCAGCATGGAATGCATGCGGCTTAATTATTTCTGTTTGAGGTTGGCATGCACCGTAAAAATAATAATGCAAGACTAAGCAGCGATAGACCTACCGATGCAACCATCAAAATTTCTGCCATCGATATTTCAAATAAAATATAAGGCGTGTAACCACAGGATGTTTTTACCTCAAATACTGCCGGCAACCATTTATCCAGTGCAAACCATTCGGGTAAACCAGATTCCATATTGCAATCGCTGAAAATCCAGCCGCGTTCGACAGCGAGTACGCGCCAGCTTCTCTCGACGAAACCAAAACTTAACAGCGTTAAAATTAAATGAAATAAACGCGAAACCCGTACACCGGGTTTGCTGAACAGTGCACTGGCCGAAACCAGCACTATGCCGACTATCCATATCCGTATATGGATGCAGAGTACACAGGGCCATTCATCGAGCGCATATTGATAATACAAAGCCACTGCCTCGAACGACAAACCAGTGACCAGCAGGAAGGCCCAGTACCATTTACTTTGGCTAATATCTATTAGTAGTTTTCTCATGACGTCTGTATAGACAATTGATTCTCGACAAGCTTCACCCAATAGCTCGTACCTTTCATTAAAATTCGATCATTGAAATCGTAATTTGGATTATGTAATGCACAGCCTCCGCCCGCATCACCGCCGTTACCGAGCAGGCCATAACAGCCGGGTTTGACTCGAAGCATGTTGGCAAAGTCCTCGGAGATTGTATAGGGATCGCAGGCGCCATTGACATTTTCTGTACCCAGCGTATCGGTGGCAGCTTTTATCGCCTGTCGGGTTTCCTGCGCACTATTGATGGTTGACGGAAAAGTCGTTTCAAAGTGGAATTCATAGGCTGCGCCTGCCGCGGTACAGATGCCGGAAACAATGCGTTCCATCGAAGCGTTTATTTTTGCCAATGCTTCGTCGGTAAAGCACCGACAATCGCCCTTCAGAATCACCTTTGTCGGTATCACATTTACTGTGCCATCGGTAATGAATTCGGTAACGGAAAGGACCGCGGATTCATGCAAGGCACTCAGATTGCGCGAAACAATCGATTGCAGTGCGACCACAATTTGTGAACCGGTCAGCATTGTATCAACGCCCATATGCGGTAGTGCCGCGTGGCCGCCTTTGCCGGTTATTCGAATTTCGAAGCCGCTTTCGCTGGCCATTAGGGAACCGGGACGAATTGCAAACTGACCCTCGGGTAAGCCGGGCAGGTTGTGCAAGCCAAAAACCGAATCGATAGACCAATTGCTAAACAACCCATCGTCTATCATCGACAATGCGCCTTTACCGTGCTCTTCGGCGGGTTGGAAGATAAAATAAACCGTACCATCGAATTGGCCCTGTTTGACCAGGTGTTTTGCCGCGCCAAGCAGCATCGTCGAATGCCCGTCATGACCGCAGGCGTGCATTAATCCGTCGTTACAGGATCTGTATTCAAAGGTATTGGCTTCATTGATTTGCAGGGCATCCATATCGGCCCGTAGACCAATACTACGTCTACTGTTACCTTTGTTTAAAATTCCGATTAATCCAGTTTGGCCAATATTTCGAACGACATCAATTCCAAAACTGCTGAGTTTCCCAGCGATAAAGTCAGAGGTGCGATTTTCATCGAAACCAAACTCTGGGTAGCGGTGCAAGTCATGCCGCCATTCGATCATTTGTGCTTCGAGAGCATTGTCTAAAATGGTCATTCAGGTAATAACCGGTAATTCTGCAGCAGCCCGTTTTGATAACATGACTGCGCTGGCGTCCGTAATTAGAATGTTTTCTTCGTGTACCATTTGCTTACCGCCGTCATAGGTCATACCCGGTTCCAATGTGAGCACCATACCGGGTTGTAATTCGGTGTTGTCGGCCGCGGTGTTCGAGGGCCATTCGGTTAACTGTGCGCCAAGGCCGTGGCCCATTCGGCCAATTTCGTTGCCTTCGGCTCCTCCGGCTTCGAGCACTTGCCACATGGCGCTCCAGATATCACTGGTGGTATTGCCGGGTTTGGCGGCGGCGAAACCGGCATCTGTACTTTTGAATACTGTGTCATATGCCCGTTTGCTTTTTTCCGAGGCATGGCCGAATGCAAAGTTCCGATCAAAATCGCAATAGTAACCATCGTATAAGGTGCCGGTATCAATAATCAATAAATCGCCGTTTTGCAGGATACGGTCGGTTGGTCCCATGATAATATTGTCATAACCATTGGCACCTGAGGCCGAAACCATATAAGGGGTATGGTCCGCTCCACGTTGTAGCAAATCAATTCGCATGGCCTTGACAATCTCACGTTCACTGTCGCCTGCTCGGGCAAATTCGGGAAGGGCGTTAAAACTGTCCGAAGTTAATTCGCAAACGTACCTTATTTTTTCCACTTCGGCTGCTGATTTTATATTGCATAGCTGTAACATCAGAAGACTGCAATCGACAATATCAATGTTGGACAGAGTTTGTGTCAATTGCTGGAAATCGGTTGCGGGCATGCGTAAATGGCTTTCGATGCCGGTAGGTACGCCTAAACGACCAAATCGCGCCGGTAATTCCTTTATTGTTTCGGCCAACAGTGAAATGCCGTCGTCGCCCGGTTGTGGTGACGACCACGAGCGCACGTCTTCTATCCAGGTGTCAAGCATGCCGACGAGCCCAATAGTAGGGATTACAGCAACCGGTTTGCCGTCAAGCGGCACCAACAAAAACCACGGACGTGTCGGGCTCAACCAGAACTGCGTAAAGAAACCGGTAAAATAACGCACATAGGGTTCGGTGGTTAACAGCATTGCATCGATTTTCAGATCGCGCATCATTTGTTGAGCACGATGCGTTCGATGCTCGAATTCGGATGCCGGAAACCCCCGGGCAGGCTTTACAATGGTCATGGATTCATTTGATCCGCGGCTGGCATGGACAGCGCATATTTTACGCCAACTCAGGTCGGCTAGGATAGTCACCTGTTAGTTCTTTCTGCCAATAAAATTGAGCTAGTGGTATTGGCAGGTCCATGGCTACAAAATGGCGCTATCTTATGATATCTTATGCAGGATTGAGGTAATTTTTGACAAAGAATTGGTTATTTAGAGTAATGAAACGGTTGATTGGATTTTTGGGTTTGGTTTTTGCCTGTCTACTTTACGGTTTGGTTTTCGATTCTATCGTCGACAGTATGTCTACCGGGCTATACTGCACATTTTTAGCACAGAATCCCTGCCTGCTCTCGCAACAAATGGACCGCTGGCTTTCGATTATTACAGTTTTGGTGGTAGCACCCGTTGGTATTGTCGCATTTATTAACTGGTTCACAAGCAGTCAGAAAAGGCTGACTACATTGTTTGGGTGGATAATTGTTGTTCCCTGATTGTACGTACTGGATTGACGTTTATTGTAGGCTTTGATCACTGATCAAACTATTGTAAACCTCTGCATCAGTGGCCCCTTCGGTACCCAGAATATAGATTCGACTCGATTCATCCAGCCCCAAACTTTTTTTCAAGTTACTGTCACCGCATGCCGTAACCAGCGCAGCAAGGCCAGCAACGGCCGATTCGCCGCCCTCAATCGAAGGATCACCGTTAAAACCGTCAGCCAGTAATTTCATGGTTAATGGCACGGCTTCTTCGTTGATAGTCATAAAATCATTGGCACCGGTTGCCAGTATCTCCCAGGCCAGTGCCGATACCTCGCCACAAGCCAGGCCGGCCATCAAAGTCTCGAGATTACCTTCAACAATAACCGGTTTACCGGCGCGCGCACTTTCCTGCAGACAATTAGCCTGTTCGGGTTCGACCACTATAAATCTAGGGCGCTGTTCGGCCCAGAGTTCCCAAAAGTAAGCACAGACAGCCGAGGCCAGGCCACCGACGCCACCCTGGATAAAAACATGGGTAGGAATCTCGCCATTCATTTGTTCGACTGATTCAGATAACAATACCGTGTAACCCAGCGCGACGTCTTTAGGAATTTCCATATAACCTTCGTAACTGGTATCTGAAACGATAATACGGTCATGCAATTTGGCTTCTGAATCAGCCTGCTTGACTGACTCGTCATAGTTACCGGTAATTCGAATCACCGTTGCACCAAAGGCTTCCATCGCCTGCTGCCGACCAGGTGAAACATCGCGGTGGATATAAATAATACATTGGCAACCGAACATCTGGCAGCCCCAGGATACTGAGCGACCGTGGTTTCCATCAGTTGCGCAGCTAACGACCACCTGGTTGACAATGTGGTCATATTTTCTTTCGAGCAAATCGTCGATGGTTGGTTTCGAACCTGTTTTTTCAGCTACCTTTCCCTGTAACTGCCGTGCAACGGCGTAGGCCCCACCCAGTGCCTTGAAGCTTTTCAAATGAAAGCGTTCAGATTCGTCCTTATACCAGACCGTATTAACGCCGATATTAGTCGCCAGCCCACCCAGACAGTGTAAGGGTGTCGGCCGATAATCCGGCCATTTTGAAATCTCGTCGACCGCGATGCGTGATTTATCCAGACTGGATATTATCTTTAATTCTTTTGTATACGGTTTATTTTGATCTGCCAGCGGGTTGGCAAAATGGGTCAATACGCCGTCGACGGAGATCATAGGCAAGTCTCGAGTTTTAAAATAAAGCGGCTAGTCTACCTGAGTACTAATGAGACGCAATAAGCGAGCTTCAAGCTGTCCCGTATCTGGCATTATGTTCCACATCATCGAATCTCGGATTGGCTAGGACTCGACGTAAGATTGGTTCAAAGAACTCCAGTGGTTCAGAATCATAGTCTGGGTCGAAGCAGTTCTGGTCGTATTCGGCACAAAAATCAATCGCATCCTGATACCACAGGTGGTCTTTAAACATTTCGCGGGTATTACGATCACCGCCGCAATGATGCGCGTAATAGTACATTTGAAAAATCCCATGGTGTTTGACAATCCAGTAAAGCCTGTCCGAGACAAAGGGACGTAAGACTGCCGCAGCCATCTCGCTATGTGAGTGGGGCGCCAGCTCGTCGCCAATATCGTGTAGTAAAACAGTGACGATCATCTCATCGGGTTCACCGGCTCGTTGCGCGCGCGTAGCGCCTTGCAGGCAGTGTTCGAGACGGCTAATTTTGTAACCCGACAGACTGTTCTCGAGCGTACGCATGGCTTTGAGTAAACGCTCGGTCAGGCCTTCACAGTATTCGCTTTCAAGCCGGTCAAGAAAGGCATATTCTTCTTTTGTGCCATCTTCCATTTTAGTGAATGCGACGGTTTTCATCGGTAGCTCCGGGTTCATTTGATTAAACTTTCATGCGTTCACCCTGAGGGTCGTAAAATGCCCGCAAAGACGCTTTCGCTGCGAATCGTTTTCTGGCTATTTCTATTTCAAACTGCGCATCATCGAGTTTATCAGCCGTTAAACCCGGACTGTGAACATATCCCATGCCTATCGCACCGCCAAGACTATGTGCGTACATGCCTGAGGTCAAATAGCCGACCGCCTCGTCATCCATGATGATGGGCTCGTTGTGATATAACAGCGGATCAGGATCGTCCAGTAAAAATTGCACAAGACGGCGGTCCGGAAGGCCATTATTTTTTTGTTGGATAAAGGCTTGTCTGCCGATGAAGTCCCCGGCGTCGGGTTTGGCAACAAAGCCAAGACCGGCCTCAATCAAATTGTCTTCGACGCCTATATCATGCCCCCAATGACGAAACCCTTTTTCCAGGCGCAAGCTGTTGAGTGCATGTAGTCCGGCATTGCAGATTTCGAATTCAGCGCCGGCCTGTTGTATAGCCTTGAAGACTGCCACTGCCAGGCTGGCTGGAATAAAAATTTCCCAGCCCAGTTCTCCGGCATAGGATAAACGTTGTAGCCAGACATCGGCGGCGGCCAGTCTCGCGAACCGGCCCTGACCGAAAGCGAATCCATCAGCTGTCAAATCCGTATCGATTATTTTTGTCAGTGTATTTCGGGCATTTGGCCCCTGCAAGGACAAACAGGCATACTGCTGACTGATATCGGTGAGCATAACATCGCCTGTTAAATGTTTTTTCAAATGCCACCAGTCACGACTGAATGAGCCAATACTGGTGACCACCCAGAATCGGTTATCTTCGATTTTAACAATAGAAAGATCGGCATTGATGCCACCGCGTTCATCCAGCCATTGAGTGTAAACCACTTTGCCAACCTCAACGTCGATGTCCGCGACAGATAGGTATTGCAGGGCTGGCTGTGCATCAGCACCCGACACCTCGAATTTTGCAAATGAGGACATATCGAACAGGCCTACCGATTCGCGCACGGCCAGGTGTTCCTGTTTGTAGAATTCAAACCAGTTCTGGCGTTTATAGCTGTATTGGTATTTTGCTTCGGCGTCATCGCGCGCGAACCAGTTGGCGCGTTCGTAGCCACCGACTTCGCCGAAGCAGGCGCTCTGTTGTTTCAGGGTCTGGTGTAAGGGCGACAGCATTAAATCACGAGCCGAGTGATACTGATAGAACGGCCAGTGCATATCGTAGGCATGCCCCAGGGCTTCCGGAATTCTTGCTTCGACGTACGATTGAGTGCGTTGCAGCGGATGTGATCGACGCACATCGCATTCCCAGACGTCGCCCGACGGGTGACCATCGATCATCCAGTCGGCCATGATTTTGCCGAGTCCGCCGCCGGCGCCGATGCCTTTGGAATTCATGCCGCAGGCAACGTAAAAATTATCAACCTCGGGTGTCGGCCCCATTAAATGCAGGTTATCGTTGGTAAAACTCTCTGGTCCGTTGAAGAAAGTGCGAATTCCGGCTTCACCAAATGCCGGGAAGGTCTCCATGCCGCCGAGTAAATAGGGTTCTATGTGATCCATATCGACTTCGAACTGATCGAAGCAGAAGTCTTCGGCAATTTTGTTCATCGGGCAGCCGATAGCATCCATTTCAAACCAGCCGACCAGCATTTTACCGGCATCTTCTTTGAAATAAATGCCCTTGTCGAAATCGCGTAATACCGGTCTTTTGGTGAGTTCAGGCATTTCATCGGTAACCACATAAAAGTGCTCACAGGCATACAGGGGTAAGTCGACACCGATAGGTGCTGCCAGGTCGCGTGACCATAAGCCAGCACTGAGCACTACCTTGTCGGCCTTTATGTCTCCCAAGGAAGTCTTGGCGCCGACAGCAACATTATTTTCACTGATAATCTCTGTTACTTTACATTCTTCAATAATATTAACGCCGCGATTACGCGCGCCTTTGGCTAATGCCATGGTAGTGTCGATTGGATTGGTCTGGCCATCGTTTTCAATGTACATGGTACCAATAATGCCGTCTGTATTAATACCTGGATAAAGCTGTTCAAGACGGGCGTTGTCGATAAACTCGGACTCGACGCCAAATACGGCCGCTATCGAAGAAGTCCGTTTCAATTCTTCAAGGCGATCCTCCGTACGAGCCAAAGAGAGACTGCCGATTTTGCGATAGCCGGTGGCCTGGCCGGTTTCAGCTTCGAGTGAGGCATAGAGTTCATGACTGTATTTGGCTAAAGCCGTGAGAGTCGGTGTCGGCCAGAGCTGACTGACCAGCCCGGCTGCATGCCAGGTGGTGCCACAGGTAAGCTGTTTGCGTTCCAGTACGACAACATCGGTGACACCACGTTTGGCGAGATGGTAGGCGATGGAGCAGCCTTCGATACCGCCGCCGATGATGACCACCTCGGCATGTTTTGGGAGTTTATCAACAGACATTTATTTAACTACGCAATAATTCGTTAGCTGTATCGTAAGCCGCATCCATTTCAATATGCGCCGAACGCGTGCCTACCGAGGTATCGATAGTTACAGCCAGGCCCTGCTCGATAGTAGATGGCCTCAGATAGGCGAAGGCCAGGCTCTTGCCAATTCGATGGCCGAATGCGCCACTAGTCGTTAAACCGATATGTTCGCCGTTATAATAAACCGCTTCATTGCCATAGCACTCGCAGGGAATATCGTCATCGAACACCAGGTAGGCGAGCTCAATAGCGTATTCACCCTGCTGGCGTCGTTTGATGTTTTCACAGCCAATAAAGTCGCGGCTGGTATCGATGAATCGTCCCATACCAGCCTCAAGCCCACTCATCTCTTCTGTGAACTCGGCACCGTAGGCGCGATACATTTTTTCCATACGCATCGAGTTGAACGCATAGCTGCCGAAATCGCGAAGACCGAACCCGGCACCATAATCGCACATCGAATCGTAAATCGATAATAGCTGGTAAGACGGCATGTGCAGTTCATAGCCGAGTTCACCCGCATAAGATACACGGATAGCCAGTACCTTAGCGCTGTCGAGCTTGATTTCCCTGGCGCATAACCAACGGAAGGCCTCGTTGGATAAATCCTCTTCGGTCATGCATTGCAGAATGTCACGGGACTTCGGTCCGGTGATGAGTATTGAGCTCATAACCTCGGAGATGTTCTCAATGTTAACATCAAAATCGCCTTTGTTATTTTGCATCCAGTCGAGATCCTTGTTCTCTGAGCCAATCGCCGAAATCAGATAAAATCGATTTTCGGCGAGACGTGTAATCGACATTTCACACATGATGCCGCCATTTGGCGAGTGGAACAGTGTGAGGCCGATACGACCGTCCTTGCCGGGTATTTTGTTGCATGAAAGTCTGTCGAGAAATGCGAAGGCATCGGGGCCGGTTACCCGATATTTGGCAGATCCGGATAAATCGATAACGCCGGCAGCATTTTGAACAGCCATGCATTCCGCGGCCACCACCTCGTGCGCTTCGCTGTGTGACCAGCTTAAGGATTCGTTGCGAACCTTGCCAGTCTGGAACCAGAGTGCTTTTTCGTATCCCTGCACAGCACCGTGAACCGCACCTTTTTGTAGTAGCCTTGCATACAATGGACTGGTGCGCATCGGGCGACCGTGTGGACGGTTGTCATTCGGGGCGCCAACCGCGTACATGGCTTCGTAGGATTCAATCGCTTTAATCGTGCAGTATTTTTTGTCAGCCCAGTCACCGAACCGGCGACAGTCGAGCGGCGCCATGTTGATTTCAGTCTGGCCGTGCATTATCCATTGCGCCATATATTTACCGATTCCGCCCTGTGCAATACCGATGCTTGCACCACAGAGATTCCAGAAATTACGTAGCCCGCCCTGCGGACCTGCCAGAATATTATCATCGGGTGTGTGCGTGATCGGACCATTGACCACTGTCTTAACGCCAACTTCCTCAAACTTCGGCGTCAACTCAAAACAACGTTCGAGGAACGGCATTAAGCGATCCAGATCCGGCTCGAATAGTTCGCGATCAAAACCCCAGTCCATACCACCGAGCGCCCAGGGCTTGGAACCTCGAGTTTCATAAGGGCCGACCAGAAAGCCAAGGCCTTCCTGACGGATATAAGATGAGCTGTAAGAGTCGCGACAAACCGGTAATTCCCAACCCAACGCCTCGATATCCGGGTGTGTTTCGGTTACCAGATATTGGTGTTCCAGATTCACCAGCGGAATATTCGCACCGACCATCGCGCCGACTTCGCGAGCGAAGCAGCCACTCGCATTGACGACATGCTCAGCGACAATGGTGCCCTGATCGGTGACGACTTCCCATTCACCTGAGGCCAGTGCGTTGATTTCGACCACGCGGGTGAAACGATTGATCTCGGCTCCGTTATCACGCGCAAGCTTCGATAAGGGCATAACAACCGAAGTCGGATCGACATGACCATCGTCCGGCGTGCTGACGATGATGCGTGCCTTGCTGAAATCCATAAAAGGATTACGCTTCTCTGCTTCCTGTTTGCTGATGATGTTGAACTCGAAACCGATATTCTTGGAGCGGCTTTGCAGATTTCGGAACCACTCTTCTTCAACTTTGCTGTAGCCCACTCGAATACTGCCTGTCTGGTGGAACGCCGACTTCTCACCGGTTTCCTCGGGCAGAATTTCGTTGTACAACTTGATGGTGTAGTCGTGGATTTGTGCAACCGTGTGGCTGCCTATAAAATTTGAACAAAGACCTGCTGCGTGCCAGGTCGAGCCACTGGTAAGTTCACCTTTTTCGACCAGTGCGATGTCGGTCCAGCCTTCCTTGGTAAGATGATAGAGCAGGTTCACACCCAGAGAACCGCCTCCGATGATAACTACTCTGGCATGACTTTTCATAAGATCACCTTTTTTAATATACAGTTTTAGTTATACGCTTCGACCGAAAGCGTCACGGGGCAGAAAGACTGGAAATTGCTCGCGTATCTGTCGGTCTATATCATCGCTGATATGTGTCGGGTGATAATTGCTTAATATTTTATTCTTTTTAGCAACCGCTTTTTCAAGTAATACGGGCTTGCCCTGTTCGGCCCATTCGTTAGGACTTAAACGGTCTCCAAGTTCGGGGTAAATATACTCGGTTTGCATGACTTCGAGCGTCTGTCCCGAGCCCAGATAATGGCCCTTATTACCGAGGCAAACATCTTTTAATACATCAAAACTGAGCGTTTTTTCATTGACCTCTATACCGCGAGTAATACGCAGCGCAGCACCGAGAACATCATTATCCATCAGCAATGATTCAGGGCAGACGCCGAGCAGGCTTGCGTACATACCCGCCGATTCGTAAATAATATTGGCGCCCGCCGTTGCCGCACAGGCGAGTGTATACGCGCGTTCAGCACCGCCCTGATAGTCAGGGAACTTGGAGTCGCTCATACCACAGGCAGTGCCGGTTGGCAGGTTGTAGTAGTTGCCCATTTGCGCACAGGCCGAGGATAATATCGCCTGTTCGGGCGATCCGCCGCTCATTGCACCGGTGCGCAAATCCGACACGAAAGGCCAGGTGCCGAGTATTGCGGGAGCGCCGGGTTTAATCGAATTGACATAAACCAGCCCGCCAAGACATTCAGCCCAGGCTTGTGCTACGGCACCGGCGAGGCAGGCGGGGGCGGTGGGGGCCGACTGAACTCTCGCGAGGTAAAAAACCGGGGAGTCCGCCTCACACCACACCCATATACAGACGCGCTGACTCGTGCCCGTCC
>CAZYYM010000043.1:7670-27145 GCA_964651385.1 uncultured Gammaproteobacteria bacterium | reverse complement strand
AATATTTGGCATTTTATTTTACTCTGTTAATAATTGACGCTTGCAGACGGATTGTAATTAATTTCATAACGAGCTTGAACATCTTGCCAATCTCTTGGCTCACCCCACTGTTTTAAATAGCCATCAACAAAAAGAAACCAGTATGTAGTCTTTTGACTTGTGGCTTGGCTCATCATAGGCAATTCCCCAATCTCTATTAGCTCTCCATTTATGGTTTTAGTTGCTCTAATAACTAATGGCACTGTTTTTGGGTTGTCTTTATTAGAAAAGCCCGTAAGAAGGCTACTTTTACTTTGACCTACTGACAAATTATTCAAATTTGATTTGTAGAAATACCATGGCCCACCTGCACAACCAGAAAAAACACCTGCAATTATCGTTATTAATAATATTTTCTGTAAATTCATATATTCCTCAATTTGTTTGATTGATACTAAATTCTACCTAGCACATAACAGCCTAATTCGGCCGCAATCTGCCATCTTTGCCGATTGATGATATTTAGTATACTTTTCATTCAGGTAATTCCACTTGTTTTTCTAAAATCCCGATAATCCAGTAACTTATCACACGAGTCGGTCGTCAACAAATTTTGAATTACATCATTTGTACGGGCATAGGTAGCTTAGTGCCATCTATACCCTTGTAGAAACGGGAGTTGTACGGTATCGTTTAATAATGAGAACATATTGAGAATAATTATCTATGGATAGTAATCGAAGAAAATCCCCATTCCTTGAAAAAGTACGCCGGTTAATGCGTGTGCAGCACTATGCGATAAGAACCGAACAGGCCTATGTCGACTGGATTAGACGTTTTATTTTATATCACGGTAAGCGCCATCCAGAAGCGATGGGAGAGGATGAAGTTTCCGAATTTTTGACACACCTGGTAATTAATCGGAATGTTGCTCCGGCTACACAAGGACAGGCGCTTAATGCGTTGGTGTTTCTTTATCGCAAAGTGCTTGACAGGCCTTTGCAGAATATTCCGAATATCGTTAGATCCAAAAAGAAAACGAAGATACCAGTGGTATTGTCTCGATCAGAAGTTGCAAGTTTATTATCTGGCCTTGAAAGCGTGCATTGGCTGGTGGGGTGTTTACTTTATGGTTCAGGGCTCCGTTTGATGGAATGTATCCGGCTTCGGGTTCAGGATATCGATTTAGATCGTCTTTCCGTTACTGTGATCGGTGGAAAAGGCGGTAAAGATCGAGTAGTGACGCTTGCTAAAGAACTGGTTGTGCCACTTGGCAGGCATTTAGAATACACAAAATTGATACACGAAAGAGATATTGCCGAGGGCTATGGTCGAGTATATTTACCTTACGCGCTGGAAAGAAAATACCCGAATGCGGCCACTTCATGGGGCTGGCAATATGTTTTCCCTGCGACAAGGCGAAGTGTCGACCCTCGCAGTGGTATTATTCGACGACATCACCTGGATGAGTCCTGTTTTCAAAAAGCGGTTAAAAGAGCCGTTAAGAATGCAGGAATTAACCGTCCGGCAAGCTGTCACACGCTCCGACATTCATTTGCTACCCACCTCCTGGAGCGAGGCGCCGATATACGTACCGTACAGGAACAACTCGGCCATAGTGACGTAAGAACTACCGAAATCTACACGCACGTCATAGGCCGCGGCGGCTCAGCCGTAATCAGTCCGCTGGAAAACATATTCGGTGTTGAAAATGCGCATTAAGACTCGAAACCATTGGGTCGCGTCTTGAATAGTGAATTCAATTAGCCGGTATGTTTATAGAGATATCAAAAAAAGACGGGCCTTAAGCCCGTCACAAAGTTAACGCTGAGGAGAATTAAATTCAGTAGCTCAGGGTCTGACTCATCGAAGTGAAGCAAGCGCGGAAGCGCGAACCACTGTCATGAATCGCTTTGCGAGCATCTTTCAACCTCGCACTCAGAGCCGTATCGGTCACCACTTTGCCTTCCCACAGGTTATCCAATAGCTCGGCCCGCGTAACAACCCGGTCCCTGTTTTCGACCAGACAAACCAGCAAATCGAATACCTAAGGCTCCATGATTACCTGCTCGTCCAGATAACTAAGCTGATATCGTACGGTTTCCAGCCTGAATTAATTAAACCTGTAAATCATGTTTCATACTGCGCCAGCTCGCAATTTCGGATCATATTTACAAAAATCCCGCTGTTTGTTAACGAATTCTGCGTTGTTCACCAGATATCGTCATGAAATCGTCACAAACTGGTCAAACTAACTTCATGTTTCGCCTGTTTAAATGTTTCAAACTATCTTCACTATCAACAAAAGATAATTGAGGAGCCTCATATGACCAGCAACACTCTGACCAACTTTTCCTCTACTACCGTAGAACTTGATAAATCCTTTTCTCAGCCGATTTCAATATCTGGAAATATTATCGGTAAGATATTGAGTTTATTTGCTCGATCTGAGCTCGAAAAATCGCAGGCTCAATACCGTGCCAAACAACTCTATACGGATCGAATGCAAGTGCAGCAGGATATAGTCAACACATTCCCGCTCGAAAATAAACTCAGGCTGGGCATGTATCACTGGATGGATTAACCATGGGTGAGAATTAATTTTGCGCGATGATGGCTAAGTCGCTGAAATGAGAGAGCTTAGTAATACTATCTTCGGTGTTACCTTTAGAGGAATAAACCTGTTCAGGATCACCGAACAGGTGAGTGAAAGGTAAAATTGAACACAAAACGGTCCAGAATAGCAAATTTGACAACTATAACTACAGCCAGGACTCTAAGCCTTATGGCTACCATCGCATAGTGGCTGACCCGAAGTCTGCTTACAACCACAGAAGAAAACCTTTTTGCTTTCACCTGCCTCATATTTAACTGGTGTGAATTCCGTGTCTTTATGCGAACCATCGCAAAACGGCTGCTTACTGCTTTTACCACAGGCGCACCAGAAGTAGGCTTTACCCGCTTCAACTTCGACCGCGAAAGGGGCATCGGCTGCTCTGATCGGATTAGTCATAATTTACCTCAATTTTCCAGGTTGTGACCCATTCATCATAGTTATCCGGCTCGCCAGTGCAACTAATAATTGACTATTTTCCGGCGCCAGCCATACATGCGCCTGTCTCAATCGGAAAATCTGGTTTATTATAAAGTACCACAGAATTTTACCGGAGTACTCATGTCATTACACGCACTTGACTCTGAACAGATTACCGACCCGGTTTTGCAGGCTAAAATAGATCTTGCCGCAGCGCATCGTCTGGCAGTGTATCACCAGCTTGAGGAAGGCATTGACAATCACTTTACCGTGACTGTGCCCGGATATGATGATCGTTACCTGGTATTACCTTATGGCCTGCACTGGTCGGAGGCCCGCGCCAGCGACATGATTAGCTTTAATGAAGCCGGCGATACGCTCGAAGGTGAAGGCGTCGTCGAACTCTCGGCGCAGTGCATTCACGCGCCCATTCATCGTATCAGTGGTGCCCGTGTGGTCATGCACACCCATCAGACCTGGGCTGTGGCGTTGAATATGCTGGAAAATAATCGCCTCGTGCCGGCGACGCAAACCGCCGCCTTTTTTGATGGGTATATTGCCTACGAAGACGAATATCGCGGCACTGCAGATACACTTGAAGAAGGTGAACACCTCGCCGGAATATTAGGCCAACAGTCTGTTATGTTCATGAAAAACCATGGTGTCCTGGTGGTATCTGATACGGTTGCTCAGGCATACCATATGCTGTATTTGCTGGAGCGTGTCTGCCGCGCACAAATACTAGCAATGAGTAGCGGCCGGGATCTTGTATGTATTCCGCCCGAAGTGGTTAAGCAGGTACAGACACCTGATGAAAATGATCGCCACAAAGGGCAACGTCATCATTTGTATTTCGAAGCGATGAAACGTGTGCTCGACCGCGAAATGCCCGGGTATGCCGGGTAATATAAAATCGCTGCTAAAGCAGGTACGAGCATGCCGCATATGTGAACAGCAACTGCCACTGGGAGCGAACCCGGTACTGCAGCTTAATGAAAACGCCAGAATACTCATTGTGGGGCAGGCACCTGGCCGCAAGGTGCACGAATCAGGAAAACCATTCGACGATGCCAGTGGCAAACGCCTACGCGAGTGGATGGGCATAAACGATAATATTTTTTATGACGCCGATCTGATTGCAATTTTGCCGATGGGGTTTTGTTTCCCCGGAACCGGTAAATCCGGTGACTTACCACCCAGACCAGAATGCGCCAGCACCTGGCGACAACCTTTATTAGATGAGGCAGCTAATATTCAAATGACACTGGTACTTGGACGATATGCGCAGTTATACCATTTTTCGAATTTCAAGGGCAATCTCACTGAACTGGTAAAATCCTGGCAGAATTACTGGCCTGAACTGCTACCTTTACCCCACCCCGCGTAATAATCGCTGGTTGATGCAAAACCCCTGGTTTGAAACGGATCTATTACCCGTCTTACAACATAGAGTTGGCAAAATCTTGCAATAGAACTGGACCTAACGCTTTATTGCCCGACAATTGCACTACCGATACCCCGTGGATCAGAGGCAGCCTGAATCTCACCATTTTTTTTATTCACGACAATGGTTTGCATATTGCCGTATCGGTAAGAAGATTGCTTTAATTCGTGCCCTAAGGCCTTTAAGTTTAACTGGGTGGCATCGTCAAAGGCATTTTCTTCGTAGTAAATACTATCCGGATAGTACTGGTGATGAAACCGCGGCAAGGAGACAATCTGCTCGGCGCTTCCGCCACGAAGAAATTCCAGCATGCCAAGTAATTGCATGGTGATTATTCGACTACCCCCCGGTGTTCCAGAAATCAGTGTTTTGTGCGGCAATTTCACGAAGGCCGGGGTCATACTGGAAAGCATGCGTTTACCCGGTTGTATCGCGTTGGCATCACTGCCTAGCAAGCCGTAAGCATTCGGCACTCCGGGGCTCGCGGAAAAGTCATCCATTTCATCGTTCAGCAAAACACCGGTGCCATCGGCGATTAATCCCGAACCGAACGGATAATTGACCGACAGAGTTGCTGAAACCATATTGCCATCGGAGTCGATAATTGAGAAATGTGTGGTATCGGTCCCTGCCGCATCATCGCTAATCTTACCAAGTGTCGAACTGGGGGTTGCCCTGTCCCCTGAAAAATTCAACAAAATTTGCTTAGCATATTCGATGCTGGTTAGCTGTTTTTCAGGAATATCCACATAGTCACTATCGCCCAGGTATTCGGCGCGATCCCGATAAGCTCGGCGCATGGTTTCAACAAGCCTGTGAATTTTCTGCAGGTCACCGGCATTTTGATAATCCAGTTCAGCCAGCATGTTAAATATACTGGCCAGTACGATGCCACCCGACGAAGGCAATGTCGCCGTGATAAACTCAGCGCCGCCATAATGAAAACGAATCGGTTCGCGTTCAATTAACTGATACTGTTTTAAATCCTGCAACGACCAGACACCACCATGCAACCTGACACTATCGACCATTTTTCGTGCCACGTTACCCCGGTAAAATCCGGTCCGACCCCGTTCGGCGAGTTGCCTTAAAGTACCGGCAAGATCCGCCTGTTTAATCAGGCTACCCACATCCGGTATTTCGCCATCGCTTAAAAATATGTTTCGACTGGAAACAAAACGCCGCAATACCTCAAGCCGAAATTTAGCAAGCTGATGATAAACCCGATCCACCTCAAATCCGTTTTCGGCATATTGGATCGCTTTGGCGAATGTTTTACTCAGAGGTAACCGGCCGTAATTTTTCTGTAAATGATCCAGCGCCGCAGGTATACCGGGAATTCCCGCCGAGGTAGCACCATTCATCGAAAGGTCATGATTAACGCTACCATCCGTATTTAAGTACATATCTCGGCGCCCTTTCAATGGTGCTCTTTCACGAGCATCGAGCATTATCTGTTTATTATTCTTTTCATCGTGCAATAAATAAAACCCGCCGCCACCGATTCCAGACGAATAAGGTTCAACTACCGCCAGCGTACTGGTCACCGCTATCGCGGCATCGAAGGCATTACCACCCTGTTTTAAAATTTCAATACCGGCCTGGGTCGCCAATGGATGGGCCGAAGCAACTGCATAATCACCGGCTACCGAAACCTGGCTAAGACTAACCAGGCACAAAAAAACCCCCGCTAACTGAGGCTTGATTTGTTTCTTTATCATATTATCACTGACCTACTCGTTGCCTGTCAGGTGTTGATATTTCAGTAGCAAATCTTCCTGTGTTTCAGGACGATCCGGGTCCAGCGGAATACAGTCGACCGGACAGACTTCAACACATTGCGATGTTTCAAAATGACCAACACATTCGGTACACAGGTTCGGGTTAATTTCATAGATTTCTTCACCCGGATAAATCGCCTCGTTGGGACACTCGGGTTCACACACGTCACAATTAATACATTCGTCGGTAATCATTAATGCCATGCTTGTAGCCTCCCGGATTTTACTTTGCGTACTGTTTGAGCATTTAACGATTACTCCTGATTTTATCGGTCAGAAGCTTGAGTACTTCAGGATGTAAAAACTCAGATACATCACCGTCAAACTTCGCAATTTCTCGTACCAGGCTGGAAGATACAAAAGCGTAGCGTTGTGCAGCGGTCAGAAATACCGTTTCGATTTCGTGGGCCAGTGATCGATTCATACCGGCGAGTTGAACTTCGTATTCGAAATCGGATATAGCGCGAAGTCCACGGATAATCACCTTGGCATCACACTCCCGTGCAAAGTCGATTAACAGGCCGGAAAATGGCCGAATCGAAATCCGGTCGTTATCGGCAAATACCGTCTCGAGCATATCCCGACGTTCATCAATATTGAAAAAAGGCTGTTTGGCCAGGCTGTCGGCAACACCGATGACAATTTCATCAAACATTTTTAAGCCTCGCTCGCAGATATCAATATGACCGCGCGTCACCGGATCGAAAGTACCTGGATATATCGCTGTGCGGGTCATAGCAAATTCCGTGAGAGTTAAAAATACTGAGGTAATTCGTATCGTATCAAAAACAGCGCGATTTTAACGGCTTAACCGCCATTCGGCTATAGCATAATGGACCCGGCCCGCCTTTTTCCGCTTCCACCAGGATAGTTCCGGTAGTGTTAATTCGAATATTTCCTCCTGCGGCCATTCCAGATAGATTCGGGCGCCGTCATTGAGCTTTGCTTTTTCTATCAGGCTTTGTATGACATTGTCACGTAAAGCCGGTTTAGCATATGGCGGATCGACAAAAACGATATCGTAACGTCGTTCCAGGGTAGCTATCTGAACCAAAGCATCGCTGTTGAATAGATCGATATTATCGGCTTGCAGTTGTTGCTTCTGACTTCTTAGATTATTCCAGGCTTGTTTGTTTTTTTCGATCAAGGTTATTTGACTGGCCCCGCGTGATGCCGCCTCAAAGCCCAGAGCCCCGCTACCGGCATAACAATCCAGTACATTTGCACCCTGACAATCCCTGGCTAACCAGTTGAACAGGGTTTCGCGAATCCGGTCAGGGGTTGGGCGCAGACCTTCAACCGTTGGTACGGGTAGGTGCCGACCACGCCAATGTCCGCCAATGATACGTACCTGCGATAATTGGGCTTTAGCCATTGATCTCTAGCTTGTCAGCCCCATCAATTCACCAAGAACTAAACCTGCCATAGCATCAGCTTCGCGTTGCAGACAGATGTGCGGCCAGTGACTGGTGAAACTTTGATAATAAGCCGTGTAATGTTTACCTGTGAGAGCATTGTCACAAGCGCCATTTTCGGCCACGATAGGTGAGAAATTACCTGCCACAGTCTATTCCGTGCCCCGAAATACCGGGGATTCAAGCGCACGCGATATACCCGTAATACGGTCATGTTGATAACTCGGTCCGACGTGATACCAAAGCTGTGAAACTAGCACGGGTGCACGGTGAGCTTCCCTTACTATAAGGTTCAGTCCATTTTTGAAAACCTTTTGAAAAGTTAGTGTATGCAACCAAAAAGAAACAATGAGGCGTAGCAGTATTACGGCTTTAAATTTAAATACGATCATTGTTCTGTTAATGTCAAAATATATCGCCCATATCGATAATGATTCGGAATGTGTCTGCACACTCGGCAATGCTTTCTGGTAGCATATTGTGCCTGAATTATTCGCCATGGGTAAAATAATGTTCGGTTTTAAATCGAGCTCGGAATCTGACGAAATATCTGCTCAAAAGCCACGAGGCCTATTGGCATCGTTACGTCAAAGACTGAGTAAAACACGAGAAGTCCTGTCATCGGGTCTGGCTAATCTGCTGCTTGGAAAAAAATCAATCGATGCCGATTTGCTCACCCAGCTTGAAGAGCAGCTGCTGCTGGCCGATGTCGGGTTTCAGGCAACACAGGCAATTATCCAGCATTTGACCGAACGACTCGAACGCCGGCAGCTGACTGATGGTGAAACCCTTTATAGTGCGCTCAAACAGATTATGGAAGACATCCTCAAACCCTGCAATATTCCATTACAAATCGATAATGAGAACGGGCCTTACGTCATCTTAATGGTCGGGGTCAATGGCGCCGGTAAAACTACCACTGCCGGTAAGCTCGCCCAGCAATTTAAAAATCAGGGGCATCGTGTCATGCTGGCGGCAGGCGATACCTTCCGCGCCGCCGCAGTGGAGCAATTGCAAACCTGGGGCGACCGGCTTGAAATACCTGTGGTCAAGCAAGCCCAGGGATCCGATTCAGCTTCCGTTATCTTTGATGCTTTGCAGTCCGCCAGGACGCGAAATATCGATGTCCTGATTGCTGATACAGCCGGTCGGCTGCACACCCAAAACAATCTGATGGATGAGTTGGAGAAAATCAAACGTGTGATGGGCAAGCTTGATACCAACGCCCCGCATGAAACCATGCTCGTACTCGATGCGGTGACCGGACAAAATGCGCTGGCCCAGGCCAGCCATTTCAGAAAATCCGTCGGTGTATCCGGAGTGATCCTCACCAAACTCGATGGTACCGCCAAAGGCGGTATGATTTTCAGCCTGGCTGAGCAACTCCAACTACCGATACGTTATATTGGCATTGGCGAATCGGTTGAAGATTTGAGACCATTTAACAGCCACGAATTTGTTGATGCCCTGCTTTCCGAATCTGATGTTTGAGTATTTTAGCCGATGATCGAGTTTCATAACGTTACCAAGCGCTACGAGGGCGGTCAGGATGCCCTGAATAACGTTTCGATGCAGCTCGGAGCCGGTGAAATGGCTTTTCTAACCGGGCATTCCGGCGCTGGTAAAAGTACGATGTTAAAAATTATCTCGCTGATCGAGAAACCGACGCGTGGTCAGGCATTGTTGAACCGAATCAATTTGAATACCATTCCAAAGAATCGTGTACCCTATGTTCGTCGTAATATCGGTATTATATTTCAGGATCACCAGTTGTTATTTGACCGACCGGTTTTTGATAACGTCGCCATACCTTTGACTATTCAGGGCTACAGACCACAGGAAGTTGCCAAACGTACCCGTGCTGCCCTCGATAAGGTTGGTTTGTTACACAAAGAAAAATCAATGCCGATCACGCTATCGGGCGGAGAGCAGCAACGCGTCGGTATTGCCCGCGCAGTGGTGCACAAACCAATGCTATTACTTGCTGATGAGCCAACCGGAAATCTCGACCCCGTATTATCGCGGGAAATTATGCAAATATTTGTCGACTTCCACCAGGTTGGTGTTTCCGTGCTGGTGGCAAGCCACGACCTGAACCTGATTGATGAATTAAAAAAACCGGTTCTCACCTTAAATCGTGGCAAGCTAATAGAAAACGGTCTGGATGAATCGGTTGAAGCAACCGAATTTTATCATTAGTCTGGCGGACTGCGATGCGTACCAGCAATGTTCGACGAAACAAACCCGCGACGACTAACCGGCTAAGCGCCTATATTCTCCATCACATTCAATCCCTGGTTTTCAGCCTTGGTAAGATTTATCAGGCGCCTGCAACCACGATAATGACCGTCGCGGTAATTGGTATCACTCTGTCATTGCCCGGCGGCTTTTTCGTTTTCCTGAAAAATGTCGATGCGATGTCGGGGGATTTCCGCTCAACAACTCAGATCAGCCTTTATCTGGGACTCAACACCGATGAAAAAAATGCCCGGGCGCTGCAACGCCAAATTGACGCCATGGAACAGGTTCAATCGACGGATTTTGTTTCCCGTTTTGACGCACTCGAGTTCTTCAGGCAAGATTCCGGATTCGGAAAAAGCATCGACACACTGTCGAGTAATCCTTTACCCCATACCATCATTGTCGAACCTGTTGCAGCAATGGATACCTTTGAGGTCAGGAATTTGCTCAACAGGCTTCAGGCGATTCCAGAGGTCGATATTGCAAAGCTCGATACCGAATGGCTGGAGCGTCTCTATACCATTCTTGAGATCGCTCAACGTTCGGTTGCAATTATTACCATTCTATTCGCTTTTGCCGTATTACTAATCATTGGAAATACCATACGTCTCGATATTCAGAGTCGTTATCAGGAAATTATTGTTACCAAGCTGATTGGCGCAACCAATGCTTTTATACGGCGACCATTTCTATATGGGGGAATCTGGTACGGACTATTTGGTGGCATCTGCTCCTGGATTATTGTTGAAATCGGGTACCTGGCAATATCTGGCCCGCTCAACCGCTTAAATCTGCTGTATCAGACTGAACTGGTATTTGTGACTTTTTCGATGCACGACTTTATCATTCTGCTATCATCAAGTACGTTACTCGGGCTTGCGGGCTCCTGGATTGCAGTAGCTAGACATTTGAATCAAATCGAACCCTCGTAAATCGTTACTATGCTGAATAAACGTCGCCTTTTGCTGATAGATTCCTCAGATTCAGCCAGGGCTATTCTTTACAAAGAAATTGCCCGTGAATTGCCGGATCTCGATATTATCGCATGCGCTACCGGCAAAGAGGCTATTACGGCCGTCAAGCGATTTGAATTCGAAATCATTGCAACCGGCCTTACCCTGAGCGATATGGATGGCTACAGGCTGATCGAAAGTATCCGGCATTCGTCTAAAAACCGCGACACGGCCATTTTCGTTGTATCGGGAGATACAAATACACGCATCATGCATCCAGGTTCAGACGACTCGAATGCAGTGACTGCCTACTTTGACAAGGCCGAGGGTCATAAGGCACTGGTTAATTTTATTCTCAACTTCCTCGGCAAGGATACAGCAGTACCCGTCAAAGTAGTTTATGTGGACAAAAGTGCTACCTCCACGGCTATTACCAGCGCTGTTTTAACCAAAAATGGCATTCAGTTCAACCATTTTAAAGAAGCAGAGGATGCCATCGAATTTATTAAGGAAGATATCCATATCCACCATAGATGCACTGTCGATGTCGTCATTACTGATTTGATTCTGTCGAGCCAAATGAATGGTTTCGAACTGGTCCAGCAAATACGTAATCAGCTTGGGCTGGACTATCTGGCACTACCGGTACTTCTAATGACCATCGAACCCGGAGAAGACGAAAAAACTGATTTCACCGGAATATTCGGTGCAGGCACCAACGATTTCATCACGAAACCGCTCGACGAAGACGATTTACTCAATCGAATTCGTACCCTGGTCAATATTAAACGTCAGAACGAAGCTCTAAATTAAAACCCGCGGCGCTGTTGGCGATTCAGCTCTGCTCAAAATAATTTCGCATAAACTGTTCAAAGGGAATGTCATCCGACTGCTCTATTTCAAGCTGCCGTTGAATAGATGACCGGGCCTCCTCCTCAAACCTTGCCTGTCTTTCAGTATCCAACGGTCGACCAGAAAACCATTGTTGATGCTGCTTCGATAAACGTAATGAAAAATCAAAAAATTCTTCCCTGTTTTCGATCATCTCGGTCAATATTCGCGCCGAGGGAGTCAGGTCTGCATCTTCAATTTTAGCCCGTTGTTGCTGCAAAGCAGAGCAATAAATGTGCTCAGCCTTGCCATCATCGAGCAATTCGCAGCACATCGACATTTGTTCCAATAATTCTCTGGCCCAGTCACGCAAATAAATTCCTTTACCCGATTTCCTCAACCGCAATTCAGGGTCCCGTCCGCGTTCTGCAACGGCATTAATATTTTGTTTTATCTCCGCTAATTCATGCTCAGGGTAGGGCTCGCTTGGTAGTAACAGGCTGAAGAGCAGAAAAGACTCGAGAAACAGCATCTGTTCGTGATTGATCCCGAGCGGTTCGTAAACATTGACATCTAGTGAGCGCAGTTCAATATAGGCTATGCCTCGTTTAGCCAGCGCCAGTGTCGGCTTTTCCTCACCGTACAAAATCTGTTTGGGACGTACACTCGAATAGTACTCGTTTTCTATCTGTAATATATTGCTATTGAGCTGCTGCCATTCTCCGTCGGCACAAAGATTTATTTTTTCATACTTTTGATAAGGCGTTGAAATCGCTTGTCTGAGACTATTAATGTAACTTTTCAAATTGTCATAGTTAACACAAATTCCGGCCTCACCTCCTTTATTATTTTGATAACCGATATCACCGACACGAAGTGAGGTGGCATACGGACGATAGTAGGTATGGTCGAATAGCTTCTCCAGCGAATCGGGCAATGCTCCAAGAAATGAGCCGCATATTGCCGGCGATGCACCAAACAGGTAAGGGACTAACCAGCCAAAACGTTGTAAATTTCTAACCATACCCATATAGGATTCGGAAATAAAATCCTGCCTATCTCGGCTATCGCCAACAAGTTCCTGATAAGTTTTCCAGAAGGACAAAGGAAACGAATAGTTAAAGTGAACACCCGCTATTGCCTGCATCATTCTACCATATCGATGCCCGAGGCCCCGGCGGTAGGCGGTTTTCATTTTTGCTGCATTCGATAAACCATATTCCGCAACAGGAATGCTCGATCCGCCATCGATTACGCACGGCATACTGGTAGACCATAGAATTTCATTATCCAATTGGCCATAAACGAATCGATGGGTATCATCAAGAAAGCGCAGAGTTTCATCAAAACTTTCAAACGGTGGCGTTACCAGTTCCAGTAATGCTTCCGAATAATCGGTGGTTATATTGGGATTTGTCAGGGCAGAACCCAATCCTTGTGGATGAGATGTTTGCGCAATTCGGCCATCGCCTGCAACACGCAGGCTTTCTTTTTCTAACCCTACTTTCCGGCCTCTTAAGAAGGTTCGTGCATCGGCGGCAAGCAATTCGGATACACGATTTTCAATAACAGATTTCACTGGATTCCGACCTTTAAATTAGATTCTGGTAATGCCTGAGCAATCACAAGCATAATTAAATTTCATTGCATTATACCGGCACCACATTCAATTCGCACAGCGAAGAATTATTCTGTTTAGCCGGCTTATAGATTACGACTACATGGAAATCGGATAGCCTCTCATTCAATGCCTTTTCCCGGCAGATCAAGAAAACAAATATTTTTTTCTGAAAAAGCCTTAATATCCATACATTTAGTCTGTATATTAATATTTTCTAATAAACTTGAACTGTGTGCCATTTTTATGTTCTAATATTTAGCACTCGTGCGGATTGAGTGCTAAAATTATATCAAACAGAGGTTTACTATGAGCACAGAACTGGTCACTACTAATAATACTATGCCCGTCTTGTTGGGCACATCTAATCTTGATGCCTATATTCAGGCAGCGAGACGTGTTCCAATTTTGACTCATGAGGAAGAAATCGAACTTGCCACCGATTTGCAGGAAACAGGCAATATCGAATCTGCACAGAAACTGGTTTTACCCCACCTTCGTTTCGTTATCAAAGTCGCCAACAATTATTCCGGTTACGGACTTGCAATCGCTGATTTAATACAGGAAGGCAATATTGGCCTGATGAAAGCGGTAAAGCGTTTTAATCCTGAAATCGGTGTTCGGCTGGTTTCTTTTGCCGTGCACTGGATAAAAGCCGAAATTCACGAATATATCCTGAAAAACTGGCGGATCGTTAAAATTGCGACTACAAAGGCGCAGCGCAAACTGTTCTTTAAGTTACGGAGCCAGAAGACCCGCCTCGGCTGGTTTAAACCCGAAGAAATCTCACACGTTGCGGAGACGCTGGGTGTGACCCGAGAAAATGTCATGGAGATGGAAAATCGCCTGAATAACCATGATATTGGTTTTAATATGAGTAGTGACGAAGACGATGATTCTGCCTACCTGGCGCCGGAAAATACTCTGGTATCGAGCACACCGTCACCAGAATATCTGCTCGAATACAATGACTCCGAACAACGCAATTCAGCACAACTTGGCGAAGCACTGGACAATCTTGACGACCGTAGCAAGTCGATAGTCTCTCGTCGCTGGTTAAGTGAACCAAAGGCAACTTTACAGGAATTGGCAGATGAATTTGGTGTCTCTGCCGAGCGTATTCGCCAAATCGAAAAGAATGCCTTCAATTCGATGAAGTCAGCATTCGTCGCCTGATATTCGATTTTACAATCGGTAAAAAAAGCTCGGTTTAAGGGATTCGTCACTTATTTTAACCATTGATGTGCCACCTAGCCGAAGCAGCCCCCTAAAGCTGCCTCGGTAGGTGGCCTTCCAACTACCATCAGAAATAGGCTTCATGATAATTTCATTGCCTAGTAACTCTTTAACTTGTGTCCTTAATGCATCCAAGTCATTTTGCAATGCTTCCGGTAAGTTATTGACTAATTCCTTAAATCGATCGACAGCTCTTGGTAAAATCCGCTCAACGCTAGAAATCATTTCATTCTCTTCTTTAAGTTTTTTCTCAATAGTTACCCACTAATTTTTCCGTAGAGCCAATGAACTATTTGTGAAAAATGAACTACCGCTCGATGTGGTCAAAAAATTGAAAATAGATTGTACTAATGACGGATCATTAAGTGAAGATGAGAAAGACAAGCTAATAAAACTGAAGGACGAGCTTATTACTTACCTAATTAAACAATATGAGTTGAATGAAAACAAGGTAAGGCCTATCGAAAAAACTCAGGACGTTCTGAAGAGAGTCATGAACCCAGCTTCTCACGCCTCGCTGGTTCCACTATATGAATCTGAGCTGAATGATGCAATTGCCGGGGTGAAGCAATTACAGGAGCATCTTAATGCAGATCAACCTTGAGCTTGTGACGTTATGAGAAAAATATTGAATGCCTACTTGGACGATATTGATGGTACAAAGAAACAGTCAGCATCGAAAATTTAAAAACCTTAATACTTGCCCTCAACACAAATAAATCTTATTGTCACCATATATTAAAAAATGGTTACAATATGTCTGATTCGCTAATTAAAATGAAGCCAGAAAAAATATTCCTGAAACACGATGGCCAACTCAGTATGAGCGAAGCTATCAAGCAGGGAATATCTCGCTATACACTATATAAAATGCGAGACAATGGACTTATAAATCAGATTTCAAGAGGCATTTACCGCCTAGCGGATCTACCCGCAATCAATCAGCCTGATCTTGTCACAGTGGCTCTTCGCTTCCCTAAATCAGTAGTTTGCCTGACCTCAGCTCTGTCTTATCATGAAATCACTACACAGATACCTCATGAGGTATCTGTAGCAGTCTCTCGTGAATCTAGAATGCCATCACTCGATAATCCACCAATACATGCCTATAAGTTCTCTGAAGCAGCTTTTAAGGAGGGTATCGAAAAGCATCAAATAGATGGAGCAACGGTACAGATTTACAGTGTTGAAAAAACGCTGGCTGATTGTTTTAAATACCGTAATAAACTCGGTATGGATATGGTGCTAGAAGCGCTTAAACTTTATAGAGATCAGAAAAAGATCAATGTCAACGCATTGATGAAGTATGCAAAAGTATGTCGTGTTGAGAGCATTATGCGGCCTTATCTGGAGGCGACACTTTGACTAAAAATATTGGAGCCTCTATACGTCAGAAACTTAAAAACAAGTCTCAAGAAGACAAACGTCCTTTTGCTGAATTGCTTCAGTATTATGCTATGGAAAGGTTTCTGTATCGATTAAATCAATCTGACCATGCTGATAAATTTATTCTAAAAGGCGCATTAATGTTGAGTGCGTGGATATTCCCTGAAACACGCCCAACAATGGATATTGATATGTTGGGTATAACAGTTAATGAGATTGAAAGTATTTGCCATCAGGTAACTGAAATAGCATCTATAAATACTGAAGATGGGTTGATTTTTGATGCATCTACAATCAAAGGTGAACGAATTAAAGAAGACGCTGATTATGAAGGTGTGCGTGTACGTTTCGTTGGTACATTGGAAAATGCACGAGTGATCATGCAAATAGATGTCGGATTTGGAGATATAGTGCATCCATCGCCAGAACTAATGGCTTTGCCGACAGTTCTTGATTTACCAGCACCGGAATTACTGTGTTATAGCCGAGAAAGTGCCATTGCTGAGAAATTCGAGGCCATGATCAAGCTTGGTGAGCTCAATAGCAGAATGAAAGATTTTTACGATATTTGGCTTTTATCACGGCAATTTGAGTTTGCTAATGAGGAGCTATCAAAAGCAATCCAATTAACAATGGATAATCGAGAAACAGAATTACCTAAAGAAATCACAGCGTTTAGCCCGGATTTTGTACAGAGTAAACAAAAACAGTGGGAAGCTTTTCGTAATAGGGTTGCTCAAGAGCATATACCCATTGATTTTTCAGAGATCGTTACTAGTATTTCAGAATTTCTTAAACCAGCAATTCAACAATTACGGTAACTTATAGAAATTGGGGTTAAAATACTAACTTGAAATATGAAATAACGAAAAAAGCAGCAAAGGCGAACCTTTGCTGCTTTAATTTTATTATTTGTCTTTAATGACTACTGTAATGGGATCCGTAAAATAAGTAGCGAACCCCTTAACCGAGCTTTTTTATTTCTGCAAAACGTTTGGATTTAAATCCAGTAAACAAAAATAAACAGTCCTAACCAGACCACGTCCACAAAATGCCAGTACCAGGCCACCGCTTCAAATGCGAAATGACTTTCGGGGGAGAAGTGACCTTTCATCGAACGAATCATGATCACCAATAACATGGTCGCTCCCATGGTTACGTGGAAACCGTGAAATCCAGTTAGCATAAAGAAGGTGCTGCCGTATATACCCGAATCCAGACGCAGGTTCATTTCACTATAAGCATGAGAATATTCCCAGGCTTGTAAGCCGACAAATAGAAAACCCAGAGCTACAGTAGCAAACAACCAGTAAACCAGCCAATCACGGTCCTGACGCTTTAATGCATGATGCGCTAAAGTAACTGTAACACCCGAACTTAACAAGATAGCCGTATTGAGCGCCGGTAAACCCCATGCACCCATTGCTTCTTTGGCCACGGCGAATTTATCGGCCAACGGCACGGCAAGCAATGGCCAGGCCGCTTCAAAATTCGGCCACAGCAATTCTGCAGTCGCACCATTGTTCGAAGCGCCATCCAGCCAGGGAACCGAAAAGACACGCGCGTAAAATAATGCACCAAAAAATGCTGCAAAGAACATCACTTCTGAGAAGATAAACCAGCCCATACCCCAACGAAACGACATGTCGACCTGCTTGTTATACAGTCCTTTGATACTTTCATCGATGACCTGCCCGAACCAGCCGTACATCATGAATATCACTATGGCGATGCCAAGAAACATCATAGTCATTTCAGCGCCGTGTAAAAATCTGGCTAATCCGACTACGGTTGTGGTTAAACCGATTGAGCCTATGATTGGCCAATGAGTGCCATGCGGCACGTAATAATCATCTTTTGATGCTGTACTCATGGGTTGTCTCTCTTTATCCTAAACTTGCAATTTGTTATATAAAATTTTTGGTTAAAATAAATTTAACTATTGTCAATATTAAAAAACGTATACGACAGAGTTATCTGTTCAATCCTCTCATCAATATCTTTACCGATAATAAACCTTAGTGGCATCTCCTTGCTTTCGTGTCCAGCCAGTTTCTGTTGTGTAAAACAAAAACATTCCGTCTTATTAAAATGCTCTGCGGCCAAACCGGGCGATACACTTGGAATGGCCTGACCAATGGTTTCCTTATCAGCAGTACTTCTTACCCGGTAAAACGCTTCATAGATCTTGCCGGGATGCACCAACATTTTCCTCACAACGGGTTCAAAACTCCACGGAAGTCCCGTACTGGTATTTCCCAGAAAGCGGACTTCTATCGACCTCGAACTATCAACCTGACTCTCATCTATCGCCGATGCTTCCACCCGACCGGTTTTACCGTTTAGCCCGGTTACGTCACAAAATACATCGTATAACGGCACCAGGGCAAAACCAAATCCGAACATTAACACCGGTATCAATACAATTTTGACCAGCTGTGATCGGGGTACTATGCCTGTTGACCTGGTAGTCATTCGAAATTGCCCCAGTAAAAAGAAGCGACAAAAAAAGATATCACAACAATCAGATGAGCAATTACGATGTATTTCAAACGTGTTTTGCGTGCCTGCGCATCTACTTCAATATCTCGTTGACATTCTTGCATTTGATCTATCCCCGGCTTTAACAACCGGGAACAACCTTACACTAGTTACTTAACGTCAGGCGCTGTATTAAAACTATGATATGGCGGAGGTGAAGACAATGCTTCAAACTCCAGTCCGGTTGCACCTTCCCAGACTTTATCAGTCGCCTTTTCGCCACCTTTAATGGTTTTGATAACTATGTACAGGAAGAATATTTGTGCCAGACCAAAAGCGAATCCCCCAATACTTGAAATTGCGTTGAACTCCGCAAACTGCAACGAGTAATCTGGAATACGGCGAGGCATACCTGCCAGACCAATAAAATGCTGCGGGAAGAACAATACGTTAACCGAGATGGTCGACCACCAGAAGTGAATCTTACCGTGAGTTTCGTTATACATATGGCCGGTCCATTTCGGCACCCAATAATAAAAGGCTGCGATAATCGAATAAAGCGCGCCGGTTACCAGCACATAATGGAAGTGGGCCACCACAAAATAGGTATCGTGATACTGCGTATCAACCGGTGCCACACCGAGCATCAACCCGGAAAATCCACCGATAGTGAACATAACGATGAACCCGATCGCCCAGAGCATTGGCGTTTCGAAAGTCATCGAACCCCTCCACATGGTAGATACCCAGTTAAAAATCTTAACACCCGTGGGTACCGAGATCAGAATAGTGGCATACATGAAGTACAACTCTCCAGCGACCGGCATACCTACGGTGAACATATGATGCGCCCATACCGTGAAAGACAGGATCGCTATCGAGGCAGTCGCGTAGACCATCGAGCTATAGCCAAACAGCGGTTTACGTGCAAAAGTCGGTACGATGGCTGAGATAACACCGAAGGCGGGTAATATCATGATATAGACTTCCGGATGACCGAAAAACCAGAAAACGTGCTGGAACATAATCGGATCACCACCACCAGCAGCGTCGAAGAACGAGGTACCGAAGTGACG
>CAZYYM010000043.1:0-7570 GCA_964651385.1 uncultured Gammaproteobacteria bacterium | reverse complement strand
GTGCTGGCCAACATGGTGAAGGCAAATGGCAGAATCCAGAAACTCCAGTTATTCATACGCGGCAAGGCCATATCAGGCGCACCGATCATCATCGGTATCAGCCAATTAGCCAGACCAACGAAGGCCGGCATTATGGCGCCGAATACCATGATCAGACCATGCAGTGTCGTCATCTGATTGAAAAACTGAGGTTCAACGAATTGTAACCCCGGTTGAAATAATTCAGCACGAATAATCATCGCCATCGTGCCACCGGTCAGCAGCATAATGAATGAGAGCCACAGATATAGTGTGCCGATATCCTTATGGTTGGTCGTGGTTACCCAACGCATCAGGCCTTTGGCCGGCCCATGCTCGTCGTGGGTTTCGTCATGTGTAGTTGCGGTTGTCATTTATATACCCCTATCTTGCATTTTTGATGGCAGATGGCTGAACCGTGTCACCCACGCTATTACCAAAATTGTTTCTTTCGAATGTAATAACCGCAGCCAGGTCTACATCGCTCAACTGATTCTTAAAAGCAGCCATCGCAGTGCCCGAACGACCATTCATGACAACTTTCACATGCCCTGCCGCGTCTCCCGTAACAACCGGGCTATCGGTCATCGCCGGGAATACTCCGGGTATACCGGCCCCGGTCGGACCATGGCAGGCGGCACAATTCGCCTGGTAAACAACCTCACCTTTGGCGAGTAGATCCTGCATCGACCATTCCTTATCTGCGGAAGCAGCAACCGCTGCAGCCTTTGCTTTCCTTTCCGCAATCCAGTGACTGTATTCAGTCTCGGTAACTGCCTTTACAACAATCGGCATAAAACCGTGTTCTTTACCGCAAAGCTCAGCGCATTGCCCCCTATATACACCGGGCTCCTCGATAATTGCCCATGAATCGTTAATGAACCCGGGAACAACATCCTGCTTAACCCCTAAGGCCGGAACAAACCATGCATGAAGGACATCATTTGAATGGAACAGAAAACGGACTTTCTTATTGATCGGCAGAACAATGGGTTCGTCAACTTCTAGCAGGTAGTTTTCCTTGCCCGTCGGATCATTGATAACGTCCCGGCTGCTTTGGGCAAGGGAACTGATGAATGTTACGTCTTCATCGAGGTAATGATACTTCCACTTCCACTGAATCCCGGTAACCTCCAGATTAATATCGGCATTGGTCTCCGCGTCTTCCAGATCCAGCAATGTACCTGTGGCCGGAATAGCAATGGCGATAAGTATTAAAAGGGGTATGACAGTCCAGATAATTTCGACCGTGGTACTTTCATGAAAATTAGCTGCTACCGCACCCTTTGATTTTCGATGGTGGAGTATTGACCAGCCCATCGCCCCGAATACGACGAGCCCGATTGTTAGGCATACCCCGAAAACAATCATGTGCAAACTGTAAATTTCACGACTGATCGGGGTAACACCCTGCGTCATGTTCAGCGTGTAGGCAGCATGCGCTGACGACACAAACAGCAATGACAATATGCTGGTTACAGTCGCGGACATGCGCCCGGACAGTTTGTGAAAGGTCATTAATTATCCCCCATTAATTTCATAAAAAATCGCCCTGACTGCTTTATACGCCAGAGCAATAATTGCCGCTATCATTAAGTTTAAGAATGCCGCTTGACACAGTCAACAAACGACGCAAAAAATCACGCACGGATTATACCGTCTTTCAATCGAAACGCTAGCTCGTCCTTCTCGAAATAACTAAGGAAATTACCGACTTCAACATAGTGACCATGCGACCCCAGTGCAATTTTCCGAATCCGCCGGGTTTCGTGCCGGTTTTCGTCGAGCAGCCTGACCCAACAACGCTCAAAAACCCATTGCTGTTTTTTCCGACGCAGGCCCTTTTCAATTTTGACTCGATCATCCTTCGCGGTAATTATCTCTCGACGATGCACTTTTCGAGAGGTGGTATAAAGTGCAAAACCCAAAACTACCATTTCCAGTCCAGAAAACGGTAAAACAAACCACTGCCCCTGTAGACTGAAAATAAGTCCGATAATTATCGCAAGGCAACAGGTTCCGAGATAAAACACGAGCAGTTGACGCCATGTTATCGAGCAATTCGGCGTCAAAATCAGACGATAACCGCGACCTGACTGATATTCATCTATGCAAATCATAAAGTAGCACTATACTAATCCCTTTGATTATATCATTATCTGGCTAAATCTGGCAGAAAAGCCACGCAACAGACTACCGAATATTCAGAGGATTAACAAAGTGGGTAACACCGATAGACAAGAAGATAAAGATATAAACATTACTTTTTTTCAATTGCTGAAAAGCACAATGTCGGCATTTATTGGAGTACAAAGCAACGAGAACCGCGAACGAGACTTCAAGCACGGGAAAATATCGCACTTTATTGGAATTGGGCTGCTATTTGGACTGTTGTTTATTGGTACTATTGTAACCATCGTACAAATCGTCATGTATGTTGTTGGTAACTAATTACCTCTTAAATAAAGTACTCCCGAATTATTAATCGGGCGTAGTGATCCGCCAACAAAAAACCAAATAACAGGCTGAGATAAAAGATCGAATAGCCGAAAGTTTTCATCGCAATCACATTGGGTTCCTTATCGCGGTATAGCTTGATCGCGTAGTATAAAAATCCAATCCCCAAAGCAATCGCGCCTGACAGATATATCAAGCCACTCATCTGGATAATGAACGGCATCAGGGTGACAATAAATAACAGAATGGTATAGAGCAAAATCTGGATTTTGGTGAATTCAACACCATGCGTAACCGGCAACATCGGAATATCGGCCTTTGCATACTCTTCACGGCGGCGTATTGCAAGCGCCCAAAAATGTGGCGGTGTCCAGATAAAAATAATCAGAAACAACAATAAAGCCTCGGTCTCAACGCTACCCGTAACTGCCGTCCACCCGAGCAAAGGTGGCGCCGCGCCGGCTGCACCGCCGAGTACAATATTTTGTGGTGTGGCTCGCTTGAGATACATGGTGTAAATAAGCGCGTAACCCACCAGAGAAAAAAAAGTTAATACTGCGGTCAAAAGGTTAACAAAAGCCACCAGTATGGCTATCCCGAGCACACCCAGTGATACCGCAAAAATCAACGCGTTCTTGTGCTCGACACCGCCAGTAACCAGCGGGCGATTTTTTGTACGCTCCATAATACGATCGATATGCTCATCAACCACATGGTTAATGGCTGCACCGGAGGCCGCTGCCAGACCAATCCCCAACAACCCGCTGACAAATATATTAATCGGCACAGCGCCGTCGGCCGCCAGCAACATACCAACCATCGCTGTGAACACGATGAGTAATACCACCTTCGGCTTGGTCAATTTGTAGTATTGCGACCAGGCGGGAACAGTCAAAGTCGTCATGATACGGGCATTTGCCTCAAATTAGTGCTCGGAGGTGACCTTTATACAGACTTTATTCTTTTAATTCAAACGCCTGATTAGCCAATTTGGGACAGCTTCATCAGCTTACGAATATCCTCCAGAACACGATGTTCATCCGGGTCGGGCGGATAATACATCATATAATTCTGATCAGGGTCGACCAGATAAAGCAGCGGTGTCAAACCAACGGAGGCGGCGTTATCATCATTGGCAAATTGAGCAAAGAGCGATTCATCAGAAAACTTTTCGATAACTGCGAGATGCGGGTATTCTTTTAAAAACATCCGCATATCAGATTCAATTTCCGAAGCACTCAGCAGCACATTTTGAAGGCGATCAGCATCCCGACCTAACAGAACCCGAATCTGTCGCAGGTAAAAAAGATTGGATCGACAGCTTTCAAGACATTGACCGCGTACAAATAGTACGAAAGTCCATTTACGCCCAAAACCAGTCTCATAGGTCTGGCCATCCAGTGCCTGCAATTCAGGCCATACGACTTTCCTAACCGGTTGAACCAGCCTGCCGTAATTAATACTTTCCGGTTTCATTTCAAATACATAGAGCGCCATCCAGCCTGCGAGAAATGGCGACAGGAAGACGACGATCAAACCCAGAAACTTGAGTCGATACCACAACAGACTTTGATGACTCTCGGTTACTTCTTCACTCATCTAACTTCCGTAAGTTCAAAATAAAAAACAATAATAGTGTAATTGCGGCAAACAAAAACCATTGCACCGCATAGGCCTCACTCCTTTCAGGAGCCAACCAGACCGGCTGCCAGTTGCGCTCATAATAACCTTCATGCTCCGGCGACAACCAGACCACAACCGGCAGCAAACGATTATCAAAAGCGGATTGCAAGGCAGCGATATCAATAAAGGGGATGACCTGTGGCCATTGCCCTGCAATGGTCACCTTACCCAGACGAAACCCCTCTGTATCCGGCATAACCATAATGCCTTTGGCTTCATTCGGAGCCTTCGGTGGCTCAATTGTCGGCAATTGAAGACGTGATTTACCCATCGGTATCCATCCACGATTCACCAATACCAGACCACCATCCGTTAATTCAAACGGTGATAATACATGGTACCCAGCCTCCCCTCGACTCAGTTGATTATCCAGCAATAAAGTGCGATGAATATCGTATTTGCCCTTCAAAATAACTCGACGATATTCGTTTAAAGGCCAGTCTTCGACCCTTTCAAATGGCTTGAACCCGGCGCTCAAACGAGCCTTAAATCGATCCACAATGCTATGCTTGTATGCAGCACGGTCGAGCTGCCAGAGACCCAGCGCGATAAACAGAGCAATGCTCGACAGCGAAATTAAAGTCATTGACCAGGATGGTTTGAAATGCCGATTAAACGCGATCATATGAAAATAATCATAACGCCACTGCACCATCATCGCTTAAACTTCCATCTCCGCGCATACAGACCCGGTCCTGCTTCTCAATGATCATAAAAATTATCGTTTTACTGCTGTTAGTACTCATTGTAATCAGCCTTGGCGCGGGCATGTTCAGCCTGATCAAGGACGGTGGAAAAACCAATCGCACCGTAAAATTTTTGACCATTCGTATTATTCTTTCTGTCGCTTTATTCATCTTGCTAGGTATGGCATTCTTTTTTGGCTGGATTCAACCGCATGGTATTATTCCGCCGGCTTCCTAACCCATGCATGGCCATAAACCACCTCGTAGCTGGCGATAAACTTGCCCTGTTCAAACCCTTTTTCTCGATAATGTTGCTCGAGTAATTTCAGACGGGAAGATGTCATCAAACCCCGGCTCCTTTGCTTGTCGGCATTACTCGCGCCGATACCTTTCAGATCATCAAATATCCGTCTAAATTCCGAATATTCAAGTTTGATAATTTCCGCATCAACCACTGGCTGTGAAAATCCGGCCGACATTAATGCATCACCCACATCATGCATATCGACGAATTGATGCACATGTGGTTTCCTGTCAATCTCATACCAGCTATCGCGCAGTTCCGACAACGTCAAAGGCCCGAAAGTCGCAAACATTAACAGAGCGCCTTCACGAGCGACTCTTAGCATATCCGCAAAGGTAGCAGGCAAATCATTCGCCCATTGCAATGCCAGACAGGAAAACAGTAAATCGAAGCTGTTATCAGCAATGGGTAATCGTTCCATATCGGCATTGAGCAGTAACTTTTTGTCAAACCACCCATATTGGCACCGGGTTTCCTGTAACATTAACAAGGCCAGGTCGAGGCTGACAATTTGGCTATCCGAATACTGCTTTTTTAAGCCTCTCAATGCCTTGCCGGTGCCACAGCCTATATCAACAATTTGCTGTGGTTGATGGCGAATATACCGTAATCGCTGAAGTAGACGGTTCAACACTTCTTGTTGTAATATCGCCGCACGATTATAGCTTTTAGCCGCACGATTGAATGAATTTTTTACTGAAACTTTATCCAGGCGCGGTGGGTTGAGCAAATCCAACAAGAAACCTTTTATCTAAAAATGAAGATGCAAAACGAGCTCGCCAATCGAGCTAAAGCATCGTTAAAAACTCGGCCGTATGCGACAGAAACGGGGCATGCGCAGCGGTCGCGAGGGATTCTACAGCAATATTCCGGTTTATATGACCGATTTCTTTGACAACAGCATTCGGCACCAGCATATCGCGCTGGCCAAATACCATTTTTATCGGCCTATCCAGGTCGGCGAGTAATGAACGAAAATCGCCATGCTTTAACAAATAGAGGCCGAACTTTAAGGCTTCAATATTTGGTTCCCCCGCCTTTTCCAGTCGCATCATTAGTTCACGAATAAGAATACGAGCATCGTCGTTACCGTACATTTGCAACGTCAAAAATCGCTTAACCGTCGCCTGCCATCCCCGGTTCAAGCTAGCAGCGAACTCATCAAAAACATCAGCAGTTACCGCACAGTTCCAGCCACTTCTACGAACAAAACAGGGGCTGGTACAAACCAGTAATAACCGGGCAAACTGTTTCGGTCGCAGCCGATGCATTTCAAGGGCATACAAGCCACCCAGTGACCAGCCAAGTATTTCGCCTTCAGGTAATTCCGAAGCAATCCATTCCGCCTGATCGGAAAAAGACAGGGAGGCATCCCAGGGACTTGAACCATAACCGGGTAAATCGACATTAATCACCTCACGGCTTTTTTCCAGTTCAGCAGCCAGAGTATCGAATACGGCCGCATTCATACCCCAGCCGTGCAATAAAACTATCGGCGGGCCATGTCCCGAGCGATGTATCGACAAAGAACCGGTTTTCATAGACATCCTGCTGCCAATTGAATTGCTTTCTGATAGAGTGCCGTAACCAGAATTGATACTCAATGAATTGTTATTTTAATGACCTTCAACGCGATATCTATCGGCCTAATGTTATTCGCCTATTCACTCGGATCCCTGTCTTCGGCCATTATCCTGAGCAAAATTATGGGGTTTACCGACCCCAGAAGCCTAGGTTCTAATAACCCCGGAGCAACCAATGTTTTACGCATCGCCGGTAAAAAGGCTGCTTTATTCACCCTCGTCGGCGATTGCCTGAAGGGCCTGATACCGGTATTAATTGCGACGTTGATCGGTGAAGAACGCTTGCTCATCGCATTAGCAGGTTTTAGTGCATTTGCAGGTCATTGCTACCCGATGTTTTTTCAGTTCAAAGGCGGCAAAGGGGTCGCAACAGCAATCGCAGTCAACGTTGTTTATAACTGGCTGGTTGGCTTGATTATCGTTGCAATCTGGTTACTTTTCGCCAAGGTTTTCAAAATTTCATCCTTAGCCGCCATTATCGCATTTGCCATACTGCCGTTGTTGATTTTCTGGCAGGAGGGATCCATCGCTATTACACTGGTTTTCACAACTATGTCGGCCATTTTAATCTGGCGCCACCGCAGCAATATTCAACGGCTGGTTCAGGGCGTCGAGTCCTGAATCCTGGGCAAATTTTCAAGTGACCAACGCGGTAAAACATCGAATACCTCATCATCCTGCTGACCCGCCGCAAGGCGCAGGGCGCCAGCATAGGCAATCATCGCACCGTTGTCGGTGCAGTACTCGATCGCCGGGAAAAAAACCCGCGCGCCTCTTTGTTCAAACAGATTTTGCAAGACCCGCCTCAATTGTCGGTTTGCACCAACACCACCGGCAAT
>CAZYYM010000042.1:0-27633 GCA_964651385.1 uncultured Gammaproteobacteria bacterium | reverse complement strand
CCCGTTCGCTTTGTATTGCATCAGGAGCAGGTTCCGGTTGATGTTTACTGGAGTGTATAGTTCGCGTTAAATTCGTCTTATAAGCATTAGCACCTAAAACTTTGATAAAATTAAAGTTCGATTGAATTGGTGCGATATTGCATTAATAGATAAACTAAAACCCGATTTTACCGTAACAATGAATTAAACCTGGAAATCTCAATTGGATCACGAAAGAATGCACAAGCTCTGGACCTATCGGAATGCCGCATATCTGGAAAAGACATGTATTCAGGTTTTCAGGAAGTGAGTGCTTATGAAAATAAATCAGAAATTTAGTCTGGTTGCAGATATTGGTGGTACAAATGCGCGATTTGCTCTTGTAGAAGATACTGATTTTGCGCTGTTAGCAGTAAGAAATCTGGTTTGTGCCGATTATCCGACTATCGTCGATGCAATAAGGGATTACCTAAGTTCGGTATCAATTGGCAATCCTGCTCGAGCTGCTTTATCTGTAGCTACTCCGGTAGTTGGCGACAACTTAATGATGACGAATCATAGTTGGAGTTTCAGTGTCAGCGAAACACGCCAGGCACTGGGTTGGGACCTGCTCAAGGTCTTCAACGACTATACTGCACTAGCCCTCTCGTTGCCTTATATTCCCGATAATCAATGTCTAAAAGTGGGTGGTGGTGAAGAAAGCAATAACCAGGTAAAAGCTGCGATTGGCCCCGGCACAGGCCTGGGTGTATCTGGTTTGATTCCGGTTGGTGATCGCTGGCTGCCGCTGGAAAGTGAAGGTGGACATGTGTCCTATGGGCCAATGACAGAACGAGAGTCCGAGATTATGCAGGTGATTCGTAAAAGCTTGAAACATATATCCGTCGAGTCGTTAGTGTCCGGCCCGGGTATATCTCTAATCTATGAGGTAATTACTGGATTGGAGACAAGTGAGGCCAAAAAACTAAAACCAGGTGAAGTGACCCGGCTTGCTATTGAAGACCGTAGTCTCATGGCAGTCGAAGCACTATCAATTTTTTGCGGTGTACTGGGTACTGTGGCCGGTAACCTGGCCTTGACGTTAGGCGCCAGAGGCGGCGTTTATATCGGTGGTGGAATTATTCCAAATATGGAGAATTTTTTTGTTGCATCGAAATTTAGAGAGCGCTTCGAGCAGCATGGCCGGTTCACCACCTATCTGAGCAAGATTCCGACTTACCTGATCGATGCTGATTACCCGGCGCTTATCGGAGCAATGGTTTCTCTGAATAAAGAGTACGAAGGCGTCGGTACGGTAGCGACAAATTAACATCTGAGTTCGATAAGACTCCTGAAAGTCCATCAGGTGACGTCTTTCTGGTTTGCTGCTTTAAACCTAGAATCCTCAGTTGGATCACGAAAGTATGCACATCAATATCTTGCACATCCTTTTCGCGCTCAACCGAGGTTCCCAGGTTAAACCAGGACTTGCGGTCTGGACGACCTTCGTAGACGGTATCGCCGTGTATAACGTATGAAATTTTAAGTCTGCAGGGCGACGTAAAGGGTACTCGCCCTGCAGTAATTTCGGGCTACGCATTGGAATTGCCGATACGGAAAATAGTTTTTCTACTCGGTATTTAAGGTAGGCGCATTAACCGAAGTGAAAAGCCATATCGATGTCGTTGCTGCGAAAAATTTCGGCCGATATAAAACTTTTCACGTTAGTCAAATCGATTAATTTCCGGCTTCGTGATGCCGACTAATAACTCAGCAAGTAGCTGCACCGAGGCAGGAAACAAGCTATACCGATCGGCAACCGGTCGCAGCATCTTCAGATTATGTCAGATCACGACTGATCGGCCTAAACTCTGGCGCCACTTGCGGAATCGAAAAACACCGCTTTAGATACATCGAACATGAGATCCATTTTCTCACCGGCGTCCACAGCGCTTTCGGGTTCTACACGACAAACCACCTTGCTTCCGTTCATGTGCACGAATACCAAAGTATCGGGGCCGGTTGGCTCTACAACATCGACCGCGCAGGAAGCTACCTGGGTGCTATGGCTATTTAGCTTTTCGTCCACGCGCTGGGTAATCATTTCGGGCCGTAAACCGAGTATTATCTCGCTATCAACCCTGGACCGTAAGCGCTCGCTGGCGCCGTTCACTGGTAGTACGAAGTCGCCAGCCCCGCCATCGACACGCACGCCAAGGTTACCATTTTCGCGAACAACCTTACTCGGAATAAAATTCATCGATGGTGAACCCATAAAACCGGCAACAAACATATTGGCTGGATCATCGTAAATTTCCCTTGGAGCACCAAACTGTTGAACCTCACCGTCCTTCATCACCGCGATACGGTCACCGAGCGTCATCGCCTCGATCTGATCGTGGGTAACGTAAACGATAGTCGTGCCCATGCGTTGATGAAGTTGCTTTATTTCCGTACGCATTTCAACCCGTAATTTGGCATCAAGATTGCTCAACGGTTCGTCAAAAAGAAAGAGCGAAGGATCACGCGCCAATGCCCGTCCCATGGCTACCCGCTGGCGTTGGCCGCCCGAGAGCTGAGATGGCTTACGGTCTAACAAAGGCACTATTTGCAGCATGTTGGCTACCCGGTCAACTGTGGATTTTTGTTGGGCTTTATCGACCTTGCGAATCTCCATGCCGAATGAAATATTCTCAGCCACGGTCATGTTCGGGTACAACGCATAGGATTGAAACACCATCGCGATATCGCGGTCTTTTGGTGCCAGGTGGGTGACTTCGCGATCACCTATATGAAGCGACCCCGATGTGACTGTTTCCAGGCCGGCGATCATATTTAGCAACGTGGATTTACCACAACCCGAGGGACCGACCAGGATCAGAAATTGCCCGGCTTCGACATTAATATTAATACCCTTGAGGACGTCAGTCGCACCGTAGGATTTTTTAACATTATCTATAGTGAGTGCATTCATGATTATCTCCTGCTACTCGATTTAACCTTTAACTGCGCCGGCTGTGAGCCCGCGCACGAAGTATTTACCTGCAACCACATAAACCAGTATCGTGGGCAGGGCTGCGATAATCGCCGCCGCCATATCGACGTTGTATTGTTTGACGCCGGTCGAAGTGTTGACCAGATTGTTTAAACCGACAGTGAGTGGTTGCTGATCTCCTGACGAATACACCACACCGAATAGGAAGTCGTTCCAGATCTGAGTGAATTGCCAAATAATGGAAACAACTACGATGGGTATTGAAATTGGTAGAATAATGCGCCAGAATATTTTGAAAAATCCAGCCCCGTCGATCATAGCGGCTCTGACCAGTTCATCTGGTACAGTAATGTAGTAATTGCGAAAAAACAGCGTTGTAAACGCCACACCATAGACCACGTGAACCAGTATCAAACCCGGTATCGTCCCGGACAAACCTAGGATGCCGAGCGTTTGTGCCATCGGCAACAGCACAACCTGGAAGGGAATCATGGTACCGATCAATAACATGCCAAAAAACAGTTCGCTGCCGCGGAAACGCCATTTGGTCATGACATACCCATTGAATGCGCCCATCGCGGTTGAAATAAATACGGCGGGCACGGCGATTAACACGGAGTTCAGGAAATAGCCTTTCAGCCCATCGCAGGTGACGCCAGTGCAAGCCGTCGACCACGCAATTTGCCAGGCGTCAATGGTGATATCATCAGGAAATGAGAGTAAATTGCCGAGGCGAATTTCGTCGAGCGATTTCATCGAAGTGACCAGCATCACAAATAATGGTAAGAGGTAAAAACAGCCTGCTAAAATTAGCGTGCCGTAAACCAGGGTACGGCCTATACGTGCCGCGGGGGTAATTACAATAGCATTACTCATGGCCCTTACCTCTCAGTTCGGAATAAAGATAGGGAACGATAATCGCAACGACTACCGCCAGCATCATCATCGAACTTGCCGCTCCCAGCCCAATCTGCCCGCGGGTGAATGCGAAGGTGTACATAAAAGTTGCCGGGACGTCCGAGGCATAGCCCGGTCCGCCACCGGTAAGCGCAATGACGAGATCAAAACTCTTGATCGCAATATGGGTCAAAATAATTAGGGCGCTAAAGAAAACCGGTCTCAGGCTTGGGATGATGATACGCCAGTAGATTCTCGGAAGACTCGCGCCATCTATTTGTGCCGCTTTGATAATACTGTCATCGACGCCGCGAAGACCGGCAAGGAATAGCGCCATGACAAAGCCTGAAGCCTGCCATACTCCCGCGATAACCACGGTATATATAGCCATCTGCGGGTCAACCAGCCAGTCGAAGCTAAAATTTTCAAATCCCAGATCGCGAACCAGTTTTTCGAGACCCAGGCCGGGATTTAATATCCACTTCCAAGCGGTACCGGTAACGATGAAAGACAGTGCCATTGGATAAAGAAAAACGGTGCGAATAGCACCCTCGGCGCGTATTCGCTGGTCGAGCAGGATGGCCAATAGCAATCCGAGCGACATGCAAATAATAATAAAGAGACCACCGAAAATGGCCAGGTTTTCTGCGGCTACCCACCAGCGATCATTGGCGAACAATCTTTCATATTGAATCGTACCAGCCCAATCGTACTTGGGCAGCATCCTGGATTTAGTGAAAGACAACCAGGCGTTTAGTAAAATATAACCGTAGATAAATACCATGGCCATGACGAAAGTCGGCGCCACAACCAGCTTGGGTAATAATGTCTCGATCAGATCGCCAAAACTGCGACGTCCGACTTCGGGTTTTGATCTGCTTTGAGTCGCTATTGACATTGTTCCCTCCAATAGTTATCGGAATAAAAACAAATATCAGCAAGCTGGTGCCCATCGTGCCACCAGCTTGCCGACTGGGTATTACCTGGCAGCCTGAACGCCGGAGACCAGTTTCTTGACCGCATCCTCGGCAGATATATTGGAATTGTAGAAATTCGTTACTACGTCGTAGATAGCGCCCTGGATCGCTGAAAAGGTGGACATACCATGCGCCATGCTGGGTACCAGCCCTCCCTCTTGTGCACTTGACACAAAGGCATCCATCGAACTATGGGCGCAGCTATCGAACTTATCGCGCGACATGTTCAAGCGGGCTGGAATCGAGCCCTTGTTCAAGTTGAATACTTCCTGAAACTCTGGTTCCATGATAGTCGCTGCAAATGCCTCACGAGCTTCCTTATTTTTACTGCCGCCGTCAAATATTATGAAACTGTCGACATTAAAAGTAAAAGTGCCGCTGGTGCCGGGAGCAGGCAAACAGATGTAATCCGTACCAGGGGACTTACCGGCGGCGGTAAATTCGCCTTTCGCCCAGTCACCCATAAACTGCATGGCGGCTTTACCGTTGATTACCATAGAAGTCGCCAGGTTCCAGTCGCGTCCTGGTGCATCCTTATCGGTATAACTTTTGATCTTTTTTAGCGTTTCAAACGATTTTACCATTGCTTCGCTGCCAAGGGCCTTGACATCAAGGTCAACAAACGCCTTTCGGTATAAATCGGGGCCTGCTACGCCCAACACTACGCTTTCGAAAACCGTTGCGTCCTGCCAGGCTTGCCCTCCGTGCGCGACCGGGATAAATCCGGCGGCCTTGATCTTATCAGCGGCAACGAAAAATTCATCCCAGGTAGTCGGGATATTTGCACCAGCTTTCTTGAAAACTTCAGGGTTGGCCCACATCCAGTTTACGCGATGTACATTTACTGGTACGGCAACATAGCTTCCATCGTACTTCATTACGTCCGCTACAACGCCAGGCAATAAGCTGTCCCATTTGTTTTTGTTGGCGACACTATCAAGTGAGGCGAGTACACCTTCATCCCCCCACTCCTGTATGGAAGGTCCTTTAATTTGTGCTGCGGTTGGTGGGTTGCCGGCGAGAACGCGGGATTTCAATACGGTAGCTGCACTCTCACCGCCACCACCGGCTACCGCCATGTCTTTCCAGGTGTGGCCCTGGTCTTCTAGTAAACGCTTGAGTACGGCGACCGAACGCGCTTCCCCGCCCGAAGTCCAGTAATGCAATACCTCTACCTCTCCCGCGAAAGTGTTGCTGGCGGTAGCAATGCTCAGAGCTATTCCTAGTCCGGCCTGTAATATTTTTCGTAACATGCTTCTGTCCTCGTTTTCTATATGCGCCGGTGGCGCGTTATTGGGGTCATGACCCCGAGAAAACCCGGTTATGCATCAAACCGGGTAATGGTTATCCCCTTGATTCAGCTAGAGCCGGAATTCCGACCGCGCGCTCCAGAGTGTTTATTGCCAGTTCCGCCATCCAGGCTGGAGGTAATTCCTCGCAGAAAATATCCATTAAATTCAGAGTTGTCCGCAGCCATTGCCCCATTGCCAGTTAGTATTACCGTTGCAATTGCTTAGAATTTAACCAGATTGAATTTGTGCATATTTTCGCCCCCATAAAATTATTATAATTTTTATTCAAAATCGCTTTTTACTTTCCAATAAAAAGATAACCTATATTATCCAGTTTTGGTTCCGGTCCCCTAAGCCTGGCCGATAGATTTCGGTCTGATATATCGGTCAAATGCTAAACTGCATAAAATGCGATTTGATAAGAAAATGGCTGTTTTATAGCGGCATTTCCTAGGCGATAAACTATAAAGAATTATCTGTGTCGTAACGTCGAGTTTTATGACAAAGTATTACAAAATGAAACGGATTTTCTTTTTAAAGCGGATAGTCGGTGTGATGAGGAAAATTTGGATATAAATAAGCTGACGAAAATTACTGTTATCGGTTATTTTTCACATCAATAGCTATCTATTAATAATCATTTGATGGCTTTTCGGAGGGATGCATCTTCGCTTTCAAGTTAAATGGGCTACAGCGCCTACAACGGGAATTTAATTTCTGCAATCAAACCGCCACCGGGTCGATCTATTAAATTCAGTTCCCCTCCATGTAATTTTGCGATGCTTCGAGCGATGCTTAAACCCAGGCCAACATTGCTTTCATTAGGCTGTTTGTTAAGTCTATTGTAAGGCTGAAAAGCCATCACTTTATCAGCATCACTCAGGCCTGGACCTCGATCCATAATCTTGACATAGATAGTGGAATCGACTAATCGTCCATCGACCTCTACGCTTTTGCTGTATTTAAAAGCATTTTCGATCAAGTTGGCAAATAGTCTTTCAAGAGCCATAGGTCTTCCCTCAATAACCATGTTGTCCGCAATTTTTCGCTCTATCGGAAGGCCTCGAACATTTTCTTTGGCTAACAGATTTTCTAACAGTTTGCGCAAGTTAATTTGCTCGGTGTTTTCATGAATAACATTGTCTTTCATCATTTGCAAGCTGCCCTTGATCATCGTATCCAGGTTATCCAGGTCGGTGATCAGATCCTTTTTGATCTTTAATTCATCCAGCATTTCAATCCGCAGACGAGCTCGGGTAAGTGGTGTTTTTAAATCGTGTGAAATGGAAGAAAACAATTGCTCGCGTTCACTTATGAACTTCTGGATACGCTGAGCCATGGAATTAAAAGCGCGAATTGTCGCTATCATTTCAGAAGAACCTTGTTCTTGCAAATATTCGAAACTGCCTCCCTTTCCAAATACGTCTACGCGCCTGGCCAGTAACTTTAATGGTTGAACCACCCACCGCACTAACATTAACGTTAGTATAAGAACCGTTAAAGAGACCAAACCGAGACTAATGATTCGTTCCTCGGTAAGCCAGTTAAAACCTAACAAAGCAGATCCTTCCGGTATCGGTGCGGCCAGATACATCCACTCGCGATCAAGTTCTAATTGAACGACAACGACTGGACTCAAATCCCCGGGCTGTATCAGTGCAAAGCGTTTCCACTTGGGGGGTAGATCCACCATGTAATTATTACCAGAGAGGATTTTCAGGTTATCAAACGCGACAAACTCGACGCTGATATTATTAAGCTCTCCAGCCTGGGCAATTATGGTTGATTCCAACCTGGCTTGCAGCAACCGGGATAACTCAGAATCATTGATTTCCTGCAGATCTATATATTGCTTGTTTACCGATACAAAAAAACGCGTCCCACCCATATCCCTCAACTGATCGAGAACTATATGGCGGTAATGGCTGGGAAGTTGGTTAAAAAACTTAATGGTTTGCCCTATGCGGGCACCCATATTTTCTGAAACCTGAACCAGGCGATTAAATTCGGAGGTTTTAATTTGTTCTAACCATAGCCATGTACTCAGTATCTGGGCCACCAATATGCCCGCAAACAGTACAGCGCCCATACGAGATACAATGGAATTCGGCAATAAGTGAGTCCTGGACCAGGAGCTACCGATCATGTCTTAATAGTTAGCACGTAACCTTTACCACGTACGCTCTGGATGCAATCACTGCTACAGTGATCCACCAGCTTTCCTCGCAGGCGGCTGATAGTGGTATCGATTGACCGGTCAAAAGGTTGTGTCTTGCGGCCATGTATCAATCGACCAATAGTATCACGACTCAATATCTCTCCAGGATGATCCACGAATACCTGGAGTAAATTAAATTCGGTGCCAGTAAGGTCTAGCTGGGTAGATCCGAAACTGGCCGTGCGCAACATATAGTCTATATATAGCCGATCTGCTGTTTTGGTTTCAGGTTTAGCGGTTACTTCAACACGTCGTAACAGGGCTTTAATCCGAGCTAGAAGTTCTCTTGGATTAAAAGGTTTACCCATATAATCATCTGCTCCCAGCTCCAGGCCAAGAATACGGTCCAGATCATCGCTGGCAGCAGTCAGCATTATTATGGGCATGGAAGATTGCTGGCGTAATTTCTGACAAACTTCCAAACCATCAATACCGGGTAAACCTATATCCAGAACTCCCAGATCAAATTGATCCAGTGGTGAACGTAAAAAGCTTTCACCATCGGCGAAAGTATTGATAGCAAAGCCCTGCTTGAGCAGGTATTGCTTCAATAAATCGCGAATTTCAATATCATCATCAATCACCGCAAGATGAGTGGTTTTACTCATAAGATTCACAACCTTTATCAGGGTGAAGCAGGACTGGCCAGGCGTACCAGTGCATAGGAGCGTGTTGATTCATTCTCACCAGTTTCAGCACTCCAGTTCATCTATATCACTGCGAAACTCCATTGCCCTGTAAATTCCGTGTCGGCCTCCAGGGGGCTCAATCGCATCAATGTTTATATTATTTCAAGAGTATATTCGTGTCCCTGATCGGGTGTTGCTTCGGTCATTATATCAGACCGGATACCCAGCATAACACTTTTCAGATCCGCCTCTATCAAGGCTTTACCTATCAGGATGGAATAGTTACCTGGCTGCAGCGATTGCTGACAGTAATTCAGACACCCCTTCATTTGCACTCAATTTTGAATTGAAGTAATGGGTAACGGAATCGCTAATTGCCCCGGAAACAGCCTCTGACACGGCCATCCCGTGGGCAAAGCTGGGCACCAGCCCACCAGTCTTGGTGCTTCTTAAAAAAGCATCCATAGAGTCCTGTGCGCAGGCATCAAACTCTTTGCGAGCGATGCCCAGTTTTGCAGGAATAGAACCTTTGTTCAGGTTAAATACTTTCTGGAAATCATCACTTAGAATTTCCCTGGCCATGATTTTCTGAGCTTTACTATCTGCGACATTTTTCTGTGTAAAAAATACGAAAGAATCAATATTAAAAGTAAAACTACCCGATGTTCCTGGAGCCGCTACACAAATAAAGTTGGTACCGACTTTCCCACCAGCTACCAAAAAATCTCCTTTGGCCCAATCACCCATGAGCTGCATACCCGCATTTCCATTAATGACCATTGAAGTAGCGATGTTCCAGTCACGGCCTGGGGAGTGAGGATCAACAAATTGACGAAGTTGTCCAAACGTTTCAAAAACAGCTTTGGTCGTATCACTTTTTAGAGCTTCCGTATCAAGATCAACAAAGGCTTTTTTATAGTAAGCAGGACCTCCTATACCCAATACCACATCCTCAAAGAGCGTTGCATCCTGCCAGGGCTGGCTACCATGTGCGAGAGCAATAAAACCTGCATCCTTTATTTTTTGGGCCTGTACAAAAAAATCATCCCAGGTTGTAGGGATGGTAGCGCCGGACTTTCGAAATACTTCAGGATTAGCCCATAACCAGTTAACCCGGTGCACATTTACTGGGACCGCATAATAATGACTATTATGCTTCATAAAACTCGATACAACTTCAGGTAACATCTGGTTCCAGTTATTTTTATTAGCCACACTGTCCAAATTAAGCAGAAAACCCAGGTCGGCCCACTCCTGAATCGAAGGACCTTTTATTAGAGCAGCTGTAGGTGGATTACCAGAAATGGCACGTGATTTAAGAACCGTCATGGCGCTTTCACCGCCACCACCCGCTATCGCAAAGTCGGTCCATCCTATACCTTCTTTGCTGAGCTTGCTCTTCAGGTATTTGACGCTGGCTGCTTCACCCGTGCTTGTCCACCAGTGTAATACCTCAATATCGCTGGATCGAACCCATGTTGCATTTAAAATTAGAATAGATGCCCCAATAGAAGCGGCTAAATTCATTTTTATCATCTATTTCCTCTGAATTTTATGAAGAATTATTCAGTATTTCTACCAAAATAGAAATAAAATTATTGTCGGTTCAGCTTCCTGAACCGGGGTATTCGGCGGCCTTATATCGGATATTCATTTATTGTAGAGCAGCCAATTCTATGAACATGCAAGGAATTGCAACAAGCGCAAAAGAACTTGATATTTAAAACCGGAAATCTTAGAAAGTCGAGCTGGTGCGGTCGATCCGGATATCCGACGATAGCCTGGATATATTTGCTTCGCGGCCGGTAAAATTTGAGCCGAAAAATTGCCGCCCTTAATGGCGCTTGACTGAGTTTGGCTATTAAAATGAAGTGATGCTGTGCACGATGGATTCAAATACACGTAACGCATCAAGTATAGATTTTCGATCAGATTTGTAACTCAAATAGCTGCACCGAACGCGGCTCAATCTCCGTAGTGGCGTTCCTGGTAACGGTCGGCTTCTTATCAGAGGATGTAAACACACACTGCCAGCGGAACTGACTGTCTGGCAACACAATCTTAATTGCCGCGGCGTCTGCGTTAAAAACGATAATCAATGCAGCGTCCTTTCCTTCTTCGACCAACGGGTTTCTCGCTGGCATCGTTTCGCCCGCCAGTAGCATGATAAGACATTGATTTTGACTGGTGTGCCAGTGTCTTTCCTGCATCGGATTACCGTTGGTGGTTAACCATTGAATATCATTAAACCCGGTCGGTTCAAACTGTTCCTCGCCGTGCACGAAACGATCACGGTGTAACAACGGATAGTCAGTACGGAGCTTGATCAGGCTTTGTACAAAGCCGAACAGGTCTGAGTCCTGTCGGCCCGGGGACCAGTCCAGCCAGGTGATTTCATTGTCCTGACAGTAGGCATTGTTATTGCCCCGTTGTGTTTGATTCAGCTCATCCCCCGACAATAGCATGGGTGTACCCTGTGCCAAAAACAGGGTTGCGAGTAAATTACGGCGCTGGCGCTGGCGCAAGGCATTGATATCCGGGTCATTGGTTGGGCCTTCGACACCATAGTTATAGCTGAAATTGGCGCTATGCCCATCGCGGTTATTCTCACCATTGGCCTCATTATGACGATGGTTATAGCGCACCAGGTCGGTGAGCGTGAAGCCATCGTGGCTGGTGATCAGGTTAATACTGGCAGAGGGCCGACGGCCGTTGTGTTCGAACAAATCACTGGAGCCGTGAAGACAGCGTGCGAGATGCGGTAGCATACCCGATTCGCCATGCCAGAATTTACGCAGTGTATCGCGAAATCGATCGTTCCATTCTGCCCAGCCGTTCGGGAAAGCACCGAGCTGATAACCGCCCGGACCTACGTCCCAGGGTTCAGCAACAAGTTTTACCCTGGATAACAAAGGGTCTTTGTGGATGGCCTCAAAAAATTCGGCTTTACTGTTGAAACCATTCGCCTCGCGCCCGAGACTGACCGCAAGATCGAAACGAAAGCCGTCGACATGCATGTCCTTAACCCAGTGCCTGAGGCTATCGATCACCAGTTTTCGGACTCGTGGGTGATTGACATTAAGTGAGTTGCCGCAGCCGCTATCGTTTATATAATGGGCCTTATTGTCATCAGCAAGCCGGTAGTAACTGGCGTTATCTATGCCCCGAAAGCTCAGTGTCGCCCCGGTTTGATCACCTTCCGCTGTATGGTTATAGACTACATCCAGCAAGACTTCTAAACCTGCCTTGTGCAGGCATTTAACCATAGCCTTGAATTCGTTTCGATTGCCTGTCGACATATAACGCGAATCAGCCGCGAAGAACCCAAGGGTATTGTACCCCCAGTAATTGACTAGATCCTTCTTAACCAGAAAGTGGTCATCGGCGAATGCCTGGACTGGCAGTAATTCAATGGTGGTTATGCCGAGTGATTTCATATAGGAAATAGCGGGATCGGAGGCTAGTCCGGCAAAGCTACCGTGAATATTTTGATCTATAAGATTATTGAGTTTGCTAAAGCCTCGAACATGCGCTTCATAAATTATGGTACGTGACCATGGCACTCTTGGTGGATGGTCATTGCCCCAGTCGAAAGCCTCGTCAACCACAACTGCTTTTGGTACATAAGCTGCGCTGTCCAGCTCGTTGAAATCATAAACCGAATCATGCCAAATCAGTGGATCTTTTAACTGTCGGGCATAGGGGTCTATTAATAGCTTGTTCGGATTAAAACGATGACCTTGTTCGGGTGCATAAGGCCCGTAGACACGATAGCCGTAAACCGTGCCAGGGTTACAATCGGGCAGGTAGCCATGCCAGATATCGTCGCTGGCAGTGAGTTCGATGCGATCTATTTCGTTATTGCTGTCACTGCCGAAAAGGCACAGTTCGACCTTTTCTGCATTGGCTGAAAACAATGCGAAGTTTACCCCGTGGCCGTCCCAGTACGCACCAAGCGGCTGAGGCGTACCGCGTAGTAAAAGACTCATGACTGTTGTGTAATATCAGCAGGTGTTACCGGTTGCAGATGCCAGATCTCCTTGTTGTACTCGCTGATGGTACGATCCGAAGAAAAACGTCCGCTCGATGCGGTATTCATGATGCTTTTTCTGGTCCATAGCTCGCGGTCTAGATAAGTCTCGGCCACGCGCCGTTGTGCCGCAACGAACCCGGCGAAATCTGCAGCGGTCATCCAGGGGTCCTGCGGATTCTGGATAGCATTGATAACCGGATCGAAAATACCCGGTTCGGATGCATTGAACTGGCCGCTTTGTAACACCCTCACGACCTCGCTCAAATTCGGCTCGGCGGCGATAATGGCTTTGGGTTTATAGTGCGGGCGCATCGCTGCAACTTCTTCCGCATTCAGCCCGAACAGGAAAAAATTATCTTCACCGACGGCTTCGCGTATCTCGATATTAGCGCCGTCGAGCGTGCCGATGGTGAGTGCGCCGTTGATCATGAACTTCATATTGCCAGTACCCGATGCTTCTTTACCGGCGGTTGAAATTTGCTCCGACAGGTCGGTGCCCGGACACAGCCTTTCCATTATGCTGACATTGTAATTTGGCAGAAATACCAGACGTAGCAGGCCCTCAGTACGCGGGTCGGAATTGACAACTTCGGCGACATTGTTGATCAGTTTAATCACCGCCTTGGCCATGAAATAACCGGGTGCTGCTTTACCGCCGATGATCACGCAACGGGGCGTCCAGTTGGCGGTATCGCCACGGCGAATACGTTGCAGCAGGTGGATGACATGCAATATATTAAGTAACTGGCGTTTGTATTCGTGCATGCGTTTGACCTGGACATCGAAGATAGCATCCGGGTAAAGTTCGAGGCCGCAGGTTTGCTTGACAAGCGTCGCGACTTTTTCTTTGTTTGTTTTTTTCACTGCCTGCCAGGCAGACCGGAATGCTGCATCTTCGGCCAATGGCTTGAGTTTTTCGAGCTGGTCGAACTGGGTAATCCAGTCAGCGCCTATATTTTCGGTAATCAGGCGAGATAGTCCCGGGTTACAGGATTTCAACCATCGGCGTTGTGTTACGCCATTGGTTTTATTGTTCAGCCGTGCGGGGTAGAGCGCATGGAAATCGCGGAACAAGCCCTGTTTGAGCAGATTTGAATGTAGTTCGGCGACGCCATTCACCGAATAGCTGCCGACGATGGCCAGGTGAGCCATGCGAACCATCGGGTCGTGGCCTTCTTCGACGATAGCCATGCGATGCTGTAACCCCAGATCATCCGGCCAGCGCTCGGCGACTTCGGAGATAAAACGATAGTTTATTTCTCGAATGATTTCCATGACCCGTGGCACCAACAATGCCAGTAGCCGGACCGGCCAGCGTTCCAGCGCTTCGGGTAACAGAGTATGGTTGGTATAAGCCATGCAACTACAGGTGATTTTCCAGGCATCGTCCCATTCGAGACAATGCTCGTCGATGAGCAAACGCATAAGCTCGGCGACCGCAATACTGGGGTGCGTATCATTTAATTGAAAGCAATGCTTTTCGGCAAATTGATCAAAATTATCGCCATGGCGATTTAACCACTGGCGCAGCACGTCTTTCAGACTCGCCGAGGCGAGAAAATACTGTTGCCGTAATCGCAGTTCCTTGCCGTTTTCGCTGGCGTCATTTGGGTATAACACCATGGTAATATTCTCCGCTGCGATTCTTGCTGCTACGGCTTCGGTATAGCTGCCTGCGTTAAATTCAGTCAGATCGAATTCGTCAGTTGCGACTGCGGACCAGAGACGTAACGTATTGACCGTTCCATTTTGATAACCGGGAATCGGAATATCGAATGGTACAGCGAGTACATCGTGGGTATCGACCCAGCGCATATGCCGTCGGCCGTCGTCGTCAAAGTAAGACTCGCTGCGACCACCGAAATGGATAGGCTGTTCGTATTCTGACCGCTCGATTTCCCAGGGATGCCCACCTCGTAACCAGGCGTCGGGTTCCTCGAGCTGATGACCGGCGGAAATATTCTGCCGGAACATACCATACTGGTAACGAATTCCGTATCCAATCACCGGTAAACTTAACGTGGCGCAACTATCAAGAAAGCAGGCGGCGAGTCGTCCGAGACCTCCGTTGCCGAGGCCGGCGTCGTGTTCCTGTGCGACAATTTCTTCTTCGTTAAGGCCAAGTTGTTCGAGTGCTTCGGTAACTTCGTCACTAATATTTAGATTCAGTGAGGCGTTGCGAAGGCTACGGCCGAGCAGATATTCCATGGATAAATAACAAACCTTGCGGCTATCCTGTTTTTCGTAGGTATGGCGTGTATTGTTGCTGCCAGCCATGAGGCGATCACGCAATGCCATTGCCACTGCAATGAACTCATAATGCGGTGAGTAATGGCGGCGACTGTCGCGTCCCAGCGTGTGATTGAAATATTGTTTAAAATCACTTACCAGACTTGCACTGTCCAGACCTGGCGGTTCAATGGCCAGCAGTCCGTTATTAGAATTCTTAATCATATCGTTTGCGTGTATTTTCGGGTGAATTGAATGTGGGTTAAGCGCTTTAGGCGAGCGTCATAATTAGTGCTGATAAAGGCGGTAGCACCAATTTTAGTGAATCCTGGTGTCCATGGGTGCTAATAGGATCGGAGTGAACGGCACCGTAGTTACCGACACCGCTGCCACCATAAAAATGTGCGTCGGTGTTAAGACATTCCTGATAGCGTCCTGACATTGGGACACCGATACGGTAATCCTGACGTATCACCGGGGTTAAATTACAGACCGTAATTACCAATCGTGATGCTTCCCGGCCTCGCCGCACAAAGGCTATGACGCTCTGTTCATTGTCGCTGCAGTCGATCCAGTCAAAGCCATCGGCATTACAATCTTTTTCGTATAGCGCGGGCGTATTTCGATAAAATGCGTTTAAATCCTGCACCAGTTTCTGCACCCCGGCATGCGCGGGTGCTTTGAGCAAATGCCAGTCGAGCGAACTATTATGATTCCACTCACGTCGTTGCGCGAACTCGCCACCCATGAACAACAGTTTTTTACCGGGATGGCAGTACATGAACGCGTAATAGAGTCGGAGATTGGCGAAAGCCTGCCAGTTATCACCGGGCATGCGTTCGATCATCGATCCTTTGCCGTGGACGACTTCGTCGTGTGAGAGCGGCAAGATAAAGTTTTCGCTAAATGCGTACAGCAAACCGAATGTCAGCTTATCATGGTGGTAGCGCCGGTGAATCGGGTTTTCAGCGAAATAAGATAGGCTGTCGTGCATCCAGCCCATATTCCATTTGTAACTGAAACCGAGGCCACCCAGGTAAACCGGATGCGATACCCCAGGCCAGGCGGTGGATTCTTCTGCCATGGTAATCGCGCCGGCAGCGTGTACTTTTTCATTCATCAGACGCAAAAATCGAACCGCTTCGAGATTTTCGTTACCGCCGTGTTCATTCGGAACCCATTCACCTTCTTCGCGCGAATAATCGAGGTAGAGCATCGAAGCAACCGCGTCCACGCGTAACGCATCGATATGATATTCCCTGACCCAGAACAATGCGTTGGCGATCAGGTAGTTAACCACTTCGGCACGATTAAAATTGAATATTAAGGTACCCCAGTCCGGATGTGCACCCTTGCGCGGGTCGGCGTGTTCGTATAGATGTGTGCCATCGAACTGGCTGAGGCCGAAATCATCGCGTGGGAAATGTGCCGGAACCCAGTCCATAATTACACCGATTCCCGCCTGATGGCAGGCATCGACGAAAAATTTAAAATCTTCCGGGTTGCCGAAGCGTGCGGTCGGCGCAAACAGACCAACCGGTTGATAACCCCAGGAACCGTCGAACGGATGTTCGCTGATCGGCAATAGTTCTATGTGCGTGTAGCCCATATCTTTGACATAAGGTACCAGGCTTGCTGCAAGATCGCGATAGCTCAAAACCTGATTATCGCAGAGCGTTCGACGCCAGGAGCCGGGATGCACTTCGTAAATTGAAATAGGTGCATCGAGTGTGCTGTTTTGGCGTCGATGCGATAACCAGTCGGCATCCTGCCAGGCGAAACAGTCCTCGTGGACGATTGAGGCATTACCTGGCGGGAGTTCCATATGCCGAGCGAATGGATCGGTTTTAAGCGGTAGTAAATTGCCGTTAGCGTCGACGATTTCGTATTTGTAATAATCTCCAGAACGCAGATCCGGAATAAAAATATCCCAGACACCGTTAATCGGGTGTAAGCGCATCGGGTGACGACGACCGTCCCAGCTATTGAATTTACCGATGACGCTGACGCGGCTGGCGTTGGGGGCCCATACTGCGAAATGCACGCCTTTGACACCATCGATCTTCATCGGCTGCGCGCCGAGCTTGTCAGCCAGGTATTCCAACGTACCTTCACGCATCAGGTGGCGGTCGAGTTCACCCAGCGGAGATGGAAGTCGGTATGGATCTTCAATGATATGGTTATGATCGTTTTCGGTGATAGCTAACCGGTAGTCCAGGGACGGTAGCGGCAGGCGCGCTTCAAACAGACCATCGGCATGAACCCTTTTCATGGTGGTTAGCGGTTTGTCGTTACTATCCAGCAGCTTGACCGACTGGGCCTGCGGCTGCCAGCTACGGACTACCCAGTTTTTTCTCGCACAATGTGGCCCGAGTACACTGAACGGGTCTCCGTGCCGCCCTCGGGCGATTTCATCGAACGCTGCTTTTAATCGGGTCATGGGTTTTATCAGATTGGTTTACATTCAGGATATTTTGTAAAGTTGCTTTAAATAGGCGTCGGCACTATCAGCCCAGTCGAATCGAGCTGCAGCTGCGGCCTTACACATATATTTCCATTTGGCTGATTTTTTCGGGTGTTGCTTTAATGCACGCTGTACGGTTACCACCAGCGCATCGGCCTGTTCGGTCTGATGGCTGCCCGAAAAACTATAACCGGTTTTCCCATCGATAACCGTGTCCCGTAATCCGCCGACCTGATGCACCAGGCAGGGTTGGCCGGCTCGCATGGCCAGCATCTGGCTGATACCGCAGGGTTCAAAAGAACTCGGCATAAAAAACAGGTCACCGTTTTGATAAAAGGCGTTGGCAATTTCGTCAGAATAACCGCGCATGAATATGAAATTGCGATATCGTGTTGCAGTTTCGGTTAAAAACTGTTCGTAATCGTGATCGCCGCTACCGATCATCAATAACATGGCATAGTCGCCCAATGCGTCGAGTGTCGCGTGCAGTGCGGGTAAACCCGAGGAAGTCGGCTGTCGTAATAATGCGACTTTTTGACCGGTAATTCTGCCGACACTGGTGAATAACATTTTCGGGCGTTCGGGGCTCAGTGTATTGATTGCATTAAAGGCGATGAAATGCGCGCTGGCGAGCGTGGCGCTGCGACTTGCCCAGAGCAATAGCGTGTTTTGCATTTGTTGTAAAAGATGTGGCCAGTCGGTCGATACACGAACGGCGTCATCCGGGTATTCGCATCCGTTCAGAATACCGAATAAGCGCTTTTCCTGTTTTGTTTGCTTCAAGTCGCTTTCCAGACCTTCTCCTCCGTGGCGACCGGCACTTGAATCATTTGGCTGTAATATTTCATCGGCGTAACTCGGTGAAACAACATGCACGGTATCGGCCAGGCGTATTGCACTCGCCATTGGATTCATGCAGTCGCCCCATCGTGGATCACCAAGTTGTGTTGGATCGTATTGCATATCCGGATACCATTTTTCCAGTGACGATTCGTCGCCTTTAAAAGGCCTAATTCCCTGTAATGCCAGATTATGAATGGAGTATGCGCAATGCATGGATTTCAGGCATTGATATCGGGGTAAATAATTGCGAAGGATGAGTAAAAATGCCGTGTGCCAGTCGTGACAGTGCAAAATATCAACATCACCGAAAGCCGTTTGTTTGACAGCTTCGGCAACTGCCGCACAAAACAATGCAAATTTTCCAGCATCACTGGCAAAAGGGCGCCCGGGTGGGTCGTCGCAGTAGATTTGTCCGGCACCGCAGGGACTAAACAATGGGTGTTCGACTACATAGTGGTGAATATTTGCGTTATTACCTGCTTCGCTTAGATGGTAAAGTTGCAAGGTTAGCTGTTCTCCGGAAAAAGGCACTTTCAGGATTTGCTTTGGCTTTGCACCGGGTAGTTTGTGCAAACTGTCATAGGCTGGTGTAATTACGGAAACAGTGCAATTGCGTTTAGCCAAAGCCAGGGGCGCATCATGCACAACATCACCGATGCCACCGACCTTGCCGTTTGGCAAGGCGCCGTTTTCGGCCGCGATCATCAGAATATGGGTCATGCTATAGCTAGCCCTGGCGATGTCTGATCGTGTTGATCAGGGCGTTGGTAGACGAGTCATGTGAGCGACAGTCTTCGTCGCTGGTTAATTCGATTGCAATGGTCTTGGCTAACTGTTTGCCGAGCTCGACGCCCCATTGGTCGAATGAATTGACATTCCAGATTGCCCCCTGGACGAAAACTTTGTGTTCATAAAGCGCGATCAGTGCTCCGAGTGTGTGTGGGTCGAGTCGATCGAATAAAATGGTATTGCTTGGGCGGTTACCGGGGAAAATCTTATGCGGTAACAGTGCCTCGAGTTCGTTCTCATTCAATTCTTCGGCTTCCAGTTCGATGCGGGCTTCGGCTTCGGATTTGCCTTTCATTAATGCCTCAGTCTGGGCCAAAAAATTTGCTAATAATAAAGTATGATGATCACCGAGTGGATTCTGACTATTTATGGGCGCCAGAAAATCAACCGGTACCAGCCGCGTGCCCTGGTGTAATAACTGAAAAAAGGCATGCTGGCCATTGGTTCCCGGTTCGCCCCAGAGTATCGGACCGGTCGTGTAATCTCTGATTGCTTGCGAATCTCGAGTCACCGATTTGCCGTTACTTTCCATATCGAGTTGTTGCAAATAAGCCGGTAAACGGTGCAAATATTGATCATAAGGTTCAATGGCATAACTCTGTGCGCCGAAGAAATTGTTGTACCAGATACCAAGCAAGGCAAGCAATACCGGCATGTTCTGCTCGAGATCAGCGTTTAAAAAATGCTGATCCATGTCATGCGCACCAGTGAGTAAAGCTTCGAAATTTTCCATGCCGATCGCAATCGATATCGACAGTCCGATAGCCGAACACATTGAATAACGTCCACCGACCCAGTCCCAGAATTCGAACATGTTGACGATATCGATGCCGAAATCACGTACTTTATCGGCGTTAGTCGATACGGCGACAAAGTGTTTTGCTATCGCATTTTCATCACCGACATAGTGCAGGAACCAGTCGCGTGCGGTATGCGCATTAGTGAGGGTTTCTTGTGTGGTGAATGTTTTTGAAGCGATGATGAATACAGTCGTTTCTGCGTCGATCTTTTCGAGGACCTCTTTGATATGAGAGCCGTCAACATTTGAAACAAAATGCATATTAAAGTCGTCGCTTTGATAGGGCTTCAACGCCTCGCAAACCATTAAAGGACCGAGGTCTGATCCACCGATACCGATATTGACGACATCGCGAATCCGTTTGCCGGAGAAACCAGTAAAACTGCCGTTTCGAATCGACTCACTGAAATCCCCCATTTTGTCCAGTACGGCGTTAATCTGTGGCATGACATTGACACCATCGACCAGGATTTCCTGATTACTGCGATTTCGTAGAGCAATATGCAAAGCGGCGCGACGCTCGGTAATATTTATCGGTTCAGCGTTGAACATGCGGTCACGTAATTGCGCGATACCGGTATCGCGCGCCAGTTGGGTCAGCAGTGCCATGCTGTCGTCGGTGATTATATTTTTCGAATAATCGAGTAGTATGTTGCCAATTTGAAGCGAATATTTTTCGGCACGTAAGGCATCTTCGTCGAATAAGTCGCACATCTGCACGCCATCAAGACTTTTTTGATGTTGTAGTAACGCCTGCCAGGCTGGGCTCAGGGTAAGTGAACTCATGTTTTTAAACCTCAGGTCACCACATCGGGTTTTGTGCGACCGGTCAACTGATCTATTTTCGCGATTTGCGCGGCCATGACGATTAATTCAGCGAGCGCGTTTTGCGGGTCGTCGGACTGTTTTTCAGGATTGCTTTCGTGGCTTTCGATGTAGACGCGTAACGGTGCGCCCTGGGTGCCGGTTCCGGATAGCCGATAAATAATGCGCGATCCGTCCTGCATTAAAATACGGATACCTTGATGTTGGCTCAGGCTGCCGTCTAGCGGGTCAGTATAGGAGAAGTCGTCGGCCATCTTGATAATGATCTGAATAGCTTCGTTACTGTAATAACGCCCATCACCGCCAACCACCAGAGTTTTGTCGGAGAAACTGCCGTTAACACTCATTGTGGCATTGAACACCGACTGCACAAAATTTTCCAGATAGTGCGTCTGCTGAAACAGTTTTACCCTTTTACGTAATCCGGAAGTCCCCGGTTTCTGATCGCTATAAGGGTAGCTACTGACAATCAATTTATTCATTAATTATACTCGTACCCGCTTTATCGCGCAGCATGGGTGGCCAGGCCAAGCATATCCGGCGTTACCAGTACTACGCCATTTTCGGTGACGCGAAACCCGCGTGCTCGATCATCGTCATGGTTATCACCGACAACCATTCCGGCTGTGATAGAGCACCCGCGGTCGATTATGGCTTTGTTGATTCGAGTATTTTCGCCGATATCGACATCGGGCAGGATAACACTGTCGGTCACTTCGGCATGGGAATGAACCTTGACGTTAGAAAATAGAAGAGAATGCCTGATTCGAGCGCCTGATATGACACATCCTCCGGATACCATTGAGTCAGTGGCAATACCGCGACGTTTTTTATTGTTGAAGATAAATTTGGCCGGCGCCAGTTGCGCCTGGTGGGTTAGAATCGGCCATTCTTCGTCGTATAGGTTCAGTTCCGGGGAAACGGCAACCAGCTCCATGTTGGCTTCCCAGAAGGCATCGAGTGTTCCGACATCACGCCAGTAAGCGCGTTCAGCGGTTTTTTTGTCTCGAAATGGCTGTGCAAACACGCGGTAATTTTTAATGATTGAAGGAATGATGTCATTGCCGAAATCATGGGACGATAGGGGTGTGTCAGCATCTTTGATCAACTGCTCGTAGAGAAAATCAGTGTTGAATAGATAATTACCCATTGACGCCAGACAATATTCCGGTTGACCGGGAATCGGCGTTGGATTAGCTGGCTTTTCATTAAAACCGATAATACGGCCGTTTTTTTCAACGGTCATTACGCCATAGGCCCCGGCAGCTTCTTCGATTGGTACTTCAAGACAGGAAATTGTCATGTCCGCTTCCTGTTCGACATGTTTAATCAGCATGTCGCCGTAATCCATTTTATAAATGTGATCACCCGAGAGAATTAATACGAATTCGGGCTTGTGGGTACGCAAGATATCGATATTCTGATAAATCGCATCGGCTGTGCCCTGATACCATTCTCCGCCAGCGCGCTGAGAAGCAGGCAGAATTTCGACAAATTCGTCGAGTTCACCGTGAAAGTGGCTCCAGCCGCGTACCAAGTGACGAATCAGCGAATGCGCCTTGTATTGCGTTAATACACCAATTCGCCGAATACCGGAATTAATGCAATTTGATAGCGGGAAATCGATAATGCGGAATTTACCACCGAAAGGCACTGCGGGCTTGGCTCGCCAGTCGGTGAGTTCGTAAAGTCTGGAACCGCGGCCACCGGCCAGTACCAGTGCCAGCGTGTTACGGGTTAGCAGACTGACAAAACGGGAATTATTCTGGGTATCCATATTCGACTCAACTGTTAAAAAGGTTGTGAGTTCGCATTGATAAAACGCTGAACTGTTTCAAGGGTGATGTCAAGTGAACGAGAAGTGAGCGTGACGGCTGCAGAGCCGACTCGCTTCAGTACTTTTAAATGTCCTGTAGCGGGGTGTCATAAATGATAGTCGATTAAAAATACCGCTCTAAGTGGCGCGTCGGCAATTCTGTGGCACAAGGATGTGCTTCTATTTTAATCATAAATCAGTCATCCATTCTTCATTCGAAACTTATACTACTCATCCGGCATTGATAACACCACTAGAAAATGATCGCCCTTTCAGAGATCCCCGGTTCTAGACAGGCCGAATGGGCGCCATTTATGTTCTGTGCCATTCTCCGCAGAGTTATTGTCATATATGGTGCTGGCCGTCCTAATCCCATAGTTTAGGGCTAAGCAACGTTGATTAAAACAGTTGGCTTGCCTGTAAATGGCGCGCTCGGCGGGAGTCGAACCCACGACCTTTGGCTTCGGAGGCCAACACTCTATCCAACTGAGCTACGAGCGCATAGTGAGGTTTATCTGATTGCCACAGTGAACCGGAACTGAGTGGCAGGTTGATGCGGCGTGATTGTAATACAGACGGCCGAACGACACCTGCTTTTTTTGAATGCCGTGCCCGGATAAATATTTTTTTGCGATATGGGCTGATTTCGAGGATAATTCGGCAAATTTTTTTCTAGCTTGTTTTTCGGATCAATTAAATTAACTGGAGATGTCTCGTGAGTTCAGCACAAAATGACACGTTTGCACCGCGCAATCTGGCGGTATTAGGCGGTTTACTATTTTTCGCGCTGTTTCTTGGAGAGGCAGTATTTCCGCGGCATGGCGGAATTTTTAGTGGATCGGACATAAGTATGAACATTGGCACGATGGAAGATATCTCGATGCGCATCAAACCGGTGGTAACACTGGATGATATTCTGGCAAATGCCAATGCCAGCGGCTCAATGTCCGGTAGTGCCGATATGACGCCTCAGCAGCTATATACAGGCACTTGCCTGGCTTGCCACTCCACCGGAGTCGCCGGAGCACCCAAAGTCGGTGACAGTGCAGCCTGGCAGCCGCGTCTAGCGAAAGGCCTTGATGCCCTGGCTGAGTCGGCAATCGCCGGTAAAGGTGCGATGCCACCGAAAGGTGGTTCGTCTTATAGCGCCGAGCAGATTCGTGCTGTAGTCGAATATATGCTGGCAGAATCGGGTTTGTAAGGGTTATATTTCTTTTTTTATTTTAGAAACGGAGCTTGCTCCGTTTTTTTTGTCTTTTTAAAATTAATGGTGTGGGTCGGCTCAATTTATTGCCAGCGCCTTTCCTGGCGGCGATAGCTGATGGCTTCGGCCAGATGGGACTGCGTAATCGATTCAAGTTCGGCCATATCTGCAATAGTGCGGGCAAGCTTTAATAACTTGTGGTAAGAGCGCGCAGTCAGTTTTAGTTTGTCGATAGAGTTCATTAGAAGCCTTTCACAATTTTTGTCGAGCACACAGTATTGTTCGATTTGTTGATTGTTGAGTTGGCCATTCAGGCAACCCTGTCGACTTGCCTGGCGATCGCGTGTTTGTTCAACACGCGTTCGAACGATCCTGCTCGGTTCGGGTTTTTGGTTGGTTTTGCGCATGAGTTCCTCCTTTTCCAGGCGTGGTAGTTCGATCTGGATGTCGATGCGATCCATCAGAGGTGCCGAGAGTTTATTGCGATAGCGGTTTACCTGTTCGTGACTGCAGTCACATAGGCGGATTGAATCACAGCCGCCCGGGCAGGGATTCATTGCTGCGACCAGTTGAAATTCGGCGGGGAATTCGGCCTGTTTTGAAGCCCTCGATATATGAATTTTGCCGGTTTCGAGAGGCTCGCGTAGTACTTCAATTGATTTTCGATCGAATTCAGTGAGTTCGTCGAGGAATAGGACGCCATGATGCGCGAGCGAAATTTCCCCCGGCTTCGGGTTGCTGCCGCCGCCGACCAGTGCCACACCGGATACCGTGTGGTGCGGGCTCTGGAACGGTCGCTGCCGCCAGGTTTGTGCAGTTACCGGTTTATGACAGATAGATCGGATACTGGCGCTGCTCATGGCCTCGTTTTCTGACATCAGAGGCAGTATCGTATTCAGTCGTTGTGCCAGCATGCTTTTACCGGTGCCGGGCGGGCCCATCATAATCAAATGGTGGGCACCGGATGCAGCGATTTCGAGAGCGCGGCGAGCCTGGTGCTGGCCGTAGACGTCACACAGGTCCAGCTCAAATTTGGTTTCATCCGGGAAATGGGCGGGTTCCAGCGCCGGTAATGGCGTGCCATCATTGATGCTCGAACAGACCGCTACCAGTGAATCGGCTGTGTAAATTGGCAGGTCTTTTACCAGGCTGGCTTCGAGTTGATTAAGCAGCGGGATAATGACCTGCTTGTTGGCGCGTTTGCTGGCGATCAGCGCCGGTAACAGACCATCGACAGCACGGCATTCGCCACTGAGCGCCAACTCACCGTAACAGTCGAAATTCTCCAGGGTGGATGAGTTGACCTGTTCCGAAGCGGCGAGAATGCCGAGCGCTATGGCGAGGTCGTATCGACCGCCTTCCTTCGGCAGATTGGCCGGCGCGAGGTTGACGGTGATTCGACGCGATGGAAATTCGAAGCCGGAATTGATGATGGCCGAGCGCACACGGTCCCGGGCTTCGCGGACGGCTGCCTCGGGTAAACCCACGATAGTGAATGCGGGTAACCCGTTGGAAATATGGACTTCAACGCTGACTGCCGGCGCCTGAATACCTTCCTGAGCGCGAGTGCAAAGTTGGGTGAGTGACACGGATTCCTTTCGCTCCAGGTCTGATTTATTGGCTGAGTTTTTGTTCCAGTTCGCCGAGTCTGGTTTCGAGTGCTTCGAGTTTGGCGCGGGTTCTTTGTAATACACGGGTCTGAATATCGAATTCCTCGCGACTGACAAATTCGAACTCGCTGAGTTGTTGTTGAAGCAATGTTTTCAGGCGTGCATCGAAGTCTGATTTAACCTGCTGAAGCTGAGGTGGTAACAACTGATTGATGCGATCGGAAAGCCGATTGATGGTTTGATTGTCCAGCATATTAATGCCCTAATTTGGTGCAATTACTATAAATAAAGCACCAATTTGGTGCTTTAAACGGTGATATTGACCCCAGTTTATCGTCAAATTGCATCCATTCCCAGCTTTCTGCTTAAGTAATGCCATTCTTTGGCAACTTTATATAGGGGAGTAAATGATGAAAATGGTAACCGCCATTATTAAGCCGTTTAAGCTTGATGATGTTCGTGAAGCGCTGTCGGAAATCGGTGTGCAGGGCATTACGGTATCGGAAGTGAAAGGCTTTGGTCGGCAAAAAGGGCATACCGAATTATATCGCGGCGCCGAATACTCGGTCGATTTTTTACCTAAAACCAGGCTCGATCTAGCGATCGACGATGACCTGCTCGATCAGGTCATTGAAGCGATTACTGCTAGTGCTGCTACCGGAAAAATCGGTGACGGTAAAATTTTTGTTATGACACTTGAGCAGGCAGTCCGTATACGTACGGGTGATTCTGGTTCTCAGGCGCTCTAGGGGGCTATCATGGACAATGAAATTGTAGTTTCCCAAATCTTCCATTTACAGTACGCGATCGATACTTTCTATTTTCTTGTCTGCGGCGCGTTGGTGATGTGGATGGCGGCGGGCTTCGCGATGCTCGAAGCCGGACTGGTACGTTCCAAGAATACTACCGAAATCCTGACCAAAAATGTGTTGTTATATGCTGTCGCCTGCATTATGTACCTGTTGGTTGGCTACGATGTGATGTATGGCGGCGGATTATTTCTCGCAGGCATAGCCGGTGGCGAAACACTGGTTAGCGATGCATTAGCAGCCTCTGCTAATAACGGCTTTGAAGGTGATTCGGTTTACTCAGGTGCCTCGGACTTTTTCTTTCAGGTAGTATTTGTTGCGACTGCGATGTCGATCGTCTCTGGTGCCGTGGCAGAGCGTATGAAGCTCTGGGCCTTTGTATTGTTCGCGGTTTTTATGACCGGTATCATCTACCCGCTTGAAGGCGCCTGGACCTGGGGTGGTGGTAGCGTGTTTGGTCTCTACAGCCTCGGTGATGATTTCGGCTTTTCTGACTTTGCCGGTTCGGGAATCGTGCATATGGCAGGCGCTGCCGCCGCACTGGCCGGTGTGCTGTTGCTCGGTGCGAGGAAAGGCAAATACGGCAAAGACGGTCAGGTCTATGCAATCCCGGGCGCCAACCTGCCGCTGGCGACGCTCGGTACTTTTATCCTGTGGATGGGCTGGTTCGGTTTTAACGGTGGTTCGGTTCTGAAGCTGGGTGATATCAGCAGTGCGAATTCAGTCGCCATGGTGTTTTTGAATACCAATGCGGCCGCTGCCGCCGGTGTGGTCGCCGCTGTTCTGGTTGCCCGTTTACGCTTCGGCAAGGCCGACTTGACCATGGCTTTAAACGGCGCGTTGGCCGGTCTGGTCGCAATTACTGCAGAACCGTCAACACCATCACCAATGGAAGCATCGTTAATCGGCGCGTTTGGCGGTGCGCTGGTTGTGTTCGCAATAGTCAGTCTGGAAAAATTCAAAATCGACGATCCGGTCGGTGCAATTTCGGTACACGGAGTGGTTGGTCTGTGGGGATTGCTGGCTGTACCTTTGACCAATGGGGCTGCGAGTTTTGGTGGCCAGATTGTCGGTGCCTTGACCATATTCGTCTGGGTTTTCGGGGCCAGTTTCCTGGTCTGGTATGTAATTAAACAGATGATGGGTATCCGTGTCAGTGAGGAAGAAGAATACGAAGGTGTCGATATTGCCGAATGCGGAATGGAGGCCTACCCCGAATTTACCGGAAAATAAATATCCAGGGGCG
>CAZYYM010000041.1:0-27850 GCA_964651385.1 uncultured Gammaproteobacteria bacterium | reverse complement strand
CTTCGGTGGTTTCGAATTCTTTCAACATGCTTTCGAATCCAGCGCTGACAGTGTTTGCAACCCGTTCGTAACCGGGCAGTTGAAATTGTCGTCATTAAATCTCAGGGTGACCAGTACCTGGTTGATCAGCAGGTCGATATTGTGGATCGTAGAATCATTGGGTCAGACTCTGAGCTATCCCCACAAAATTCATTCGCATAACACGCTCGCCATATACACTTTTATATTATCCAATGCCGATTGGATCGCTTTGTCCGATAGCCGAGAATGTGTTTGGGCGATCAATAGCCTTGCGAGAAATATCACTGAATAACTGGGTCGCTTACTCGATGAATTAACACGCACCTGTCGGGCAATATCGGTTTGTCTCCCGGCAGTCCCGATACACCATAATACAAAAATGGTGCAGGCGGCGATCAAACACAGGACACTGCGCCGATGTACATTCAGGCGTCGATTTTGGGACAGGCTCAAACCAAAGTGAAACGACTTGCAATCACGGAAACCTTCTTCAATTTGCATCCGGGTTTTATACATCTTGACGATCTGTTTCGGCTTGCGTGCCAGTAATACTTGTTTTCAAGATAGCGGTAGAATGGTGTTCTAAATCCAGAGTCAGCCACAATGATCGGCTGATAACTATCCGGTAACATGGTCGATAGTTGATCGAGGAAGCGATGCTGGACTTTTCGACTATCGAGTTTCTTCTGCGGGTGTACTTATTCATACAGGGTCAGTGAGCGGCCACCCACTGGAATGGCGGCGCGTAATAAATACCAGAGCGCCTGATCGGCGCATAAAGGCGACCAGTCAATACTGATCACGACTTCGGAGAGGCCCTGTAATACTCGTCGAGTTATCGCGGTGTAAATGGCGGATGATTCTGGATAAAGCAAATCATTAGACAGCAGTCGATCAGCCCGTTGTTTTATGCTTGTCGTAAGCCGAACCTGACAATCCGTGTCCCATAGAGGTCACAGTGGCGCGGGCTCACTGGGTTAATGCCTGAACAGCCAGTAGTAATTTTTTAAGGCGCGAGGCATGAATGGAAGGCACTGACTGGCAGAGCAGATTATGCAATACTTTGGTGGTGTGCATCGTATCCCCGGAAATTGAATCGTTCGAGGGAAAAAATCCGGTGCACATGCTGTTTTAGATGAACTATGCGCCTTAACTGGCTGTTTTTACATTATATTTTGTGGGGATAGCTCAGAGTTAGACTCCTTGAAATTTAACGATTAGAGTGCTACCAGACAGCCTTTCAACGAAAATTACGTCCTCCAATGGCCAGACAACCCCGTTTCGTATTACCAGGCCAGCCCCGGCATGTTATCCAATGTGCGAAGATAACGGTTCAAGTCTTGAATCGTAAATTACCTTAATAGTCCTTCATCCAGGCCCTGCCATTGGCAGGGCCTTGTTGTACAATACGGCGCTTGCTGTATCACCGTATCGATCATCTCGATCACAAACTTTTACCGGGAACGCGGTAATAGGCTCGCGCACTCCATCTGCTGCTGCAATTTAGGCGTGGGTCCCCGTTATCCGTTGGATTTATGGGTGGATTCTCCGAGAAAATAATAGGGGCAGCTCTTTGATTGATGATTTTACCGGCGGTTAACCCATCAGCCCTAGGTTGTTAGACTACTAGCCAGCACACCCTCATTTAATCGACCTTGCTGACCGCCGGCTGGCTAGCTGTGTGTTTTAAAATTAGAGAACAATAGGGCCAAGTAACTGACCCTGATGAATTCCTGTGGCAATATCAATAATCATAAATAATAGCCTCTTTGATCAGCGTGCTCCTGATACTGGAATCCTTGCAGGCTGTTGAGTTGACAGTAACCCTTTAATTACTCGGGTATATTTTGACTTACCGATTATTATTCTGCGCATTAACTTTTAGCCATAAGGTTGTCTCTTTGATGAAATTTTTGGCTATAATCGGTAGAGGTCAATTAATATTTTTGTTGTGTCGAGGCAATGTCACAACGAAATTGCGGTCAACGATGGGAAGGAAAAGTAATCCGGCATGGCAGTTTTAGGTTCGATATTATTCAACCGCACACTCAGGCAATTCCTGGATTGCAAGGATTTGGGTAGCGACAAGGGTGTTGAGCTGACCAGAAAAGTTAGCCAGTCGGCATCAGATTCGCTGGAAAAAATTCTAGAGACAATCCCAAATGCCGATAAACCGCATAGCGAAGTCCTGACAAATATATGTCTGAAGCACGTCGAAGGTAACAATCAGGAATTGCTGTTAAACAGCCTTGAAAATGATACAACCAATATTCGTACCACCGCTGCGGATATTCTGTCCCAGTCAGCCCGAATAAGCCCCAGTAAATTGTTTAAGCGACTGCATGACACCGACGTATCGAAAACCGAAATTATCGATATCCTGAATTTCCAGAAAAAATATTTAAAACCCGAACAAATTATTATTAATGCTCTAAAGCTTGAAAAAACCTATGCGGAGCGTCTTCTTAATATGGCCGAAGCCTCTGAAAATCCCGTCGATCTGGATAGTCTTAGTCTCGCTCCTGCGACGATCCAAAGTCCGACGATAAAAATAATGCTATTACGCTATTTTGCCAAGCTGGAACAACCCGAAGTAGCTGCAGCTATCGGTAAATTCCTCTCGGATACCAACAAAACAGTTGTAATTGAGGCATTGAAGGCGCTTAAAGCCCTGACTGTATCTATCGATGCATCGGTAGTATTGCCGTTTATCGAGACAATGGGAGAAATCGAACGCGAGATGGCAATCGATATTATCGTCAAGCAGGCCGACGAGAATCTGGTACCGAAACTGGCAGCCTGGACGGCTGGAAAATCGGAAGAATTGCGCGAAACCTTTATCAAACTGGTAGTTGAACATGTTACAGAGGAAAATCTGCTGAAATTTATGCAACGGCTCGACCAACAGGAGTGGTGGGGAAAGGAGCAGGCGGTTAAATGCCTACTTCGGCACGGCAATGAAGGCCTGGCCAAAGCGTCAAAGCCACTGATGGATCATCAACAGGAGTTTGTCAGTGGGGTCGCGCAGCAGTTGGCGGCACAGCAGGGTGGTCTCGACAACTTTGGTACCCTGGGAGATACAGCGTTGCATGAAAATTGGCAGGTGCGGGAAAAGGCTATTCTAGCGTTGGGTAAATCGGCTAAACGTGAATCGCTTGATATATTAAAAAAAGTAGCTGCGCAATGGCCGGATTCTGCCAACAATGTATTAAAAGCGGTGGCTGAACTCGGTTATAGCAAAGGTCTGGAAATAGCATTCGCTTGCCTGAAAATGGCGGAAGCGGCAACGCAACGTGAAGCCCTTGTTACAATTGCGGGCTTAACCACCAGGCAACATGCTGGAAATGTGCGTGATACAGTGATGCGTATGGTGCCGAAATTACAGGCCACTGTCAGGGATACTGCTAAACAGGTTGTATCTCAATTGACCCGGGATTTTGGTTTGAAAGAACTGCAAATAGAAGACGCATCATTCTTCGAAACCAGGTTAGTTAAAATTGATGAAACCCAGCAGCAGAGTCAGCTAATTGACAACGCGCAAACTCTAGCAAGATCGCAGGAAGCCACACAAATTGTCAGCTTCCAAAGCTTCGAAGAGCTAAAAGAGAATGATATCTGGATGGACAGGTATCGAATTAATCGGGAAATCGGTCGCGGTGCGATGGGTCGGGTCATGCTAGCCGAAGACGAAATAGTGGGTGAGCATCTTATTCTAAAATTTATGCATCCGGAACTAACGGCCGATGGCGCCTCACGTGAACGGTTTCTGCGTGAAGTCAAATATTCCCGAAAAGTGAGCCATCCCAATGTCATACGCATACACGACATGCTGGTTAAAAATAATCTCTGTGCGATATCTATGGAATATTTTGCCAGCTGCGGCATCGATGAGATACTCAAAGAGAAAAAGAACTTCGAGCCAATAGAAGGCCTTGATATTCTTTACCAGGTCGCAGCGGGCATGTCAGCAGCGCACAATCGGGAAGTTATTCATCGGGATCTGAAACCCAGTAATATATTGATGGACGATTCCGGGTTGGTGAAAGTGGTAGACTTCGGAATTGCCTCGGCGTCATCCAACTCCGACTCAACATTGACCAAAACAGGATCAATAATCGGTACGCCGGCCTATCTGTCGCCGGAACGGGCCAAGGGGCAGGAAGCCCATTATCGATGTGATATTTATGCATTGGGAATTATTGCCTATGGTATGTTTACCGGTTTTTTGCCTTATAAAGGGGAGCCCATGGCGATTCTTTTCCAGCACCTCGAGGGTAATGCTACTCCAGTGCACGATGTCAGACCGTCTATTCCGGTGAAACTTAGCCTGTTGGTTCAGAAAATGATGGCCACCGAAGCCGCAAATCGCATTCAAACCATGGATGATGTTTGTATTGAAATTGATAAAACCCGCAAGAATCTCAGGCTTGAAATCTAATTATGACGATGCAATCTATCATTGAATCACTACTGACTTCGGCGTTTAAAATTGAACATCTGGACGTGGTTAATGAAAGCCATATGCACAATGTAGCACCGGGTTCTGAATCTCATTTTAAAGTCACAATTGTCAGTGAAAATTTTGACGAGCTAGTCCTGATTAAACGTCACCGACTGGTGAATACCGTGCTGGAGGAGGAACTGAAGCAAATACACGCGCTGGCATTACACACGCTAACGCCGACTGAGTGGTTAGAGCGAGAGGGCAAAATAGCCGATTCACCCAATTGCCGCGGCGGCGGTAAAAATCAGTAGGGCCTTGCCGGACCCCACAGTTGCCTATATAACACCAGAGCCGGTTGGGTTGGTACTGTAAATAGCTGACAGTATTTCCATATAGTTAATATTCTGGCGCGTGCCAAGCTCGTTTGCTAATGTTATATATGCCGCGATGTCGTTTTCAGGGGGTGGCTGGCGAAAGGCGAAAGCAATCGTATTGTCCAGTTCTTCTACGGTTAAGCACAGTGTTTGCTGGTGAAATACCCGTCGTAAACTGGCATAAAATGCCTTAAAGTCGGTTTCACTTTCGATCACCTGGTTGTAACAAAGCCCACCCTGCAGACTGAGCATTGCCCGGAGCTTTTGCATTGATCCGGCCTGTAACAGCCAGCCTGGAGACCGGTTACCCAGAAATAAATCGACAATAATGAGATCGAAACGATCAGTACAGTTTTCGAGGTAATGTATCGCATCATCGATAATATAAGTTAGCCGTTCATCTGCTCTGGGCAAGGCCATGAAACGATGCATGATTTCCAGTAGCTCAGCGTCGATTTCCACCGCAGTGATGCGACTGTCAATATAGTGATGGCGTAAAAAGTGGATTAATCCACCGCCGCCGGTTCCAAGCAGGCAAATATTCTGTGGCGGGCGTAAGAAAAGTAAAATACCCATCAAAAAGCGCAGGTTTTTTAACGCCAACCGTTCAGGTTGTGTTCGATTTATTCTGCTTTGTAAATCCTGTCTGGCGGTACGGAGCGTCCAGAATTCATCCGTACTCTCTATAATAATAGAGCTATGAGCGGTTTCGGCCTTGAAAATCGAAGGGTCGGAAGTCATATTTTTCGATACTCGATGTTGACGAATGCTAATAATTTGATCTGGGTTTAACTTCAGACCCAATGGAAACGAGCTATCTTCCGGCCCGCACCAGGCCACCCAATCCAACATCCTCGAGTACGCTATGAACTAGAGCGCGCACGGCAACGGCATCCGGAAGTTTAAGTGCGCGTTCAAGCAGTTCCCCCGCAGTCGTTGCTGACATGGACCGGATGACCCATTTCACGCGTGGTAATGCCGCCGTCGCAGTACTCAGGCTTTCGATTCCCATACCCAGCATCAGCACAGCTCCCACAGGGTCGCCGGCTAGCTCGCCACACACACTGATTGGCTTGCCAAGCTTCCGGGTTCGGCTGACCGCGTGGTGAACGGCCCGCAATACTCCGGGATTGAGGTGATCGTAGAGGCTCGCCACGCGTGGATTGCCACGGTCCACCGCCATCAGGTACTGGGTTAAATCGTTGGTTCCGAGAGAAAAGAAATCGGCTTCCTCAGCTAGCGCGTCGAGAGAGAACAACGCAAGCGGAACCTCGAGCGTTACTCCGAGTGGCGGGCTCTCGACGTAGATACCGTCTTCGGCAAGACTCGCAATAGCCTGATTGAGCAGTACACGTGCATCGCGCACTTCTTCCGGGACACTGACCATGGGCAATAGCAATCGCAGGTTTTCTAATCCCGCATTCGCCCGCAGCATGGCTTTGAACTGAGTGAGGCCGATCTCGGGTTGCTGGAGCGTGACACGAATCCCTCGCCATCCGAGTAATGAGTTCACCTCATCAATCGGAAAGTAATCGAGTGGTTTGTCACCGCCGATGTCTAGTGTACGCATGACTACTGGAAGCGGTGCGAAGGCTTTTAGCATAGTGCGATAAGTCTCGAACTGTTCGGCCTCGCTTGGGAAAGTTTCGCGCAACATGAATGGAAACTCGGAGCGATACAGGCCGACGCCGGCTGGCGCAACACTGAGGCCTGGCTCTATATCGGTAAGCAGACCCGTATTGACAGAAAGTGCTACGTGCAGGCCGTCAGTCGTAACGGCAGGTAAGTCACGGAGGCCCTTGAGATCGCTGGTAAGAGCCTGTTCCTCGCGCTCAAGGCGTTCGAATTCAGCCTGGACAGCGGGTGGGGGATCGATGAAGACCCGACCGAGATAACCGTCGATGACCACGGTGTGCCCCGCCAGACGTGTCGTGGAAATATCGCCAAGCCCCATTACTGCCGGTACATCGAGCGATCGCGCTACGATTACAGTGTGTGACATCACAGAACCTTTGAGACAAATGATCCCTGCGAGCCGCTGCCTTGGTACGTCGGCGATGCGGGCAAGACTCACCTCGTCGCCAACCAGGATCGTACGCAGCGGAAACTCGCGTGGGGTTTGTCTGTCAGCGTGGAACTCGAGCAGTAGCCTGCGACCCACGGCGCGAATATCCTCTGCGCGTGCGGACAAACGCGGGTCTTCCATGGCTTCGAAGACTGCTGCCAGTTCAACAATAGCGTCCCGTAGCGCCGCAGGCGCCCATATGCCACCTCGGATCCGCTCAATGACCCGTGAGGCGAGACTCTCGTCACCGACCAGCATCGAATAGACTTCGAACAGAGCATGAGACTCGCTCGGCAGCAGCCCCTGCATTCGCTCTGCGCTTGCGACGAGTTCCGCCTGAACTCGTGCAACTGCTTCACGAAATGCCGCTTCTTCCATCGCGATATCAATTGTAGGACGATCAGGAACGGCCTCGAGATCGGCCAACGGGGAAGGAGTAACGACCTCGCCGATGGCGATCCCGGGTGCTCCTGGCACTCCTTGAACGAAACCGGCCCTTGGGCCACGTGCGAGCTGGAGTTGTCCTTGCGTACGATCGAGGCTGAGTGCGAGAGCACTCGCCAGCTGAGTGCTCGCGGTCACAAGGAAGGCCTCCTGTCGGTTGCCGAAGCGTCGGCGGCTCCGGCGACAGACGATCAGTATTCCAATCACCTTGCCGCGGTGAATCATGGGAACGCCGAGAAAACTCTTGAATTGCATCTCACCTGTGGATGGAAACGGCCGAAATCGTGGGTGTGATGAAGCATCATCCAGCATAAGCGGTTCACGACGCTCGCGCACCAGTCCGACTATCCCCTCACCAGGCGCGAGTCGGACCTGGCCGATGGCCTCACGCCTGAATCCCTCCGTCTCCATCAGTACCAGATGGTTGTCCTTTGGATCGACGAGATAGGCGGCACTGGCATCGACACCCATGGCGTCACGCACCCCTTTCACAGCATACTCAAGGGCCGAAGTAAGGTCGGCTGCCGCGGCAACGCGCGTGGCTATATGGCGAAGTTTCTCGATCATGGTTATCCATTTAGGCCTAAGGCTAAAAACTGAGATGGGGTTGCAAGGGTAAATGATAAAATACTAAAGCCATTCCTTCCTTTTGAAATAAATTAACAAAACAACTGGAATAATAAATGCTCGCCACAGTACCCACACGAACTAGAGCATGCCCGATATACCGTATGGCATAGCTAAAGTTTCAGTTATAACGACTTGTCAAAATAATGCACATAGTTTTTGGCATCATTGTCGAAAACACTGGCTATTTATACCTATTGATAGCAGCAATCATGGCTCATACAGGGCAGAATAGTATACCCTGCCGTATTACCCGTCGAGCCTTGCTAAAACCCGACCTAAAGGACGTATATCGCGAACGCCCCTGGCGCGCTGATAAACCAGTTCCCGAAACTCCCAATTAACCGGTTGACCATTGGTATCGGATTCAACAAAATATTGCTGGATTTCAAGGCGTACGGATTCAAACAAATAACGCAGGTGGCCGATGACCCGATAAAGGCGCAATATGGTGTGATTGCGTTGCCACATATCATAAATTCGGAGAATCACCAGCGGAAGGATTATCAAAAATAAGCCGCAAAAGTCCGGCCAGTATCTCGCCAGATGAAGGATGGCGATTACTGTGGTAATTGAGAAAATGACGAATAGTTTTCGTGTAATCATATAAAATTGCCCTGTTTAAAAGATAGGAAGTGAATCAGGCATGCTGCGGCGCGAGCGTCCCTTTACAGTCAGTAACTGCCTGCTAATTGAGACTAGAATGGCCTTATAGCAACTTCCGGTGATTCGTTGTCCAGGTTGAAATGATTCAGTTCCATCGCACGCTATTTTACTTCCCCGGTATTGGAGTGGTGTAAGGGATAGCCTGTCGTAGAGAGGGGTTTGTGTTGTGTAATCGGGAGCTACTTTAGCCATCAACCAAGGCAAAGAATTACTCAGTCCTGTGGTGTGAATATACCAGGGACGAGGTAGCCCCCCATTACTACGGTGGAACATAGGTTCGAATATATTTGAACGTTAAACTATCTGAAATGTGTCGAGGTGGAGTACGATTTATTGCGCTCCTGACCCTATAAGTAGGCGTCTTTGAATGCAAACCTAAGGTCATCAAGTTTACACGGAGGAATTTATGCTGAGACGAACCAATTACAAACTTAGCTATTGTCTAATAGTTTTCATCTTATTTGCGGCCAGTGCCAATGCCGGAAAATGGCCCATTGAGATATTTGAAAGTATGGATGGTAAAAAAATTGTGGTTTTCCTGGAGGATAAAGACGTTAGCGATAGCCCGCAGTGGAAACCCTATGAGAAAGCACCTCAATTAACTGTAGATGGAGCCTTGCGACGCCTTAGATCGTGGCTGGAAAATCAGGGGAAAATCAATTTGGTCGTTAAGGAAATCGATCTCAAACGCATCCATGGACACGAAATGGAGAACCGATGGTATTACCTGGTGGAATTACATGACGCTAAATCAAAAAAGAAAACTGATTATGCCGCAGTACTATTCAATGGCAAAGTGGTGCCCGCAATCGCTGAGCCTTCCGCCATTAAATAGCGGAAGCGATAGAATCTCATACACAGCATGAATGCCGAATGACCTCCGCTAGACAGTGGTGGTTTCCTTATTTGCTGTAGGCTCGTGTATTGCTATCACCGGATTCATCCCTGTGGCCACTACCAACCACAAAAAAGTCATCAGAGCACATCCGGCAAATACAGCGCTGATATCGAAAACCCCCAGTAACCAGCCACCCGCTGCGCCACCCGTAAAGGCACCGACAAATTGTGAGCTGCTATAAATGCCCATGGCAGAGCCCTTGCAATCAGCGGGAGCAATTTTGGATACTAAAGAAGGTAACGTGGCTTCCATAGTATTGAAACCGGTAAAAAATACAAAGAGTAAAATGGCTACACTGGCAATCTGTTGGTGGAATAGAAATAGCCCGGCTTCTGCCAGGCAGATGAGGGTAATCGCAGCGAGAAATAGTGGCTTGACAAGCTTGCGGCGCTCGGCAAAAAACATGATTGGCAACATCACCGTCACCGATAGTAATAAAACCGGCAAGTAGAGCCAGGCATGCTGCGATGATGGCAATTTCAGGGTGTCCTGAAGCAACAACGGCAGGACTACGAAGTTTGCTGTAATGAGCAGGTGCAAAGTGAAGATACCAAAATTGAGACGTAACAACTGTAGATCAGCGAAAACCCGGAGGAATTGGGCAGGTACAGGATCAGTATCTTGATGAAAATGACTTCCTCGAGGGTTTGGTACGACATAGCAGGTTAATCCTATTGCCAGCAGAGCCAGTATCCCGGTTAACCAGAAGATTCCGGTTACTCCGATCCAGTTGTTGAGCACCGGGCCTAAAATCAATGCGCAGGTGAATGACAGACCGATACTACCACCGAGAATCGCCATTGCTTTGGTACGCACCGTATGACGAGTTAGATCGGCCAGTAGCGCCATAATTGCGGCTGCAATCGCGCCGGCACCCTGAAGGGCCCTCCCTGCTATGACTCCATAGATAGAATCGGAAAGAGCTGCCACCACACTGCCTACGGCAAAGATTGTCAGGCCAATATAGATGACTCGCTTACGGCCAATTCGGTCTGAGAGTAAACCAAAGGGGATCTGAAATGCCGCTTGAGTCAAACCATAAGCGCCGATAGCCAACCCCATCAACGCCGGCGTAAATCCTTCCAGCTTATGTGCGTAGAGTGAAAATACCGGCAATATCATAAACAATCCGATCATGCGGAGGCCGAAGATTGAGCCGAGTGAAGCCGCCGCACGACGTTCGGTGCTTGTCAGGCTGGTTGGTTCAGTTTTGTTGTATCGTTTCATAGTAGGGGCCGGGATTCAGTAATAACCGTTCCAATGTCCATCTAATTTGGGATATTCGGTGCATAAAGGCAAACACCAATCAATAAATACGTTTGGGCAAACATCCTGTTCATTTTTTAACACCTGCCTCCCCGGAAAAATTCGTCAGTATATTTTGCGACAACAATATAGTAAGTCATTGAAATATTGATAATTTACGAGCAGTAGTTCGACGCCACTGCTCCGATCCAGATTCATAGGAGCGGTTATACCCACTTATTTTTCTGAAGGCGCATATTTCTCAACTACCACAATTAGCTTCGATAGACGTATGTGTCTACTGTTTCGATCCTGCTAATCCGAGGATGCCAGCCATTAGCTGTGTCGGCGTTGGAGGGCATCCGGGAATATTAACGTCCACGGGAATGACGTTTTCGACTGCACCGCAGCTCGCATAACTGACGCCAAATTCACCTCCGTTGCAGGCGCACTCGCCCACGGCAATGACCCACTTAGGTGAGGGTGCAGCCTCATAGGTGCGTCGAAGAGCGGCTTCCATGTGTCGTGATACGGGTCCTGTAACGAGTAAGACGTCTGCGTGGCGGGGCGATGCGACGAAATGAACTCCAAAACGCTCGATCGCGTAATAAGCATTATTGAGGGCATTAATTTCCAGCTCGCAGCCATTACAGGAACCGGCATCAACCATGCGAATGTGAAGACTCCCCGAAAACTGGCTCTGGACTACGCTGCGTACCTCGATGCCAAGCTGGTCGAATTCGTTTTCGTCTAAAGTAGGAACCGGTTCGGATATTGTTCCGATTTGAAAAGTCTTTTTGAGCATATTTAGCATGTTTTAGAGATCCGATCCGGAGTAAGAGCCGTTGACCGACTTATTGCAAACTGGGAAATCCGGCACGATGTTTTCCTGTAATAGGAGTTCCAGTGCCGGCCATGCTAACCAGCTGGGGTCGCGTGGATAAAATCGGTCGACCCGCCCCGCCGCATCAAGCCGCACAAAAGTGACGATCTCACCTCGCCAGCCTTCGACAATTCCAAGACCGGTTGCCGCTCCACCGTCAAAACTCGCCGTTGAACCAACCGGCCCGGTAGGCATTCTTTCGATGATTTCCTCAATCAGGTGCAAAGAAATAATTACTTCGTCAGCGCGAATTTTTGCACGAGCGGCAACATCGCCGGCATGATAAACCGGCACTTCGATATCGAGCCGGTCGTAGGGCGGATACGGGGTATCGCGCCTGACGTCGTGATCCTGCCCTGATGCCTTGCCGACATAGCCGGTGACGCCGAGCATTTGTGCCTGTTCATTGGTTAAGCGTCCGGTCGTCATCAATCTATCTTCTAACGACTCCGAGGCTTCGAAATTCTCGATCAGCGCTTCAAACTCTGTGGCCAGCGACCTGGCATTATCGGACATTGCCACTAGTAACTCACGCTCGACATCGGTTTTGACTCCCCCGGGTATCACTCCATCCATAAGCAGACGGTGGCCGAATACCCGCTGGTTTTCCCGCTGCCAGCTTTCTCTCAGGCGCGTGAGCTGGGCCTGTGCAAAACTGAAACCGACATCGTTACAGATGCCACCGATATCGCCCATGTGATTGGCCACGCGTTCGCGCTCCGCCATCAGTGCGCGCAGCCAGAGCGCTCTTTCCGGGACATTCACCTGCCTGGCGCTTTCGAGCGCCTGGCACGCAGCCCAACTGTGAGCAACCGTGCTGTCACCACTGATTCGAGCGGCAAGCCGTGCCAGACCTTTGGCATCTCTGCCCCGTGCCAGCCATTCGATGCCCTTATGTGTGTAACCCAGGTGTTGTTCCAGGTTCAACACGGTCTCGCCAAGTGCCTGGAAGCGAAAATGACCGGGTTCGATGATACCGGCGTGTACGGGTCCCACTGGTATTTCGACCACGCTCGCGCCATGGGCGCCGACAAACGGATAGACATCGTCGGCGGCGGTTGGCTTGTCGGGGACTTCCGGATTGGTATCGCGCAATGGAAACTCGTGGCTGCCCCAGGCCTGGTGCCGGATCCAGCGGCGTTCGTCGGGAGCATCTACGATATCGATACCGAGCAAATCCCTTGCATGACGTTCCGGTCGATCCGCGGCCGGGAAAAGGTCCGTTATGGACGATAATTGCGCGTTGTTAAGGCAACGTGTGCTGATCACCAGGTATTCGTTCGCCAGCTCAAAATTGCAGTAAGCGATAAATTCGTGGTCAACGAGATCCACCCAAAATGCCGAGAATCGCGCTTGCATCTCGCTGGCGAGTTCCGCAGCCAGGCGCCAGTCACCGGGATCCAGTTTCATCAGCCACGCTGGCTGTAGTGCATGCTTGTCGATATCGGCAGAAGTTTGCCGGCTTTCGGCGCTTTGCACCAGGTAGTCCAGACGCGTCATAACAGGCCCACCCCGGCGATCAGCCGCGTTGCCTGTTCGAACCAGTTTGCCAGGATCGTAGGAATTGATACTCCGAGCCAGAGCACCATCAACAGGTGCACCAGTACCGGTGTAAGGCTTGCCTTGACCGCAATCTGGCCATCAGGTCGTTCGCTAAATACCATCGGATGCAAATGACGGAACAAACCGGCGAATGCGATGGCGAGACCACTCAGTAGCGGCAACGCCAGCCAGGGAGCGCTTTTCATGGTCGCGGTGAGTAACAGGAACTCACTGATAAAGACGCCGAAAGGCGGGAACCCGGCTATCGCCAGCGTGCCCAGCAAAAGACCCCAGCCGACTGCTGGCTGGGTTCGAATCAAACCCCGGATATGCTCCATGGCCTGGGTCCCGGCGATCTGGCTGGCGTGGCCGACGGTTACGAATATTGCTGACTTGGTTAGCGAATGGACCGTCATGTGGAGCAGGGCGCCAAAGGTTGCGAGCGGGCCACCGAGGCCGAAGGCAAAGGTCATCAAACCCATATGTTCTATCGATGAGTAACTGTAGAGACGCTTTATATCGCGCTGCCGATGCAGGAAGAGAGCAGCAACTATAAATGAAAGCAGACCAAAGCCCATCATCAGTATCCCAGTGATCGAGCCCGTTCCGCCATTGGGTACACCGAGCGCACCGTCGGTCAACATCTTGACCCGCACTATAGCGTACAGGGCAACATTCAGGAGCAGCCCCGAAAGTACCGCTGACATAGGCGTCGGTCCCTCGGAATGAGCGTCCGGTAACCAGTTGTGCAACGGTACCAGGCCTACTTTAGTGCCATAGCCGACCAGCAGGAACACAAATGCAATGCCCATTACGTCAGGTTGTAGCTCGCTTGCGTGCTGTTGCAATATGGTCCAGTGCAGGACATCGCCAGAAGCCGGGATAACCTGTTCGGCAGCGAGGTAAATAAGCACTGTGCCGAAAAGCGCTTGCGCGATACCGACGCCACAGAGAATAAAGTACTTCCACGCGGCCTCTATCGATTCCGGCGTCCGGTACAGACTGACAAGCAGAACCGTTGCCAGCGTGGCGCCTTCCAGCGCGACCCACAGAATGCCCAGGTTGTTGGTTGACAACGCGAGCAGCATGGTCAGCATAAATCCCTGAAAGCTGGAATGGTATAAACGCATGCGTTGCGGGGTGACGCGCCCAATTTCGAGCTCGTGATGCATGTAGGTATTCGAAAAAATCGCTGTCGTCAGGCCGACAAACGCGGTTAACGCGATCAGGTAAACATTGAAAGCATCTACAAAAAACTCGTTGCCGCCGAGCGGTCCCGTCTCGAGGACATTAAAGGCCAGGCGAAGAGTTGCGAGGAATCCGCATAGCGAAACCAGCATATTTACCAATCCACCGATTCGCGCGCTCGGTAAAAATGCCAGTAATATCGCACCGAGTGCTGGAATCGACAACGTGAAAAACAACGTATTCACTCTTCCTGCTCCGACAGGCGTGCCAGTTCATCAATGTCGAGTGAACCGATGCTGTCACGCATTTGAAAGAAAAATACACCAAAAATAACCGCGGCCACCATGACATCGAATGCAACGCCGAGTTCAACTACCAGTGGCATACCCTGAACCGCAGTTACCGCGGCAAAAAACAGCCCATTCTCGATTGCCATGAATGCAACCACCTGCGTGATTGCCTTGCGCCGGGTGATCAACATTAACATTGCAAGCATTACGACCGCCAGGCTAAGCGCCACTGCGTCACGCGTGACGCTCGCCGCCAGGGCCTGGATCGGTTGCACGATACTGTAACAAAATACTACCAGAGTGCCGCCCATCAGTAAGGTCAGGCCGGGCCGGATGGTGGCATCGATTTCCTTCAATATATTCAGGGACCTGGCCTGGCGTATCAAAAGCCAGGGGATGAACAGTGCCTTGACAATCAGGGTTAGCAGTGCCGAAATGAGCAGGTGATATTCGTCAGTGTCAATAGCGACGAGCGTGGTTACTATCGCCAGCAACACACCTTGCCAGGCAAATAGACGGATGGTTGCAACGACCCTGGATTGTGCCAGTAACGCTAGCGCGCTCCCCAGTATCATCGCTGCCAGGGTTAGAATCGCCTGTTCTATCAGCGGTAATTCGATGTAATGTTGCATCAGCCACCTTCCAGGATGATAAAGCTAAGCATGCCGATCAAGGCCACGGTAAAGGCCACCGCGAGGTAAGTAGGCACCCGGAAGACGCGCATTTTAGCGAGCACTGTTTCCCCCACGGCCAGCAACACCCCGACAATGGCGAGCTTCAGGATTAACACAATCGCCGCTATGCCGATGGCGCCAAGCTGGTAAGTGCTTGATATTCCCCACGGTATGAACAGGTTGACAATCAGGACCGAGTACAGCAACAGTTTTAGCTGTGCCGCGAATTCCATCATTGCCAGATGACGACCGCTGTACTCAAGAATCATAGCTTCATGGATCATTGTCAGTTCGAGGTGAGTTGCGGGATTGTCTACCGGTATGCGACCGGTTTCCGCGATTCCGACCATAATCAACGCGATTAACGCAAAAAATTCCGAGGGCCTGAGCGCCAGGGGCGCGTTCAGTGAATGCAGGATGACGGTCGACAGGTTGGTGCTTGATGCGACCATGGCCAGGGTAAAAATGACCATCAACATTGCCGGCTCCGCGAGCGAAGCGATCATCATTTCACGCGAGGCGCCCATGCCGCCGAATACGTTACCGACATCCATGCCGGCCAGCGCCAGGAAAAATCGGCCCAGGGAGAGCAATCCAACCAATACAATCGCATCTGCCATCGCGTTGACCGGGAGGCCCACCACGATAAGTGGCACGATAGATACCGCCAGGGCAGTCGACCCAACGATAATATACGGTGCGGTGCGGAAGATTGATGTCGCGGTTTTGGGCAGTACAATTTCCTTGGAAAACAGTTTGCGCAGATCCCGATAAGGTTGCAGAATCGACGGAGGCTTGCGATTTTGCAGCAAAGCCTTGGTGCGTTTTATCCAACCTGCGTAAATTGGAGCAGCAAGCAGGAACAAACCCGTGTGCAATAGCACAGCAACCCAGCCGACCCAGTTCATGAGACTACCCACAACAGCAGCAGCAGGGTGACGAAAGAGTACGCGAGATAATGGCGCAGCTGGCCAGTCTGAATGCGGGTCACTCGCCGTGACAACCAGGTAATCGAACGATCGAACTGTCGATAGAACACCTTCCAGCTAATGTCGTCAATTTGAATATTGGAACGCAACTGCGCTGGGAGGGTCGGTAGACTGTTATTCATTTCGCGCTCCGACGCATCATGAATTTGAAACAGTGGGCGGAAAACCTCCCTGAATGGCATGACGAAAGCTGTCGCCGAATATTGCATTCGAGCGTTGATTGAGCCGAAACCGCAATCCCAGAGATCGCGTCGCAGAACTGGTCGATTCCGGCGTCGACGGCGCAGAACCAGGTACACAATACCCCAGACGGTAAGCGTCACGGTGATGCCGAGAAAGACAAGCGGCGCGCTGTAGCTCGCGACTTTCGGGGCAATCGGTGTCAACCAGAGCCAGCCTCGGCTAGCAACCATTGTCAGCCCTGTGCCGGTGAGACTGATACTTACCCCGTTCAGGGTATCGATCATCGTGGTCGGCAGAATGCCGAGCAGCAAGCACAGGGAGGTGAGCAGACCCTGACTTACCGACATCAGGACATTGCCTTCGTGAGCGTGACGTACCCGATTTTTACGGGCTCGACCAAGGAATGCAATGCCATACACCTTGACAAATGTTGCCGCTACCAGCGCGCCGGTTAACGCGAGAATAGCGGCCGTGACCGGCACCACTACGCGCAGCACGCCGCTTTCCAGCGAAGTGGCTTGCAGGCCGGTCTGGAAGATCAGCCATTCCGACACAAATCCGTTAAATGGCGGTAACGCGGAAATACTGATACAACCAATCAGAAAGAACGCGCCAGTCCATGGCATGCGGCGAATCAACCCGCCCATGTGATCGAGGTTGCGCTCATGGCCGCGCTGTACAATTACGCCTGCGCCCAGAAACAACAGGCTCTTGAATATGGCGTGATTAATTGCATGATATAACGCAGCTACCAGGCCAAGGGCACCCAGCAATGGGAGCTGGGACGCGAAGAAGAGCACCGACAGGCCCAGGCCGATGAAGATAATGCCAATATTCTCTACCGAGGAATAGGCCAACAGGCGTTTGAGATCGTGCTGCATCAGTGCATAAAGAACACCGTATAGCGCCGATATGCTGCCAAATATCAATAACACCACACCCCATTGCCAATGCAAATCTCCCAGAAGATCAAAGGTGAAGCGAATAAACCCGTATATGGCGACCTTCAACATGACGCCGGACATCAGCGCCGAAATGTGCGATGGCGCTGCCGGATGAGCATCTGGAAGCCAGATATGCATTGGAACGAGGCCAGCTTTCATGCCGAAACCCAACAATGCCAGGGTGAAAGCGATTGAACTCCAGTATCCTGGCAATTGGGCACCGGCCAGTGCGGCAAAAGAAAAATCCGTGGCGAAGGCGGCAAGTACACCAAAGGCTAACAATATCAGGCCAGCGCCGATCTGCGCCATCAGCAAATAGAGGAACGCAGCACGTCGGTTGGCCGCTTCGAGGTGTTCAAAGGCAACTAGCACATAACTCGATACCGACATCAATTCCCAGGCGATCATGAATGACAGCGCATCGTCAGCTACTACGACTAATTGCATGCCAGCCACGAATAAACCTGTGGCAATGCCAAGTACCGCGAGCGAGTATCGGCCATGGCGGTGATACTCTCGAATGTAGCCCGGGCCATATAGACTGACAGCCAGTAGCACCGTTCCGATTAGAGCAAAAAAGAATCCTCCAAGCGGATCAATGTGCAGGTGCCAGGATAGCCAGGGAAGGCCAATCGGTAGTTCAAAGGCAAGTTCTGTTGCACCAGTCAACACCAAAACGCCGCTCACAATCGAAGCCACTGCCGAGATTCCAAGTAACGGGAAACTCACCCGGTTTGCTATCTGTAGACGTTGCCCTCCAAGCAGAGAGGTAAGCGCGGAAAGCAGCGACGCGCCCACCGCTAAAACGAACCAGATCTGGACTGAGGTAAAATCAGGCCAGATCATTAAGTTTTCCACCGCACACCTCTGCCACCTTCGAGGCTAACGGTTCCTTCACCGATGATTTCCACACCGGCATTCTCTAGCGCTTTGATGACCTTAACCAGTGTATCAACGTTTGCACGTACATTTTTTCGACTGGCTTCCATACGTCGAATGGTGGGTACGGAAACACCGGCTGCTTCTGCTAATGTCAGTTGATCCATGCCGCTCAATGCACGAGCGGCCTTCAATTGCGATGCTGTAATCATTATATTAAAGACTAACCTGAATTTATGTATATAATACTAATTATAATATATTTAAGTCAATCAATTATATATTTAATATCATTTATGATATAAATTAATTTTTAAAAATCGTGACAGGCTGTACTTTCCAGGTTGGAAGGCTGGCCAGTTTCTAAAAGTATGGCTAGCCTGAGACTATCCTGATCAAATCACTGCTATTTTTGTGGTAATTGAACTGGTACATATGCAACGCTATACTAAATAAACTCGTTTAAATAAAGGTAATTCAACGAGTTATAGTTTTTTACGAACCCTGGTTTAGTCGACATTTTTATAGGAGAAGTTATTGAAATTCAGTAGAGCTCTGCTTAAAACCAAGTTTAAAGCAGCTTCGGTTCACTTTTCATTAAGTGCTGTGATTTTTGTTAATCTGGCCTATTTAATTTATTTCGTCTGGTATCCACAACCGTTTTTTTCAATTGACGGTGGGTGGCAGGGTATGCGCATTGTTGCTGCTGTTGATCTGGTACTTGGGCCGCTTTTAACTTTCCTGATATTTGATCTCGGCAAAAGTCGTCGTGAAATTGTATTCGATCTTTTCATTATCGCTGTTATTCAAATTGGCGCATTGGCTTATGGCGTGGTGACTACCTACCTACAAAGACCCGTATCACTGATTATATTTGATAATATTGTTGTTTCAGCCACAGAAAAAGAATACGGTGATCAAATTAAGTCGCCGGATGAACTGCGTGTCTACAGCGATGAGTCAATACCTATAATATTTGCCGAAATCCCGCTTAAATCCGAGGAAATCGATAAAATTCGGCGAATTAAGCGCGAGCAGAATATAGCCGAGCATGCTCAGATGCACCTTTACAGACCACGGGCGGAATTGCCGAACGCATTGGCATCCAGGCAAGGCAGGTATATGAACATGATTAAAGCCAACCAAAGTAGTCAGAATTTTAAAGAATGGTTGATCAATAATAATCAATCAGAGGAGCGTGTCATGGTTGCGCTATTTTCCGGTCGCTATGGCTGGTCATGGCTGGTATTTGATCTAGATGGCAATTATATGGGATATTTCGAATAGCACCTCGCCGTCTAGAAGCCGAAATGATTGGAAAATCCGGGATACTATTATAGAATCCTGTGCCTTTTTGGAGTTAGCGTGGCAATGTCGCGGTCGCGCTGGAAATAGTAACGGAGACAGACGATGCCAATTTACGAGTATATCTGTAACGAATGTGGTCAGGCACACGAGGCTTTGCAAAAGCTGAGTGACGCCCCACTTTTAGACTGCCCAAGCTGTGGCGAGTCGGCGCTGAAAAAGAAAATCTCGGCACCCGGTTTTCGGCTCAGCGGTACCGGCTGGTATGAGACTGATTTCAAGTCAGGCAATCAGAAAAATCTCACAGATTCTGGTAGAAATGATACGGGTAATAAGGATGCTGCCAAACAGGATTCGGTCAAAAAGGAAGACAAGCCTGCGGTAAAAGATACCGGTAAAAAGAAGGATGCTGCCGCATAAATCACCCTTTCATTGATTAGGGCTAATTAGCCCGCCAATTTAAGAAAACTTACCTAACTTTCGGAAATTCATATTAACATGCGCACGCATTTCTGTGGAGAACTTTACCAGCAGCACATCGATCAGACAGTCACCGTTTGTGGATGGGTGAACCGCCGCCGTGATCATGGCGGCGTCATATTTGTTGATCTACGCGATAAAAAAGGCATCCTCCAGGTTGTATTTGATCCCGATCATGCATCTATGTTCGCACTCGCTGAATCGGTTCGAAACGAATACGTCCTTAAAGTAACTGGAACTATCCGGATTCGCCCGGAAGGCACGATTAACAGTGAGATGTCAACCGGGGAAGTCGAAATGCTGGCCCGGCAGCTTGAAATTCTCAATAGTTCGGAAACACCACCGTTTCAGCTCGATGAGGACGACGTACACGACGATGTCCGCCTGCGATTCCGCTACATGGATTTGCGCCGCCCCGAAATGCAGCATCGGATGCAGGTGCGCGCCCAGGTCACGCATTTTATGCGCAGCTGGCTGGAGAAAAACGAGTTCCTCGATATCGAAACCCCGATGTTGACCCGCGCCACACCCGAAGGGGCGCGCGATTATCTGGTACCGAGTCGTACCCATAGCGGTTCCTTTTTTGCGTTACCGCAGTCGCCACAGTTGTTTAAACAGCTGTTAATGATGTCGGGTATGGATCGCTATTATCAAATAGTCCGCTGTTTTCGCGACGAAGATCTGCGTACCGATCGTCAGCCGGAATTTACCCAACTCGATATCGAAACATCATTCATGGATGAAGGCGAAATTATGGGTTTGATGGAAGAGATGGTGTGCGGCCTTTTTAAAACCGTACTCGCAGTCGATATTGATGCCGATTTTCAGCGCATGAGTTATGCCGAGGCGATGGAGCGGTTTGGTTCGGATAAACCTGATATGCGCATTGCACTGGAATTGCGAACCATCTCTGATTTGCTCGCAAATGTCGAATTCAAAGTGTTTTCCGGTCCTGCGAATGACCCTCAGGGCCGGGTGGCCGCCCTTCGAGTACCGGGCGGGAATGCACTCACACGCAAGGAAATCGATGGCTACACAGAGTATGTCGGTCGATACGGCGCCAGGGGTCTGGCTTATATCAAATGTAACGATGTCGACCAGGGGCGCGAAGGATTGCAGTCGCCAATACTAAAGTTTTTGCCGGATAATGCGATCGAAGAAATTCTTTCTCGTACAGCTGCGAAAACTGGTGATTTGATATTCTTTGGCGCGGATAAAACCAACGTCGTCAACGAATCGTTGGGTGCGCTGCGAATCAAAGTGGCGCAGGATCTAGGCCTGGTTGAAGAAGGATGGCATTTCCTCTGGGTTGTCGATTTCCCTATGTTCGATCACGACCTGCGCGAGAATCGCTGGAATGCGTTGCATCATCCCTTTACCGCGCCAAATACACAGGATGCCGATGAACTGGAAGCGGACCCTGGTGGCATGTTGTCCCGGGCCTACGACATGGTATTAAATGGTACCGAGCTTGGTGGCGGTTCGATCCGTATCCATCAGGTAGACATGCAACAACGCGTGCTTAAATTACTCGGTATCGATGAGCAGGAAGCCGAAGACAAGTTTGGATTCCTGCTTACTGCCCTCAAATATGGTTGTCCACCGCATGGCGGAATCGCTTTTGGTCTCGACCGGCTGGTGATGCTGATGACCGGCGCAACGTCGATCCGCGATGTTATGGCATTTCCGAAAACTCAGACCGCTGCCTGCCTGCTCACGTCAGCCCCATCGCCGGTCAGCGATAACCAGCTCAGGGAGTTGTCGATACGCTTGCGTAAGTCCCAGGTAGGAGACTGATTGGCAGCGGCTCCAGCAAATGTTAAAATTTTTCAACCACTCTGACTCGAGCCAGAATTATGGTAGCTAACCCGATAGAATTGCAACCTTACGTCTCCTTGAGCGATGACGACTGCGATCAGCGTATTCGCCGTGCAAAATCTGCGTTAGGCGATCGAGTAGTAATACTCGGGCACCATTACCAACGGGATGAAGTCTTTCAGCATGCCGATTTTTCGGGTGATTCCCTGAAGCTGTCGCGTCAGGCCGCCAATTCCAATGCGGAGTTTATTGTGTTCTGCGGGGTGCATTTTATGGCCGAAGTTGCTGACATTATTTCGCGTCCGGAGCAGGTGTCTATTCTGCCCGATTTATCTGCAGGTTGTGCGATGGCAGATATGGCCGACCTGGAACAGGTTGAGCGTGCCTGGTCTGAATTAAATTCAATAATCAATGCCGATGAAGTCATAACACCAGTAACCTATATCAATTCGGCCGCCGACTTGAAATCATTTTGTGGACGTCACGGTGGCATCGTCTGTACTTCGACCAATGCGCAAAGCATTCTCGAATGGTCGTTTGCGCGGCGAGAGAAAGTTTTGTTCTTTCCCGATCAGCATCTGGGTCGAAACACCGGTTTCAAGATGGATATTCCACTCGAGGACATGGTTGTCTGGGATTACGATCTGCCGATGGGTGGTTTGAGTACCGAGCAAATTGAGCGAGCAAAAATTATCTTGTGGAAAGGTTTTTGCTCGGTCCATCAAATGTTTAAACCCGAGCAAATCGATAATTTTCGACGCGAAGTACCCGAAGGTAAAGTTATTTCTCACCCGGAAGCCAGCTTCGAAGTCTGCCAGCAATCGGACTACGTCGGTTCCACCGAGTATATTATCAAGACCATCGAAGCAGCCGAAGCGGGAACCCACTGGCTGGTCGGTACTGAGTTGAATCTGGTTAATCGTCTTCATCAGACCCTGCAAAAAGATGATAAAACCGTGCAGTTTATGTCGCCGATGGTTTGTATGTGCTCGACGATGTTCCGAATCGATCCACAGCATCTGGCCTGGATTCTGGAAAACCTGGTCGATGGGAATATTGTCAACCGGATATCGGTCGATAGTGAGGTCGCAGATAACGCGCGTATTGCTTTACAGCGGATGCTGGATATTTAGAGACGCCGTATGGCAGACCAAGAAAACGCCTATAGTTTCACCACCAAAGCCACCCGTTATATCAAATTAAGCCGTGTCGAAACCGACGGCTTCTCGATGTATAAAGGCGGTCACTTGAGCGAAGTAACGCTCGCTTATGAATCCTGGGGCATACTGTCAGATCAGGCCGACAATGCCATCATAATATTTACCGGGTTGTCGCCCAGCGCACACGCCGCTTCTTCGGCAGAAGACCCCTCGCCGGGCTGGTGGGAGTATATGGTAGGTCCGGGTAAGGCTATCGATACAAATCGATTTTTCGTGGTTTGTATGAATTCGCTGGGCGGTTGCCACGGCAGTACCGGTCCGACTTCTATTAATCCGTCTACCGGAAAACGGTACGGCACCGAATTCCCCTGTCTCACTGTCGAAGATATCGCCAGAGCTGGTAAATTGTTAATGCTTGAACTCGGTGTAGAGCGTCTGTTTGCTGCAGTAGGCTCCTCGATGGGTGGCATGGCGTCTTTGTCTTACGCGATGCAGTTTCCGAACGACATCGAATATCTCATCTCGATTTCTGCAGCAACTCAGGCGCTGCCACTGACGATTGCAATACGCTCGCTTCAGCGCGAAATCATTCGTGGTGATCCGGCCTGGAACAATGGTCAATACAAAAAAGGTCAGGAGCCGCTTAATGGCATGGCGCAGGCGCGTAAACTTGGGCTGGTATCCTACCGTGCAGCGGATGAATGGAATTCGAAATTTGATCGAAGTAAAATACCGGCTGAAAAACTCAGCGGCAAACCGTTTCAACATGAGTTTGAAATAGAAAATTATCTCGAATATAACGCCCAGAAATTTATCCATAGCTTCGACGCAAATAGTTATCAGTATTTATCACGGGCCATGGATTTGTTTGACATCGCCGAACACGGCGGAACCATTGATGCCGGGATGTCTAAAATTATAGTAAGGAAAGCCCTGGTGGTCGGCGTCACTACCGATATCCTGTTCCCGTCCAGGCAGCAGAAAGAGATTGCCGAGAGCTTACAACGGACCAACACCGAGGTTGAATACGTCGAAATCGATTCGATAAATGGACACGATGCCTTTCTAGTCGACGATGCGCACTTTTCTCCGGTGGTGAACAAATTTCTTGGCGCTTTAGGTTAGCGATTAAAGTAGTATGGAGGAGTTACCTATTCTTTTTTATTTTTTCCGGTTTCCGAGTGCTTTGGCACCGAGAGCGGGGTTTTTAAAACCCCAAAAGATACGACCTATAAAACAAAGGGCAGTTTTTTCGGTTCAGGCGCGGGACATTATTTTCTCAACTGCGGTAGCCAGGCGTTCCGGATTAAACGGTTTTTGAATCCAGCCGTTGGCACCCAGTGAGCGTGCCTGATGTTTTTTGTCGTCGGTACTCTCGGTAGTCAACATCAGAATCGGTATTTTCGCGTACTCGGGTAATTTTCTTAATTCTTCAACCAAATCGAGACCGCTCATTTTGGGCATATTAATATCGGTGATAACCAGATCAACCTGATTGGACTGTGCATATTCGAGTGCCTCGTCGCCGCTTTCATGGATATCGACTTGATGACCGCGTTTTTCCAGAACGGATTTAACCAGATCTCGCATGCTGCGCATATCATCTACTGCGAGTATTTTTGCCATAGTATTTGTACTCCTGTAACGGCACCTTTATCGGCGAGTATTTATACTATTGAATATAGCAATAATATAACAATCTGCCAGATTATCTTTCCAGGTATTGCATTTTATCAGGTACGCCGTCCCATTCTGCGGCATCTTCAGGCGGTGGTTTACTGGCAGTTATTACCGGCCAGGATTGTGATAATTCTTCGTTCAGGGCGAGAAAATGTTCCTGATCTGCTGGCAATTCATCTTCTGACACAATGGCCTCGGCAGGGCACTCGGGTTCACAGAGTGTGCAGTCGATACATTCTTCCGGGTCGATGACCAGGAAGTTCGGGCCCTCATGGAAGCAGTCGACTGGACACACATCGACGCAGTCCATGTATTTACACTTGATACAATTTTCAAGCACAATAAAAGTCATTGATTTATCCTGGCCGGTGGTAGGTTTTGTTAAATTGATAGAAAGACGAAAGTCTAATTAGGCACCCATCAAACTTCAAGTTTATTATCCTTAGCAGACTGGCTATTCGATCCTGGCTTGCGCCAGCTCTTTTAAGCGATATAAAGCATCCAGTGCTTCGCGCGGGCTGAGTTCATCCGGATTCAATGCGGCCATCGCCTCTACTAATGGGTGGCTGTTGGTATCCGCCGGTTCAACTTCAACAGTGCTGAATAAATCGATTTGAGGCCCATTTTGTTTTGCTTGTTGTTCAAGCAGTTGCAATTTCTGACGTGCCAGACCGATCGTTTCAGTTGGTATACCCGCCAGTTTGGCAACTTGCAATCCGTAGCTCTGATTAGCCGGGCCGGATTTTAAACGGTGCATAAAAATAATGTCATCGCCATGTTCAACTGCATCGAGATGGACATTTCGAATGTTGTCATATTGTTGGGGCAGGTGCGTCAGTTCAAAATAATGCGTCGCAAACAAAGTGAATGCGCGTGATTTTTGTGCGAGGTGATCAGCACAGGCCCAGGCCAGTGCGAGACCGTCGAAGGTACTGGTGCCACGACCGATTTCATCCATTAGAACCAGACTCCTGGCAGTCGCGTTGTTTAAAATATTGGCGGCTTCGGTCATTTCCACCATGAATGTCGAGCGGCCGCTAGAGAGGTCATCACTGGCTCCAATTCGGGTGAAGATCTGGTCAATCGGCCCGATACGAGCCTCATCGGCGGGCACATAACTGCCCATATACGCGAGTATGATAATCAATGCGTTCTGGCGCATATAGGTTGACTTTCCACCCATATTCGGACCGGTGATGAGCAACATGCTACGATCTCGGTCGAGGCTGGTATCGTTCGCGGTAAAAGCCTGCTGTAATACCTGTTCAACTACCGGGTGTCTGCCACCACGGATGTTGATGCCGGGTGATTCGTCCAGTTTGGGGGCCGACCAGTTTAAGCGATCAGCACAAACAGCGAAACTGATCAGGCAATCGAGTTGTGCCAGTCCATTGGCCGTTTTCTGCAGGGGACTCAGCGCATCGGCGAATTCTTTCAGCAACTGGTCGTACAGATATTTTTCCCGCGTTAGCGATCTTTCTCTAGCGCTGAGTACCTTGTCTTCGAAGGCTTTCAATTCCGGGGTAATGTATCGTTCTACAGATTTCAGGGTTTGTCGGCGTTGGTAGTCGGCCGGTATCGCTTGACTCTGATTCTTACCGACTTCGATGTAAAAACCGTGCACGCGGTTATAGGCAACCTTGAGGGTATTGATACCGGTTTTTTGTTGCTCCTGATTTTCGAGGTTAAGGAGGAACTGATCGGCGTTTGCACTGAGTTCGCGAAGCTCGTCGAGTTCGCGATCAAAACCTGTCCTGATTACACCGCCATCGCGAATGAGTACCGGGGGTTCGTCAATAATAGCGGATTGCAAACGATTGACCACGGTGGGATGCGTCGATATTTCAACAAGCAACTGTTTTACCAGGGGACTGTCGATGTCCGCCAGAACATTTTGTAATTCAGGTAACAATTGAAGTGTTGCGCTCAGGGTAGATAAATCGCGAGGTCGGGCACTTAACAACGCAATGCGCGCGAGAATGCGTTCGATGTCGCCGACAGAATGTATTTGCCCGCTGATTGTTTCGAAGAATCGGTTGTACAGCAGGCAGCCGACAGCGTGATGTCGTAGCTGTACCTGTTTTTGATCGCGCAGCGGTTTCTGTAGCCAACGAGTCAGTTCCCGGTGTCCCATGGCAGTCGAGCAATAATTAATCGTCTTTAACAAGTTGTGCTCGCCCGCCTGAGGATTGATTGCCTCTGTTAGTTCAAGATTACGCCGGCTATTGGCATCAATCAGTAGTACTTCAGATACCTGATCGGTGCGAATCGGCTGGATATGCGGAATCTCGGTTTTTAATGTGTCCTGAATATATTGCAACAGACAGCCAGCGGCGCAAACCGCGAGCGGGAAATCGGTTAGTCCAAACCCTTTCAAGTCTCTGGTTTTATACTGCTCACAAAGCAGACGGGTGGTGGTATCGAATTCGAAATACCATGGTGGCATGGGGTGCGCGCGTCTCAGGGTGCTGTTATCGAGCGGTAATTCCTGCTCCTCACAGTAAATAATTTCAGCCGGATTGAGGCGCACTACTTCGCTATTGAGTAAATCGTCGCTATCGATCTGGCTGACGGTAAATCGACCCGAGCTAATTTCAATTGCCGCGAGTCCCCATTGAGACTGTTGTCGATAAATACAGCAGAGCAGATTCTCATGGCGGTCCTGTAACAGGGCTTCTTCGGTTAAGGTGCCAGGTGTGATAACTCGTTTAACTGCTCGTTCGACCGGCCCTTTGCTGGTTGCTGGGTCACCAATTTGTTCGCAAATGGCTACCGATTCGCCGGCGCGAACCAGTTTTCCCAGATAACTATCTACCGCATGATAAGGTAAACCACACATTGGGATGGGTTCCCCGGCCGATTTGCCACGTTGAGTCAAAGCGATATCAAGCAGCGCCGAGGCCTTTTTGGCATCGGCGAAGAATAATTCGTAGAAATCACCCATGCGATAAAATACCAGCGTTTCCGGGTAATCCGCCTTGATGCGAAGATATTGTTGCATCATGGGCGTATGGCAAGCGTTTATGCTGGTAGTGGTGCCGCTACTGGTAA
>CAZYYM010000040.1:0-27887 GCA_964651385.1 uncultured Gammaproteobacteria bacterium | reverse complement strand
TTCAAAAGGAGAGGTATGATGCTATTGAGGTCTGATATTAAATCTGTGCTCACTATCGGTGCGGGTCCGATCATCATCGGGCAGGCGTGCGAGTTCGACTACTCCGGCGCACAGGCCTGTAAAGCTTTAAAAGAAGAAGGCCTGCGCGTCATATTAATCAATTCAAATCCTGCCACGATTATGACCGATCCCGGCACAGCCGACTCGGTTTACATCGAACCGATTCACTGGAAAGTTGTCGAAAAAATTATCGACAAAGAACGTCCTGATGTATTGCTACCAACCATGGGCGGTCAGACTGCGCTGAATTGCGCACTGGACCTGGACCGCGAAGGCGTATTGAAAAAATACCATGTCGAAATGATAGGTGCCACTCGAGAAGCCATCGATATGGCTGAAGATCGAGAACAGTTTCGCCTGGCGATGGCTGAAATCGGTCTAGCAACACCGACTGCTTTTATTGCACATAGCCCGGAAGAAGCCTGGCAGGGACAGTCGCAAATTGGCTTTCCGATTATTATTCGACCTTCATTTACGATGGGCGGAAGCGGTGGCGGGATAGCCTATAACCGGGAAGAATTTGAAAAAATTATCAGTCGCGGGCTTGATTTGTCGCCCACCAACGAAGTATTGATCGAAGCCTCGGTGCTTGGCTGGAAAGAATATGAAATGGAAGTCGTGCGCGACAAAAATGACAATTGCATCATCATTTGCTCGATAGAAAATCTCGATCCAATGGGTGTGCATACTGGCGACTCGATTACCGTCGCACCGGCGCAAACTCTGACCGATAAGGAATATCAAATTATGCGTAACGCGTCATTGGCTGTACTGCGCAAGATCGGTGTCGAAACAGGTGGATCCAACGTACAGTTTGCGATTAATCCGAAAAATGGTGAAATGATCATTATCGAGATGAATCCAAGGGTATCGCGCTCTTCTGCATTGGCCTCGAAAGCCACTGGTTTTCCGATTGCCAAAGTCGCAGCTAAACTGGCGGTGGGCTATACGCTTGATGAATTACGTAACGATATTACCGGTGCTGTGACACCGGCGTCTTTCGAGCCAACTATCGATTATGTCGTAACTAAAATTCCTCGATTCACCTTCGAAAAATTCCCTCAGGCAGATGATCGTTTATCGACTCAGATGAAGTCGGTTGGTGAGGTTATGGCCATTGGGCGGAGTTTTCAGGAGTCTTTTCAGAAAGCACTGCGTGGCCTCGAAACGGGCGTATTCGGGCTGGATGAAATTGTCGATCAAAATCAGAGTTCGGATGAACTGGAAGACCTGTATAGAAAGGAATTGAATCTGCCCGGTGCGAACCGAATCTGGTATGTAGCCGATGCTTTCCGAAGCGGATATTCGCTGAAAAGGATATCCCAGATGACTGCTATCGACCCCTGGTTTCTGGCGCAGCTCGAAGAGCTGGTGAAACTGGAGAAAGACCTGGCTGGACAAAAAGCCGAGTCTCTGACTCGATTAGAATTTAGATCGCTTAAACGTAAAGGCTTTTCAGACCGGCGCCTGGCAAAGTTACTCCATAGTGACGAACTAACCATTGCATCATTGCGTCGGGGATTGGATATTCGTCCGGTCTACAAGCGCGTCGATACCTGCGCTGCGGAATTTGCTTCGTCGACGGCTTACCTTTATTCCAGTTACGAAGATGAATGCGAAGCCAAGCCGAGTCAACGAGATAAAATAGTCGTGCTCGGTGGGGGTCCCAATCGTATCGGTCAGGGAATAGAGTTTGATTACTGCTGTGTGCACGCCGCAATGGCCATGCGTGAAGACGGTTACGAAACCATTATGATTAACTGCAATCCAGAGACTGTTTCTACCGATTACGATTCTTCAGACAGGCTTTATTTTGAGCCGTTGACTTACGAAGATGTACTCGAAATCATTCACCTTGAGCAACCCAAAGGGGTCATCGTACAGTTTGGCGGCCAGACGCCTCTGAATCTGGCTCGCTCACTGGAAGCCGCAAATGTGCCGATTATTGGCACCACACCCCATTCGATCGACCTGGCGGAAGATCGGGAGCAGTTTCAGCAGATGATTAATCAACTAGGATTACTACAGCCTCCGAATCAAATTGCGTATGATGTGGCGTCATCGCCAATGTTAGCCGAGCAGGTGGGTTTCCCGCTGGTCGTTCGACCGTCTTATGTTTTAGGTGGCCGGGCGATGGAAATCGTTTACGATCAGGAGGATCTCGCACGCTATATGACGGCGGCGGTTAAGGTGACCAAAGATTCGCCGGTTTTACTTGATCGATTCCTCGATGAAGCGGTCGAAGTTGATGTGGATGCCATATGTGACGGAGACAATGTGCTCATCGGCGGATTAATGGAGCACATCGAGCAGGCCGGAGTGCACTCCGGTGATTCGGCCTGTTCGTTGCCGCCATATACCTTATCGGATGAGATACAGCAAAAACTTTGCGAACAGGTGGCTGCAATGGCCAAAGCTTTGAATGTTGTGGGGTTGATGAATACGCAGTTTGCCATTAAGGGTGACGACGTCTATATCCTAGAAGTGAACCCGCGCGCTTCACGTACTGTGCCCTTCGTCTCCAAAGCAACCGGTGTGCCACTTGCAAAAGTTGCTGCGCGATGCATGGCTGGTCAAAGCCTGGTCGATCAGAAATGTACGAAACAGGTGATCCCTGATTTTGTATCGGTCAAGGAATCCGTGTTCCCGTTTGCTAAGTTTCAGGGTGTAGATCCGATTCTTGGGCCGGAAATGAAATCTACAGGCGAAGTAATGGGTATAGGTAAAACTTTCGACGAAGCTTTCGCCAAGGGTATGGTCGCTGCCGGTAGCAGGATACCTGTGCCGGGCACCGCGTTTATCAGTGTAAGAGAGGCCGATAAGAGTGCCGCTACGGAGCTCGCCCGTGATTTGCAGGCGCAGGGCTTTAAACTGGTGGCAACCGGTGGTACCGCCAGGGCAATCATCGCCGCGGGTGTTAATTGCGAACAGGTTAATAAGGTGAAAGAGGGGCGTCCACATATTGTTGATATGATTAAAAATGATGAGATAGTCCTGATTATCAATACTACCGAGGGACGCTCGGCAATCGCGGATTCCTATGAAATTCGGCGAGAAGCACTTATGCACTCAGTGTCTTATACGACAACTCTGTCGGGCGGCAAGGCCACTTCGCTGGCGATGGCGCATCGTGAAATTGAAAATGTTTACCGACTACAGTCACTGCATGAATAGAATATAAAATCAGGAATAAACGGGTGATTTAAAAATGAATCAGGTACCTCTAACCGCACTAGGTGCAGAAAGATTAAAAGAAGAACTCAAGGAGCTTAAGTATGTTAAGCGTCCCCGAGTTATCGAGGCAATTGCCGTAGCTCGAGATCATGGTGATTTGAAAGAAAATGCCGAATACCATGCGGCTCGCGAAGAGCAGGGCTTCATGGAAGGACGAATCGCCGAGCTGGAATCGGTCTTGTCAAACGCACAGATTATCGACGTTACCCGCTTGAACAGGAGTGGTCGAGTGGTGTTCGGCTGCACCGTTGATTTAATCGATGTTGAAAGCGAAGAAGAAGTCTCTTACCAGGTGGTCGGCGATATTGAAGCAGATATCAGCCTGAACCGAATAGCGATTAGCTCACCGATTGCAAGAGCCTTGATCGGTAAGGAAGAGGGCGAAGATGTTACGGTATTGGCGCCCGGTGGCACACGCGAATACGAAATAACCACTGTTCGTTACGAGTGAAGGGGTTAGTCGATTATTTTATTCAGAAATTTTGAAAAACGATTATTCTTTTTGTTTAAACGATAGAGTATTAACACGTTACCGATGCTCTGTATTAGCGTTGCTTGATGCTGTTGGCATAGGTTATCGATCATTCCTTTTTTCTCGCTGCGTTGCTGACCCGGAATACGAATTTTTAATAGTTCGTGGCGTGTTAATGCGCTATCGATTTCTTCATGAACATTCACACTCAGACCATGCTGACCCACCATAACGACCGGTTTAAGTTTCATTTTATGCGCTTCGGCGCGCAGGTTTTTGATCGATGATTTGCTTAGCTTCATGCTCTACCAGCATACGGATCGGGATTCGACGAGCGCATACTAACACAGCTTGCGGTTAATTCTGGTGTCGCGTTCAAAAAGTAGTAAAGGCTGGTTAAAACAACATCACGATGACCCATATGTGCTGCAAGCGCGTAGAGACGGATATCGGTCACGGGCGGTTTATAAGTTGATGGAAATTCAGCAAAAAGATCGGATTTTCAGGTCTGGACAACGCGTAATAGACCTCGGAGCTGCGCCGGGTGGCTGGTGTGAATACGCATCAGAGTTTTCCGGTGATAAAGGTTGTTTGATTGCTGTTGATTTGTTGCCGATAGAACCGATTGCGGATGTTGAAATCCTCCAGGGCGACTTTTCTGATCAGGATACGCTAGACAGGTTAATGAACCTGGTCGGGTCAAAATCGTTTGACCTTGTTTTATCGGATATGGCCCCCAACTTTAGTGGTATGGAGTCTGTCGATCAGCCTAAGGCGATATATCTGGCTGAACTGGCGTTTGAACTTGCTAATAAATGTCTTAGTGACAAAGGTATTTTTGTCACAAAATTGTTTCAGGGTGAAGGATTTGAATCGCTGATTTCAGACTTACGCCAAGGTTTCAGATCGGTCAAGTTGCGAAAGCCCGATGCGTCGAGGCCAAAGTCCCGTGAAATATATGCGGTTTGCCGCGATTTGAAATAATACGAATATTGCTAATATGCACTAGAATCTAGTGATATTAGCGGTAGAATACTGTCAACTGGACAGGTTATAAACGCAACAGGTGTAATTAAAGTGAATGATGTAGCAAAAAATTTAATTTTATGGGTTGTGATTGCCGTCGTGTTGCTGTCGGTATTTCAGAACTTCAATGAGCGTAGTAGTAGTGGTAACCAGCTCATTTATTCCGAATTTCTAACCCAGGTTAAGCAGGGTCAGGTGCGTCAGGTCACTATCGAAGGTCAAAATATTACCGGTGTACTCAATTCCGGTAATAAATTTACCACCTATAGTCCAGAAAGCAATAACCTGGCTATGATCGGCGATCTTGAAGACGCCAATGTCGCTATTATCGGCAAACCGCCTGAACAGCCTTCGATGCTCGCGCATATGTTCATCAGCTGGTTTCCTTTCATTGTGTTAATCGGCTTATGGGTGTTTTTCATGCGCCAGATGCAAGGTGGCGGTGGAGGTCGGGGCGCCATGTCATTTGGTAAAAGTAAAGCGCGTTTGCTCGGCGAAGATCAAATCAATATCACCTTTAACGATGTTGCCGGGGTTGACGAAGCCAAGGAAGAAGTCGGTGAACTGGTCGAGTTTTTACGCGACCCGGCAAAATTTCAAAAACTGGGCGGGAAAATTCCGCGAGGCGTTTTGATGGTGGGTTCGCCTGGTACCGGTAAAACGCTCCTCGCGAAGGCTATTGCCGGTGAAGCCAAGGTACCGTTTTTCACTATATCGGGCTCTGATTTTGTCGAAATGTTTGTCGGGGTCGGTGCTTCGCGAGTACGCGATATGTTTGATCAAGCCAAGAAACATTCACCCTGTATCATATTTATTGACGAAATTGATGCGGTCGGGCGCCATCGTGGCGCCGGTCTTGGTGGAGGTCATGACGAGCGAGAGCAAACCTTGAATCAATTACTGGTTGAAATGGACGGCTTCGAAGGTCATGAAGGTGTCATCGTTATCGCGGCAACTAATCGTCCCGATGTGCTCGACCCGGCGCTGTTACGCCCCGGCCGATTCGATCGTCAGGTAGTAGTACCACTCCCCGATGTGCGAGGACGCTCGCAAATACTAAAGGTGCACATGCGTAAGGTACCTGCCGCGGACAATATCGATCCGATGGTCATTGCGCGTGGTACGCCTGGTTTTTCGGGTGCCGATCTGGCCAATCTTGTCAATGAAGCCGCTTTATTTGCTGCTCGTGCGAATAAGAAGTTGGTTACTATGGGAGAGTTCGAGCGTGCCAAGGATAAAATCATGATGGGTGCCGAACGTAAGTCGATGATCATGAAGGAATCTGAAAAGAAACTGACTGCTTTTCATGAAGCGGGTCATGCTATCGTTGGTAGGCTCGTACCCGAACACGATCCGGTCTATAAGGTAAGTATCATTCCTCGTGGCCGGGCGCTAGGCGTTACCATGTTTTTACCCGAAGATGATCGTTACAGCTTCAGTAAAAAACATTTGGAAAGCCAGTTATCGAGTTTATTTGGCGGCCGAATTGCCGAGCAGCAAATTTTTGGCGAAGATGCGGTGACTACCGGCGCTTCAAATGATATTGAGCGCGCTACCAGTATTGCTCGCAGCATGGTTACTCAGTGGGGCCTGTCTGATCGAATGGGTCCCTTGTCCTATAGCGAGGAAGAGGGTGAAGTATTTCTCGGCAAAAGCATGGGTAAGCAGAAAACAGTCTCGGATGAGACGGCGCAGGCCATCGATTCTGAAATTCGCTCCATTATCGATCGCAACTACCAGCGCGCCGTCGACATTCTAACGACCAACGAAGACAAATTGCATTTGATGGCTGACGCTTTAATGAAATATGAAACGATTGATGTTGGTCAAATTGATTCCATTATGGAAGGCAAGGTGCCTGGGCCACCTCGTGATTGGGGTGATGATGAACCGACCTCTTCCGGTAAAAGCGATGATGGTTCGGGGAAAAGTGTCGTTAACGACGATCCTGATCTTCCCGATCCAGCGAAGTTGCATTAATGATTAATGGGGTCGGGGTTGAGAAATCAACCCCGGCTTTTTAATGGCACGGCTATATATATCTCGAAAAATTCAGGTGATGGGTGTCATCAATACCACGCCCGATTCATTTTCTGATGGTGGTCGTTTTGATACCGTTGAAAAAGCCTTTCAGCACGCCCAGCAAATGATTTCTGATGGTGTCGATATCCTGGATGTTGGTGGTGAATCGACCCGTCCCGGATCCCGCTATGTTGATCAAAATGAAGAACTTGGGCGTACCATACCGTTGATTCGAGCGATCCGCGAAGTATCCAGTATCCCGGTTTCTATCGATACCAATAAACCTGGTGTCATGCAGCAGGCCGTTGCGGCAGGCGCCAGCATCATTAATAGTATAGATGCGCTTGGCCGGAAAAATGCACTTGCCGTGGTGGCTGAACTGGGTGTCCCTGTTTGTTTGATGCATATGCAGGGAACGCCCGAAACCATGCAAAAAGAGCCTTATTACAGTGATGTGGTTACCGAAGTCAAACGTTTTTTACGGGAGCGTATTGATGCTGCTTTAGCAGCCGGGGTTGCAGATCATAATATTCTTGCCGATCCGGGTTTCGGTTTCGGTAAAACCCTACAACACAATTTGCAGTTATTGAAATCATTGCCCGAATTCAAAACTCTCGGTGTGCCAATTTTGGTTGGTTTATCAAGAAAGCGTATGATTGGGACTATTCTCGATAAACCGGTCGACCAGCGTCTGTATGGCAGCATCTCTACAGCGGTTATTGCGGCTATGCAAGGTGCCGATATCATACGGGTTCACGATGTGGGCGAAACGGTCGATGCAATCAATATAGTACGAGCTCTAAATCAGGTATAAACAATGAATCAAACTATTAACAGCAAGGAGCCGTCAGCATGACCCGACAGTATTTTGGAACCGATGGCATTCGTGGGCGTGTCGGAGTGCACCCGATGACGGTTGACTTTATCATGAAGGTTGGCTGGGCTGCCGGCAAAGTGCTTTCGAATCAGGGCAAGGGAGTCGTAGTTATCGGTAAAGATACGCGTATTTCGGGTTATATGTTTGAATCTGCACTGGAAGCAGGTTTGGCTGCTGCCGGTCTGGATGTGGTTCTGCTTGGACCGATGCCAACACCGGCCATTGCTTATCTGACAATGGCGCAGCGCGCCACGGCCGGCATCGTCATCAGCGCCTCGCATAATGCTTACCATGATGATGGTGTCAAATTTTTCAATGGCGACGGTTTCAAGTTACCGGACAATACCGAAATTGAAATCGAGGAAATGATTGAACAGAACCTTGAGATGGTCTGTTCGGAGTCGATCGGAAAGGCGACGCGTATGGATGATGCCAAAGGGAGATACATTGAATTTTGTAAAAGTTCGATTCCTTTCAATACTACATTAAAAGGGATGAAAATCGTGGTCGATTGCGCTAATGGCGCGACCTACCATATTGCTCCGGCGGTTTTTCGTGAACTAGGTGCTGAAGTTATAGAGATCGGTACCACCCCGGACGGGTTGAATATCAATAAGGATGTAGGTGCACTTTACCCGGAAAATATGCGTTCTATTGTGCTTGAAAATCAGGCCGATATTGGTATAGCCTTTGATGGTGACGGTGATCGTCTGATGATGATGGATTCGCGTGGCGATGTTAAAAATGGCGATCAGCTTTTATATGTCATTGCGCAAAGCAAACTGATCAAAGCGGGATTGAAAGGTGGCGTCGTCGGAACCCTGATGACAAATCTAGGTCTTGAGCATGCTTTAAAGTCCCATGGTATAGCATTCGAGCGCGCCAATGTAGGTGATCGCTACGTCATGGAAAAACTTGTCAGTCACGGCTGGAGTTTAGGCGGAGAATCTTCCGGACATATCATATGCCTGGATAAATCGACCACCGGCGATGGTATTATCGCGGCCTTGCAGGTGCTGGACTGGTTGGTATCCGAACAGCTTAATCTCTCCGATGCCTGTGCCTCTATGTCGCTTTACCCGCAAGTTATGATCAACGTGCCTTTAGCCAGGAAAGTTGAGCCGCAAAATATTCCGGCCATTCAGGATGCGATAAAAAGTGTGGAATCAGCGCTTGCTGAGCGGGGCAGAGTTTTGTTACGCCCATCCGGGACGGAACCGTTGATCCGAGTCATGGTTGAGGGCGAAGACCGCGGCGAGGTCGAGAAATTCGCACACCAACTTGCGACTTGTGTATCCGAGCATGCTGTTGATGAATAGATTCGTTAAAATATACCGGGTTTTTCTAAAAACCTGATTGATTTATTGGCCTGAGGTGAGTACCCTTTGGCGCCTTTTTAAGTACTGGTAAAAAAATTCAATGCGTTCGACTCTGATAGCTGGAAACTGGAAAATGAATGGTTCGCTACAAAGCATCATTCAACTGGTAGAAGGTATCAAAGCCGGTGATGCGGGCTCTGCCCAGTTAGCTGTCTGCCCGTCTGCCGTCTATTTGATGAAAGTGGGGGGTATGCTCGAAGGCAGTAATATTGCACTGGGTTCGCAAAATGTGTGTGACCAGGCTTCCGGCGCTTTTACCGGTGAAATTTCGGCAGAAATGCTAATAGAGGCGGGTTGTCGATACGTAATTGTTGGTCATTCAGAGCGTCGAGCCCTGTATCAGGAATCGGATGAACTGGTAGCCGCCCGCTATGCGATGGCGGTAGAAACCGGTTTGCTGCCGATACTTTGTATTGGTGAATCGCTACAGGAACGTGAACAAGGCATCACTGAATCTATTGTCGGCAGACAGCTGGATGCAGTCGTCCAAACCCAGGGTATAGCTGCGATTAGCAAAGGTGTGATTGCTTACGAGCCGGTTTGGGCTATAGGCACGGGCAAGGTAGCGACACCCGAACAGGCGCAGGCCGTTCACAGGTTTATTCGAGGAAAAATTGCCGCGCTGGATTCGAAGGCGGCTGAAAGTATTCAAATTTTATACGGTGGCAGTATGAATTCAGGCAATGCAGGTGAATTATTATCCCAACCTGATATTGATGGCGGTTTGATTGGTGGTGCGTCACTGAAAGCGGCTGATTTTCTGGCCATTGCTGAGGCAGCTTAGGATTATTAATGGACAATATAAATAGTATTTTACTGATAGCACAGGTTATTCTCTCGATCTGTCTGATTGGTCTGGTTCTGATGCAGCATGGCAAGGGCGCCGATGCCGGTGCGGCATTTGGCAGCGGTGCTTCGTCAACGGTATTTGGCGCACGAGGTTCCGGTAATTTTCTGAGCAAGGCGACTACGATCATAGCCGCCCTGTTTTTTATCGTTTGTATGTCACTGGCTTATATAGCCAGTCATCATGATGCTACGGGCAGTGCGGTTGAAAGCGTGACTACCATGGAGACCGAACCGGCACAGACATTGGCTACTGAAGGTTCAGATTTACCTCCGAGTGACGGAACAGCAAATACCTCGACAGGCTCGGATCTGCCACCTGCTGAGTAACAGAATTGCCGATGTGGTGGAATTGGTAGACACGCTATCTTGAGGGGGTAGTGGCGAAAGCTGTGCCGGTTCGACTCCGGCCATCGGCACCATTATTTAAATTGGAACGGGTTGGTTCAAATTATACTGTCGATATTGGACCATTAGATAATTTTTTTATTTAGAGGTATTAAAACCGGTGATCAAAATTGAACTTTCTTGACACCAAATACCGGCCACAATAGACTGGCCGCTTACTGAATACGGGCAGATCATCCGGGGCAATAATCGTTACATGTTAGGTAACTATCTACCGATATTAATTTTTATGCTATTGACTCTTGTTATGGGTTCTGCATTTATAATTCTAGGCAAATTGCTTGGGCCGTCCCGTCCCGATGCCGAAAAAAATTCCCCCTACGAATGTGGCTTCGAAGCTTTCGAAGACAGCCGCATGAAATTTGACGTACGCTATTATCTTGTCGCTATCCTTTTCATTATTTTTGACCTTGAAATTGCCTTCCTGTTTCCCTGGGCAATTGTTCTCGACCAAATTGGCACTTTTGGACTGTTGGCTATGGCTATTTTTCTCACGGTGCTGGTGATCGGTTTTATCTACGAATGGAAGAAAGGGGCACTTGAATGGGAATAGAAGGTGTATTTGAGCAGGGCTTTGTTACCACCTCTGCCGATAAATTAATCAACTGGGCGCGCACCGGTTCGATGTGGCCGATGACTTTCGGCCTGGCCTGTTGTGCGGTTGAAATGATGCAGGCCGGCGCCTCGCGCTATGATCTGGACCGATTCGGCATTATTTTTCGGCCCAGTCCCCGACAGTCTGATGTGATGATTGTGGCCGGAACTTTGGTGAATAAAATGGCGCCGGCATTGCGCAAGGTATACGACCAGATGGCGGAACCACGTTGGGTGATATCCATGGGTTCCTGCGCCAATGGCGGTGGGTATTATCATTACTCTTATTCGGTAGTTCGCGGCTGTGATCGAGTCGTTCCGGTCGATGTTTACGTCCCTGGCTGCCCGCCAACTGCTGAAGCCTTGCTTTATGGTATTTTGCAATTGCAGAGTAAAATCAAACGCACCAATACGATAGCCCGATAATATGTCGAATTCCATTATGCAACTGCATGAAACGTTGCGCGGCATATTCGGGGATAAACTGAATTCGCTGACCGAGTATATTGGCGAGGTTACTATCGAAGTAGGCGTAGAGAGTTTAATTGAAGTGGCCACCCAGTTGCGTGATCACGAGCAACTCGCCTTCCAGCAACTGATCGATTTATGCGGTGTCGACTATTCACAATTCGGTCAGACCGAATGGCAGACCAATGATGCCAGCCGCGCAGGCTTTAGTCGTGGAGTTGATAGTGGCGCCACTATGGGGCGTCTGCAGTTTGGTGATGAGCTCGATTCCATTGTTGCCGAAGGTCGGCGCTTTGCAGTTGTGTATCATTTAATTTCCTACCGCCATAATCACCGCCTTAGATTGCGGGTTTTTGCGAATGAAGACGATTTTCCGGTAGTTCCAAGCGTCGTAAATGTCTGGCGTGGAGCCGACTGGTACGAACGTGAAGCATTTGACCTGTTTGGTATTCTATTCTCTGACCACCCTGATTTACGTCGTATCCTTACCGATTACGGTTTTGTCGGTCACCCCTTTAGAAAAGATTTTCCTCTGGTCGGTCATGTCGAAATGCGCTACGACCCCGAGAAAGAACGGGTTGTTTATGAACCCGTCAGCATCGAGCCGCGAGTGCTGGTACCCCGGGTCAAACGCGAAGACCACCGGTATCTGCCAGATGCGCAGGAAGAAGCTGAAGATAATGCCTGAAATTAAAAATTATACGCTCAACTTCGGTCCACAACATCCTGCAGCCCACGGCGTGCTGCGCCTGGTGTTGGAAATGGACGGCGAAGTGATCGAACGCGCCGACCCACATATCGGTCTGTTACATCGTGGAACTGAAAAACTTGCTGAAAGTAAACCTTATAACCAGACCATTGGCTACATGGATCGACTCGATTATGTTTCGATGATGTGTAACGAGCATGGTTATGTTATGGCGATAGAAAAATTGCTCGGTGTCGAAGTGCCGGAGCGCGCGCAGTATATTCGTGTGATGTTTGATGAAATTACTCGAATTCTCAATCATTTGATGTGGATCGGAACCCATGCCCTCGATGTTGGTGCTATGACTATGTTCCTCTACGCGTTCCGCGAACGCGAAGATTTAATGGATTTATACGAAGCGGTTTCCGGTGCACGAATGCATGCGACTTATTATCGGCCTGGTGGCGTTGCTCGTGATTTACCCAATGTGATGCCGCAATACCTGGAAAATCGCTGGCGCAGTAAAAAAGAGGCCGAAGCTTTAAATGAAAATCGCCAGGGTAGTTTGCTCGATTTTACCGAAGACTTTACCAACCGTTTTCCGGGCTATATCGATGAGTATGAGACCTTGCTGACCGATAATCGAATCTGGAAGCAGCGTACCGTTGGGATTGGCGTTGTCTCGGAAGAGCGCGCCTACCAGCTTGGATTTACCGGCCCGATGTTGCGAGGTTCCGGGGTCGAGTGGGATTTACGTAAGAAACAGCCTTACGAAGTTTATAATCGGGTCGATTTTGATATTCCGGTTGGCACTAATGGGGATTGTTACGACCGCTATCTGGTTCGTGTCGAGGAAATGCGTCAGTCGAATCGAATTATTAAACAATGTATCAAATGGTTGCGCGAGAATCCGGGCATCGTTATTACGGATAATCATAAAGTAGCTGCTCCGCGTCGGGAAGAAATCAAGGCCGATATGGAGGGTCTGATCCATCACTTTAAATTATTTACGGAGGGGTACACGATTCCCGAAGGTGAAGCCTATGCTGCAATAGAGCACCCGAAGGGTGAATTTGGTGTTTACCTGGTTTCCGATGGTACAAACAAACCGTATCGTGTCAAAGTTCGCGCACCGGGTTTCGCCCACTTGTCGGCGATGAATGAAATGTCGGTCGGCCATATGCTGGCTGATGTCGTTGCGATTATTGGTACACAGGATATCGTATTTGGTGAGATCGATCGTTAATGGCCATAGAAAAACTATCAAAAATCAAACTGCTCAATGATCATACTTGTGGAGAGATCGATCATTGGTTATCGAAATTTCCTGAAGACCAGAAACGTTCGGCTGTGCTTGCCGCATTGAATGCCGCGCAGCACCAAAATAATGGATACCTGACTACCGATTTGATGGATGCCGTGGCTGAATATCTCGGTCTGGCGGCTATCCATGTTTATGAAGTGGCGTCGTTTTATTCTATGTACGAAACCAGGCCTGTAGCAAGGCATAATGTCGCGATTTGCACCAATATCAGCTGCATGTTGATGGGGGCCGATAACATTGTTGATCATGTAGAGAAGAAGCTTGGCATCGAGATCGGTGAAAGTACCGGAGACGGTCGTATTTACCTCAAGTGCGAGGAAGAATGCCTGGCCGCTTGCGCCGGTGGTCCGATGATGCAGGTCGATCATAAATACTATGAAAAACTGACCCCTGAAAAGGTTGATGAAATTCTGGACGGGTTGAAATAAGCATGACTAACGAAGTTTGTTTTGCGACATTGCAATACGATCAGCCGTGGTCGATGGAAAGTTATCTAAAAAGTGGCGGCTATAAGGCGCTGCAATATATTCTCCATGAGAAACTTTCGGCTGAAGATGTTATTGAAACTGTCAAAGCTTCCGGGTTACGCGGGCGCGGAGGCGCAGGTTTTCCTACTGGATTAAAGTGGAGCTTTATGCCGCGTGGTGCACCCGGGCAAAAATATCTGGTCTGTAATTCGGATGAATCCGAACCCGGTACTTGCAAAGACCGCGATATTCTTCGTTTTAATCCACATGCGTTGGTTGAGGGTATGATGATCGGCGGATATTCGATCGGAGCGACCGTAGGTTATAACTACATGCGTGGTGAGTTTATGGATGAACCGTTTATTCGTTTCGAAGCCGCGTTGAAGGAAGCCTATGAAGCCGGTTATCTCGGCAAAAACATACTGGGAAGCGGGATTGACTTCGATCTTTATGGCGTACTTGGCGCCGGTGCTTATATATGTGGCGAAGAAACCGCATTGCTTGAGTCGCTGGAAGGCAAGAAAGGTCAGCCACGTTACAAGCCGCCTTTCCCAGCGAACTTCGGTTTATATGGCAAGCCGACGACGATTAATAATACCGAATCACTGTCATCGGTACCAGCGATCATACGCAATGGTGCGCAATGGTTTGCCGATCTGGGTATTCCAAATAATGGCGGCGTGAAACTTTTTTCAGTTTCGGGACACGTCAATAGTCCGGGCAATTTTGAAATCAATATGGGTACGCCATTCAAGGACTTACTGGAAATGGCAGGCGGTGTCAGAGACGGACGCAAATTGAAAGCAGTCATTCCCGGCGGTTCCTCGGTGCCGGTGCTTCGCGGTGATGTGATGATGGAGTGCACCATGGATTATGACGCCATTTCGAAAGCGGGTTCCATGCTGGGTTCCGGCGCGGTTATCGTTATGGATGAAACCACGGATATGGTTAAAGCGCTCAAGCGTATATCCAGATTTTATTATTCCGAGTCCTGTGGTCAATGTACGCCTTGTCGCGAAGGAACGGGTTGGCTATACCGCATGATTTGTCGAATTGTCGACGGCAAGGGTAGGCCGGAAGATATCGAGCTACTGGAAGAAGTTTCGCACAAAATTGAAGGTCGCACTATTTGTGCGCTGGGTGATGCCGCTGCCATGCCGGTATGGAGCTTTGTCAAAGAGTTCCGCCACGAATTCGAATATTATATCGAACACAAGCGATCGATTATTGATAACGCTGCCTGAGTAGTACAGGGCTTAGCAGAATTGGGAAAGACACAGTAATGAGCGACAGCATAACAGTTACGATCAATGGACAGCAGGTAAAGGCGCAAGCCGGGCAGCTGTTGATTGATGTGGCTGATGATAACGACATTGTAGTGCCACGTTTTTGCTACCACAAAAAACTTTCGGTGGCGGCTAACTGTCGTATGTGTCTGGTCGAAATCGAACGTTCACCCAAACCGATGCCAGCTTGCGCGACACATGTGATGGATGGCATGGTGGTACAAACCCGTTCGGCTGCTGCAATTGCAGCACAGAAATCGACCATGGAGTTTCTGCTGATTAATCATCCGCTCGATTGTCCGATTTGTGATCAAGGCGGCGAGTGTGAGCTGCAGGATGTCGCTATGGGTTTCGGCGACGGCGTGTCGCGTTATACCGAGCAGAAACGTGTCGTCATGGACAAAAATATCGGTCCGTTGATTGCGACTGACTTCACCCGCTGCATTCATTGTACTCGTTGTATACGTTTCGGTGATGAAATCGCCGGTTTGCCGGAGATGGGTGCTACAGGACGTGGTGAACATGTCGAAATAGGCACCTATATAGAAAAATCAATCTCTTCGGAACTGTCCGGCAATGTCATCGACGTCTGCCCGGTTGGCGCCTTAACCGCTAAACCGTCGCGGTATACTGCACGTCCCTGGGAGCTAACTCAGCATGCGAGTGTGTCTGCGCATGATTGCGTTGGATCAAATATCTATGTGCATACTCGTGGAAACGAGCTTATCCGTGTGGTGCCGCGTGAAAATGAATCGATTAATGAGTCCTGGATTTCAGATCGTGACCGTTTTAGTTATACCGCTTTTTCCAGCGACCAACGTGTGCTGGGGCCAATGATGCGAGTCGATGGACAGCTCAAAGTGGTTGACTGGGAAACGGCCATTCAAGCTGCAACCGCCAAATTATCGGCTGCGGCCAATCAGGATTCGAATAAAATAGCTGCTTTGATCAGTCCCCAGGCAACACTGGAAGAGCATTATTTGGTACAAAATCTCGTTCGAGGTCTGGGTTCAAATAATATCGATCATCGCTTGAATCAGGTCGATTTTTCGACCCAGGACAAAGCGCCGACTATGCCCTGGTTAGGGCGTTCACTGGCTTCGATTGAAAGCCTCGATGCAGCGTTGATGGTTGCTGGAAATTTGCGCCTGGAACAACCGATTTTATCGCACCGTTTACGTAAGGCCTCTATCAATAATGGCGCAAAAATATCGTCAATCAGCCATTTGGCCGGGCAATATAATTATACATTAGAAGCCGATCTGGCGGGTTCGGCGGAACAGTTGGTGTCGGACCTGGCAGCAGTAGCGAAAGCTGCTTTCGAACAAAGCAAGGAATCCTTGTCTGACAGACTGGCAGGGTTAGTCAACAACATTAAAATTACCGCGGATCAAGAGGCCATCGCAAAGTCGCTCAAGAGCGGGCGAAACTCGGCACTGGTTGTCGGTGTCCAGGCAATCTCAAGCCCTTATCTATCGCTGATTCAGGAGCTCTGTGAAGCGATTTCATCGGTTACTGGATCTAGCCTTGGCTATCTGTCCTTGTCTGCAAATAGTGCTGGCGCATGTCTGGCAGGCTGTTTACCGCATCGATTGGCAGCGGGTATTGACTCTGAAAAATCGGGGCAAAATGCCACGCAAATTGTAGAGTCTGCCCATAATGTTTTAGTTAACTTCGGCATTAACCCCGTACTCGATCTGGAATCCGGAGGCGCTGTACAAAAACTTGCTGACAATAATGATTTTATTATTTCGATCAATAGTATGACGAATTCATTTGATCGGGATAATGCCGATCTAATTCTGCCTTTGGCCAGTAATACCGAAACTTCTGGCACATTTGTCAATGTCGAAGGCTTATGGCAGAGCTTTAAAGGTTGCGTCAAAGCCAGAGGCCAAAGTCGCCAGGGCTGGAAAATTCTAACCGCTCTGGGCCAGTTGTTGCTGCCTGGAGAATACGAATATGTCGATTCGAGTCAGGTTAAAGAAGCCGTAAAGGCTGATTGCCATGATTTTACTCTGGACAATCAATGCGGAATTCAATCCCGAGATTCAAGATTACCCAGCAATGCGCGTGGCATTCAAAAACTTGGATTTGTACCTGTATATGCCAGTGACGATGCAGTACGTTTATCTGCGCCGTTGCAGTCAACACCATTGATGAAAGAGCAATGCACAATTGCGATGAGTCGAGCTCAGGCTGAAAAGTTAAAGCTTGCGGATGCGGTGCAGGTCCATATAAAACAGGGGTCGGGAACAGCCGCATTGCAGCTTCGTTTGAGTGACGAAGTGCCGGCGGGTTGTGTCGCTATTCCTTGCGGTATTGAAGCTGTGAAAGATTTGGGTGAAGCCTTCGGTTCGGTCGAGTTGGAGAAAGTATCGTGATTGAATTGATTGCGAATATAGTCTCTTATCTGCCCAACTGGGTACAGTATTTTTGGCCGGACTGGTTCCAATATCTAATTGCCAATGTGTTATTGGCGTTAATTATATTACTGCCGTTATTTATTGTCGTTGCTTATTACACTTTGGCTGAACGCAAAGTCATTGGTTACATGCAGATTCGTAAAGGTCCAAACCGCGTCGGCCCGAAAGGTCTGTTCCAGCCTTTTGCTGATATGTTCAAATTGATGTTCAAGGAAATAATTATTCCGACTAATTCGAACCGTTACCTGTTTATCATCGCACCGATTCTTACCTTCGCACCGTCGATGGCCGCGTGGGCGGTTATGCCGTTTACTGGTGAACTGGTGTTTGCCGATATCAACGCCGGCTTGCTGTATATCCTGGCAATGACGTCGGTTGGCGTGTATGGCGTTATCATTGCGGGTTGGGCGTCTAACTCGAAATACGCTTTGCTTGGTGCGATGCGTTCGGCGGCGCAGATTGTTGCTTACGAAATTGCTATGGGATTTGCTCTGGTTGGCGTTTTAATGGCCGGTGGTAGTCTGAACCTGGGCGAAATTGTTGAAAGCCAGGCCGGTGGTGTTGGACACTGGTTTGTTATTCCCCTATTACCTCTTTTTATGGTTTATCTGATTTCCGGTGTGGCGGAAACAAACCGTGCACCGTTCGATGTTGCTGAAGGCGAGTCTGAAATCGTCGCTGGTTTTCATGTCGAATATTCCGGTATGACTTTTGCCGTATTCTTCCTCGCAGAATACGCCAATATGATTCTTATCGCGATGCTGTCTTCTTTGATGTTTTTCGGCGGATGGTTAAGTCCTTTTCCGGATTTAATCGGTGATAGTATTGGCTGGATGTTCCTCAAAACCGGCGTATTTATGTGGATGTTTCTTTGGTTTCGCGCCACCTTCCCGCGCTATCGTTACGATCAGATCATGCGTCTGGGGTGGAAAGTGCTGATACCGGTAACCATCGTCTGGCTCGCGGTTGAAGGCGTTCTGGTTTATTTTAAAGTCGGCCCCTGGTTTGCATAATCATGTTTGCGAAAATTAATTACTATTTAAAAAGTTTTCTCTTCCTTGAATTGCTCAAAGGTCTGGGCGTGACTGGACGTTATTTTTTCCGTAAAAAAATAACGGTCCAATACCCTGAAGAAAAAACACCGATTAGCCCTCGCTTTAGAGGATTGCACGCGTTACGCCGATATGCCAATGGCGAGGAACGTTGTATCGCTTGTAAACTTTGTGAAGCGGTTTGCCCGGCCCTGGCGATTACTATCGAATCGGAACAGCGCGCTGATGGAACTCGACGTACTACGCGATACGATATCGATTTATTTAAGTGTATATATTGTGGCTTTTGTGAAGAGGCCTGTCCGGTCGATTCCATCGTCGAAACCAATATATTTGAATATCACTTCGAAAATCGGGGTGAAAATATTATGACTAAGGAAAAGCTGCTTGAACTGGGTGATGAATATGAAGCCCAGCTTGCTGCTGATCGTGCTGCCGATGCACCTTACCGATAAGGTTTGAAATGATAGAAACTCTCATCTTTTATGTATTTGCATTTAGTACCGTGGTAACCGCGACTGCGGTTGTGACGGTGCGAAATCCGGTACATGCGGCGCTTTTTCTGGTACTGACCTTTTTCACCAGCGCGATTATCTGGCTGACCCTGGAAGCAGAGTTTTTGGCGATAAGTCTGGTATTGGTATATGTTGGCGCGGTGATGGTGTTGTTCCTGTTTGTGGTGATGATGCTGGATATTAATATCACGCGAATGCGTGAAGGCTTTGTAAGATACCTGCCCATCGGTGTCGCTGTAGCGTTAGTTATGCTCGGGCTTATGTTAAATGTCGTCACCAGCGATATTTTCTCATTTCAAACGATGCCGGAACCAGCCGCCAAGGTGGCCGATTACAGTAATACCAAAGCGCTCGGTGGTGTTCTTTATACCGATTATGTTTTTGCCTTTGAAATCGCCGCGGTGATCCTGCTGTTGGCAATTATCGCCGCTATCTCACTGACTATGCGTAAACGCACGCATACCAAATACCAGAATCCATCGGAGCAGATAAAGGTACGCAAGGCCGATCGACTCCGTATTATTAAAATGCCGGCCAATGGCGAGTAAATCATGACAATTGAGCTAAGCAATTACCTGATTCTTGCCGCGATATTGTTTAGTATCAGCATTGCCGGCATAGTAATCAATCGAAAGAACATCATCATTTTATTGATGTCGATCGAGTTGATGCTGCTCGCGGTAAATCTGAATTTTATTGCATTTTCACATTACCTTAATGATCTGGCCGGACAGGTATTCGTATTTTTTATCCTCACGGTAGCTGCTGCCGAAGCTGCCATAGGCCTGGCTATATTGGTGGTATTGTTCCGTAACAAACGTTCGATCAATGTCGAGGATATCAGTGAGATGAAAGGATGAGTATGGAATCGATATATCTCGCCATTCCTCTGGCATCGTTGTTCGGTGCGCTGATTGCCGGTTTATTCGGTAAACAGATCGGTCGATCTGGTGCGCATTGGGTGACTATACTCGGCGTTGGAGCTTCTTTCTTGTTGTCCTGTATCGTTCTAAAGGATGTCGCTTTCGATGGAGCACCAATCTACAATCAATCACTTTATACCTGGATGGTAAGCGATGGCATTCGCTTCGAAATAGGTTTTCTGATCGACAGTTTAACAGCGCTGATGATGGTAGTTGTCACCTCTGTTTCACTTATGGTCCATATCTATACGATAGGTTATATGCACGATGATCCCGGTTATCAGCGCTTCTTCAGTTATATCTCGCTGTTTACCTTTTCGATGCTGATGCTGGTTATGTCGAATAACTTCCTGCAATTATTTTTCGGCTGGGAGGCGGTAGGACTGGTGTCTTATCTGTTGATTGGTTTTTGGTACACACGAGAAACGGCGATATATGCCAATCTGAAAGCCTTTCTGGTCAATCGAGTTGGTGACTTCGGCTTCTTGCTCGGCATCGCGGTGATATTAATGTACACAGGCTCACTGGATTATTTCGAAGTGTTTGATCGCGCAGATCAAATGCTGTTCGCGACCATACAGGTCATACCCGGTGCCGACTGGACGGTAATTACATTGGCCTGTATTTTGTTATTTGTCGGCGCCATGGGTAAATCGGCACAGGTGCCGTTGCATGTCTGGTTGCCCGATTCGATGGAAGGTCCGACACCGATCTCGGCATTGATTCACGCGGCAACCATGGTCACCGCCGGTATTTTCATGGTGGCGCGGATGTCGCCGTTATTCGAGCTATCTGAAACAGCGCTCTCGGTTGTTATCGTCATAGGCGCCACAACTGCATTCTTCATGGGTTTAGTCGGTATCGTGCAAAACGATATCAAGCGCGTAGTGGCTTATTCGACGCTGTCGCAGCTGGGCTATATGACCGTTGCTCTCGGCGCCTCGGCATATTCGGCGGCGATCTTTCATTTAATGACCCACGCTTTCTTTAAAGCGCTGTTATTCCTCGCAGCAGGCTCGGTTATCATTGCAATGCATCATGAACAGGACATCCGCAAGATGGGCGGTTTGAAGAAATATATGCCGATAACCTATTGGGTGTCGTTGGCAGGTTCCCTGGCATTGATCGGGTTTCCCGGATTTGCAGGTTATTTTTCCAAAGATGCTATTATCGAAGCGACTCATCACGCTACGGTTCCAGGCGCCGGGTACGCTTATGTTATGGTATTGCTTGGAGTTTTTGTCACTTCATTTTATTCTTTTCGTATGTTCTTCCTGGTTTTTCATGGTAAAGAACGTATGGATGATCATACGCGAGAACATTTACATGAAACTTCGCCGGTAATCACCATCCCGTTAATTTTGCTGGCGATTCCTTCGGTCGTTATCGGTTGGATAACCATCGAAACGGTATTAATTGACGGATTTTTTGACACGGCGATATTTACCTTGAATGAGCATGAATCGATGGCGGCGGTAGCAGAATCATTTCACGGCCCCTTCAGTTTTGTATTGCACGGCTTCACCGGGCTGCCGTTGTACCTGGCGTTTGGGGGTGTTATCGCAGCCTGGTACATCTACCTGAAAGATCCATCGATTGCCGAGCGTAGCAAAGAAAAGTTCGGATTCATCTATAACTTGCTCGACCAGAAATATTACTTTGACCGCTTTAATGAAATTGTTTTTGCCACTACCAGTCGTGGTGTGGGTCATGTGTTATGGCGCCTGGGCGATGCGCTGTTAATCGATGGTCTGGTGGTCAACGGTAGTGCGCGATTCGTCGGTTGGATTTCTAGCATTATTCGACACGCGCAAACCGGATATTTGAATCATTATGCTTTCGTTATGATCACCGGTTTGATCCTGTTGCTCGGATGGGCCGTTTTAGCCTGAAAATAATAAGCTTAGCTCAATAAAAAAAGGTAATTGTTAAATTATGTACGCTGATTGGCCATTGTTAAGCCTGGTAATCTGGACACCGATCATCGGTGGCATCCTGGTATTGTTCTCCGGGGATAAAGAGCCATCCGGCGCGCGTAAGATCGCATTGTTTGTTTCCATCGTAACATTCCTGCTGACACTACCTTTGTATTCGCAATTTAACACCGACACGCATCTAATGCAGTTTGTCGAACGCCATGGCTGGATTCCGGCGTTCAGTATCGAGTATTTCCTGGGTATTGATGGCATTTCCATGCCGCTCATTTTACTGACATCTTTTACTACGGTAATTGTCGTGATAGCAGGCTGGGAAGTCATTCAATACCGCAGCTCGCAGTATATGGCGGCTTTTTTGATAATGGAGGGTTTCCTGATCGGCACCTTCTCGGCTCTCGATTCGATTCTGTTTTACGTATTCTTCGAAGCCATGCTAATACCGATGTTTCTCATTATCGGCATCTGGGGTGGCGCGAATCGTATTTATGCCACCTTGAAATTCTTCCTTTATACCTTCATCGGCTCGGTAATGATGCTGGTTGCGTTGATTTACATGTACACCAAGTCGGGTAGTTTTGCGATTATCGATTTCCATCAATTACCGCTTAGCCTGACCGAACAAGTATTCATATTCCTCGCCTTCTTGGCGGCCTTCGCAGTCAAGGTGCCAATGTGGCCGGTACATACCTGGTTACCCGATGCTCACGTTGAAGCGCCTACTGGTGGATCGGTGATACTGGCGGCAATTATGCTGAAGATCGGTGGCTATGGATTTCTGCGGTTCAGTTTGCCCATAGCCCCAGACGCCAGTGCTGAGCTCGACTGGTTGATTATTACCATGTCTCTGACTGCCGTGGTTTACATTGGTTTTGTTGCGCTGGTTCAACAGGACATGAAGAAGCTGATAGCCTATTCATCGATTGCGCACATGGGTTTTGTTACTCTGGGTTTCTTTGTGGTGTTTCGTATCATGGATCAAAATACGGGTGTTTCTGGCTCGGCTCTGGCGATCGAAGGTGGCATGGTACAGATGGTATCGCATGGCTTTATCTCGGGTGCGATGTTCCTCTGCGTCGGTGTCATGTACGACCGTATGCACAGTCGTCAGATTGCCGATTACGGCGGCGTCGTCAATACCATGCCGATGTTTGCTGCTTTCATGGTTTTCTTCGCTATGGCGAATGCCGGACTGCCAGGTACATCCGGTTTTGTTGGCGAATTCATGGTTATTCTAGCCAGTTTCAAGGCTAGCTTCTGGATCGCTTTCCTGGCCGCGTTAACGCTTATTCTCGGAGCGGCCTATACCCTGTGGATGATCAAGCGTGTGATTTATGGTGAGATTGCTAATGATAATATCAAAGCTCTGACGGATATAAACAAACGCGAATTTTTATTCTTGTCACTACTGGCGATTGTAGTATTGGCATTAGGGCTGTGGCCCGACCCACTGGTCAATGTGATGCACGCGACAATTGACAACCTGATCAATCACATCTCCTTATCGAAGATATAACTTGGGCCTGTTAACACTAATGAGATTGTCACTGTTGTCCCTAAAAAAACACCAATCAAGGCGCGAGAAGCGTGATTTGGTCATTCCAGATAAGCGCCGAGCAACGCAGAGTGGTGTTTTTTTAGACACTACCCGAAAGGCTGGGGCTATTTTTTTCACCAACGGCGTTGTCAGTCGCTTATGTAGAATGACTACACAGCACTCCTTCCGACTGGCTGGTGAAATAAATAGTCCCGGCAGTGGCAATCTCATTAGTGTTAACAGGCCCTAGCATATGTCAGACTTCACGCAACCTAATCTTGTACCCGCTATTCCAGAAATGGTCATGCTGGCGATGTCCTGTCTGGTGCTGGTAGTCGATCTGTTTCTGCCCCAGGAAAAGCGAGGGTTTACCTTATTACTGTCCTTGCTGGCGCTACTGTTCACAATGATAGCTGTTATTCTGGTGGCGCCTGCAGATAGCGTATCCAGCTTTGGTGGTTCATTCATCGTCGATCAGCTTGCAGTCACATTAAAAATCGCCGTCTGCGGTATCGGAATACTGGTATTTGTGTATTCGCGGGATTATTTAATTGATCACGATATATACAAAGGGGAGTATTACGTGCTCGGATTGTTCGCAACCCTGGGCATGATGGTCATGATTTCTGCGCACAATTTCCTGTTGATTTATCTCGGGCTGGAGTTGCTGTCATTATCGTTGTATTCGATGATTGCTTTTAACCGCGCATCGCTGATAGCTTCTGAATCAGCGATGAAATATTTCGTGCTCGGCGCCATGGCTTCGGGTTTATTGCTTTACGGTATTTCAATTTTCTATGGCATTACCGGCACACTGGATATCAATTTGTTGTCAAGTTCGGTGCTCTCACAAGCAGAGCAGAATCCTGTTGCGTTAGCTTTTGCGCTGACATTTATAGTAGTGGGCCTGGCTTTCAAGCTCGGTGCCGTACCTTTTCACATGTGGCTGCCGGATATTTATCAGGGATCACCCACCTCAGTCACCCTGTTCATTGGTACTGCACCCAAAATTGCCGGATTTGCGATGACCATGCGACTGCTTGTCGATGGCCTGTCCAGCTTACAGGTAGACTGGTCGCAAATGCTCATAGTGCTTGCTATCGCTTCTATGGCAATCGGTAATATTGTCGCCATCGCACAAACCAACTTCAAACGCATGCTGGCCTATTCGACTATTTCGCATGTCGGATTTATTTTACTCGGTATACTTGCAGGCGATGCCAATGGCTATGCGTCGGCAATGTTTTACACCATCACCTATGCAATTACTTCGTCTGTATCTTTCGGTGTATTGATAATACTTAATCGTAAAGGTTTCGAAGCCGAAAATATTAGCGATCTAGCCGGTCTTAATCATACCAATCCGTGGTATGCAGCAATGCTTTCGATTGCCATGTTTTCGATGGCCGGGGTTCCACCGACCGTTGGTTTTTATGCCAAACTTAGCGTCTTGCAGTCGGTCATATCCGTCGATCTTGCCTGGATTGCCATTGTCGCCGTGTTATTTTCGGTAGTCGGTCTGTTCTATTATCTGCGTATAGTTAAGGTCATGTACTTTGATGAAATCGACGAAAATCAGGTCACATCAATTAAGCCTTCGTTGGATATGAAAATGTTGCTTAGTGCGAACGGTTTAAGTTTGATTGGACTAGGTATGTTTCCTTCATTGTTGATGGTTTATTGTATTAAGGCTTTTGCCTAGGATCGGTCAAGAAGAGTACCGGCTTGCTCTGAGAGCCAGAGACTTAATGGAATCGGCACGATCAGAAGGGTTCTAAATACAATATCATGGATCAAGTGCCACGATGACTGATACAATTCCTTCGGTTACTAATTGCAGATGCGGGTACACCTGGTGGTTGGGCTTGGGGATAAATAATGAATATGATATTTGGCCCCTATCTTTTTTCTACACTGCAGACTATTCCGTCCTGGGAGGATGATGATCGTTTTGCTCAAGTAGCGAAAGAATCCGGGTTTTGATATCTCCATTATCAGCATCGGGGACAGTTTTGGAGCTGGTGACAAATTTTTGCAGACAGGTCGAGATAGCTAGGTTTATCGGTTAGATGAGCTAATGCTGGACGACGGTTTCCGAGAAAACCGGCGTCCAAGTCGATAATTATAAAATGATGCATTTACCAAATTTAAACGGTTTCTTTTTAAAATTCAGCCATTATTGGCAATAAGCATTTGTAGTGGCCTGAGCGGTTCCAGGGGAATCAGCTGGAAATTGGCGATACCAGATTTAACCAAAGTCAGATTATTGAGTTCAGAGCGTGCGGCTTCGGCCGATTCGCACTCCATCATAAACACGACACCGCCGCCTTCGCTTTTATAGTAAAAACTACGAATGACATCTTTTAGATGCAATTCCAATGTATCTCTAACTTCCTGGGCTATATGCGGAGTGACGTCTTCAATCGTCGAATGTTTTGTAAGTTCACTGATGGCGAGAATTTGCATGGCTTTTCCTTCCAGATGTTTGGGTTAAAGTGACACCAATTGATTGATGGCGACGTGACCAGTATGAATTTGTTTCTACAACAAACCGAAAAACTGATGACGTTAAGTTAAAACATCACCATGCGTATTTTTAGCGCCATAGAGGTCAGATAAAGTCTGATCGGGCCATTTTTTAACAGATGGCGTGAAGTTAGCGTTATCTGAAGTGGTATTAAAGAAATAAATTGAATTTTTTCCGGTAAGCGCCAGGTGATAGTCCGGTAGTGCGTTTGAATATTCGTCTGAAAAAGCTCACGTTTTCATATCCGACATCGACAGAAATATGATCAAAAGAAGATGAGCTTTGTTGCAGTAGCTGCTTGGCGGCCTCAACTCTTATCTGTTGAACATAGGACATAACCGTCTCATTCGTTGCTGACTTAAAACGTCGATTAAAATTCCGTTTACTCATGCCACCGGTCTCCGCCAGAGCGTCTAGTGAGATATGCTGTTGATAGTTCTTCTCAATCCATTCCTGAGCGTTTAGGATTTTGGAATCCTGGTGGTTCTTGTCCGACAGGAAAATCGCGAAAGGGAGTTGGGTAATACGATCTAGATCCACCAGGGTACAGCGAGAACATTGTAGAGCGACTTCTCGACCACAGTATTTACTGATCAAATAAAGCGACAAATTTAAATCCGCGGTAATACCGCCACCGCAAAACAAGCGGCCTTCGTCAGTCACCATTTTGCCGATTTGTAAATCTACCTTCGGATAAATTTTTCTAAAGGCCTGAGCTGCACCCCAGTGAGTAGTTGCAGTCTTTCCATCGAGCAACCCGGTCGCGGCCAAGGTAAAAGCACCGGTGCAGATGCTGGCAAGATCGGCACCTCTTTCATACCAAAGTTTGAGGAATTCGACACGTTGGCGGAATGCTTGATCCTGTTCAAAATGAAAACCCTGTGAGGGCACAATAATTAAATCAGCTTCCTCAATTGCCTCAATTGAACAGTGTGGAACAACCGGCATGTTGTTATAGGCATTCACCGGATTGCCATCGAGTGTTGCGATTTTGACGTTAAAATAAGGCGTTGGCTTTTGGGCGAGGATACTGTTCCAGACAACACCAGTTTGTAGAAACATATCCATTGGTCCCGCAACACCTGAAAACAGGCAGTGATCAGAAACTAAAATAACGATATTTTTCATTCGCGGTACCAATCCTAAAATCCATGCCAGAAGCACATCGTAGTGAAAAATTTGACTCAATCAAGAGCCCCTTTCCGCGTATCGATGCCCTAACTAAACCCGCTACCGCTTTTCTCATATTCTTCTCGTGGTGGCGCAAAAACGTCGTAGATCAGAGCGCCACCCGCACCGGCAGTAAAGCCATGCTCGACACCACCAGGTGTTCGCCAGAAGTCCCCTTCGGAAACACTGACTTCTTCGCCGTTTTGAAACCGTACACCCGAACCACGGATACAAAGCCCCCATTGCTCCTGCGGATGCGAGTGGATATTGCCAACCCTGTTCGGTTCAATTCGGACGATGGATATCATCGCGTCATTGCCGGGAAAAATTCTCGTTGTCATACCCTCGGCAAGTTGCCTGGCCAGACCTTGTTCTAGCCTGTCGAGGTTGAAAAAATTATCAATTTCAGACACCCAGTGATACCTCTGAAAAGTTGCTATATATGGGCCAAGAGCCTGCCCAGGCTTGGCTTGGATTCGAATTACGCGTGATAAACTAACATATCGTACTTTACATCGATAGCCCGCCATATTACCGCTTGTAAAATCCACTCAACCTAGCTATTATTCTGCGCCTCTGATGCGGGGTGGAGCAGCTTGGTAGCTCGTCGGGCTCATAACCCGAAGGTCGTTGGTTCAAATCCAGCCCCCGC
>CAZYYM010000039.1:24491-28402 GCA_964651385.1 uncultured Gammaproteobacteria bacterium | reverse complement strand
AGTTTTTCCAGTAACAACACCAGTTGGGCTTCTTTGCCGTGGCTGGAATCATACAGGTCAAAAATTTCTTTTACTTCGGCCAGCGACCAGCCCAGGCGTTTGGCACGAAGAATGAGGCGTAAACGGACCCTGTCCCGTTCCGCATAGATACGCCTGGTGCCCTCGCGTCTGGGCGCCAGCAATTCCGATTCCTCGTAAAGCCGCAGGGCTCGTGAAGTGACATCAAACTCGCTGGCCAATTCGCCGATAGTATAAGTCGCATCTTTTGCCACGTTCTCTCCTGTTCGTCTTATTATTGACGTTAACGTAAACGTAAGGTAATGTACACTAATTTTCTATGCGGTACAAATCAACCTGAATCACTTTTCTACATTGCGGGAAGGTGAAAAGGAGAAATCAGCATGCCCAGCGCAGAACCGAAAATACAGGCCATAGCCACCCCGGCGAAGGACCATAAAACACGCTTCGTCACCGCCGCGAGTTTATTCGACGGGCACGATGCGGCAATTAATATTATGCGCCGCATTCTACAGGCTTCCGGTGCAGAAGTGATTCACCTCGGCCACAATCGCTCGGTGGCGGAAATAGTCGATGCGGCGATACAGGAAGACGTACAGGGCATCGCCCTTAGCTCCTATCAAGGTGGTCATGTCGAATATTTAAAATACATGGTCGATAGGTTAAAGGCCAATAACCGTGCAGATATCCGCATATTCGCCGGTGGTGGAGGCGTGATCATTCCCGCTGAAATAGCAGAACTCGAAACCTATGGTGTCACCCGAATCTACACCCCCGAAGACGGACAGAAGATGGGGCTGCAGGGCATGATTTGCGATATGATCGAGCGTTGCCAGTTTGATCCAGGTATGCAGGCGGCTAAATCCATCGAAGCCCTAGACCGCGGCGATAAGCGTACACTATCCAGTCTGATTACCGCACTGGAAAACAATAATCTGTCAAAATCTTTTCGTAAGGAAATTATCGATATCGGGAAACATCAATCGACTCCCGTACTCGGAATAACCGGTACCGGCGGCTCTGGTAAATCTTCGCTGACCGATGAATTGATTCGTCGATTCAGGCTCGGCCATGCAGACAACCTGAAAATAGCCATCATCGCCATCGATCCAACACGACGTAAGACCGGCGGTTCGCTACTTGGTGACCGTATTCGCATGAATGCAATCAGCCACGACAATATATTTATGCGATCGATTGCCACGCGGGATTCAGTAGGCGAGATTCCCGATGTTGTGCGCGACATTATTGCCGCCTGCAAGCTCTATGATTTTCATTTTATTATCGTCGAAACACCCGGTATCGGTCAGGGTGACGCCGCCATCGTACCGCTGGTCGATGCATCGTTATATGTCATGACACCGGAATTCGGTGCGCAAAGCCAGCTCGAAAAAATCGACATGCTCGACTTTGCCGATGTCGTTGCAATCAATAAATTCGATCGCAAAGGCGCCGAAGACGCCTATCGCGATGTTTGCAAACAAGTGCAGCGTAACCGCGAAGCATTTTCCAAACCTACCGAGGAAATGCCGGTTTTTGGTACCATGGCATCGACTTTCCACGACGATGGCGTCACCGCGCTTTATCAGGCCCTTCTGCAAAAACTGACCGAGCTTGGATTAAAAACCGAGAAAACCCGACTGCCGAGCGTATCCACAAGGAAATCGACCCGGCAGAATGTCATCGTACCGCCGGAACGCGTGCGTTATCTGGCGGAAATTGCCGACACAGTTCGTGGTTATCGCAAACACGTAGACCAACAATCGATTATTGCTCGGGAACGACAGCAATTGCTTGCTTCGAAGGCGATGTTGGGCGAATCTACTTCTTCGCTTGACCGGCTCATTGCCGAAAAGGACAACTCACTGGATGGTTCATCCAAGAGGTTACTGGATCAATGGCCTGATATCCAACACAGTTACGCTGGCGACGAATACGTTGTCAAAATCAGGGATCGAGAGATCCGCACGAGCTTGAAATACGAAACCCTTTCCGGGACCCGTGTCCCTAAAGTCTCTTTACCGTGTTATTCCGATCAAGGTGACCTGCTCAAGTGGTTGATGCTTGAAAATCTGCCCGGCAGCTTTCCGTTCACCGCAGGCGTATTTGCTTTTAAACGCGAAGGGGAAGACCCGACGCGCATGTTTGCCGGCGAAGGGGATGCATTTCGAACCAACCAGCGCTTCAAAAAACTTTCCGAACACTCAAATGCCAAGCGCTTGTCAACCGCATTTGATTCAGTGACCTTATATGGTTGTGACCCCAATGAGCGCCCGGACATTTACGGCAAAGTGGGTAATTCCGGTGTTTCCATCGCCACCCTGGAGGACATGAAAGTACTTTACCGAGATTTCGACCTGTGCAGCCCTTCGACTTCCGTATCCATGACCATTAACGGTCCCGCACCGGTGATTCTGGCGATGTATTTAAATACCGCCATTGAGCAGCAGATTGCCAAATTCGCAACCGATAACAAGCGAGCCCCAACCGACCAGGAAATCGAGAAAATTCGCACCTGGGCGCTGGAGAATATTCGCGGTACGGTACAGGCCGATATTCTTAAAGAAGACCAGGGACAGAATACCTGTATATTTTCGACCGAGTTTGCCTTAAAGATGATGGGGGACATCCAGCAGTATTTTGTTGACCACAAAATCCGCAATTTTTATTCGGTATCGATCTCCGGCTATCACATTGCCGAGGCGGGTGCAAATCCCATCTCTCAGCTCGCATTCACACTGGCAAACGGTTTTACCTATGTCGAAACCTATCTCGCCCGAGGCATGCACATAGATGATTTCGCCGCTAATCTATCATTCTTTTTCAGCAACGGAATGGACCCGGAGTACACCGTGATGGGGCGCGTGGCGCGACGCATCTGGGCTACCGCATTGCGCGACAAATACGGCGCCAGCGAGCGCAGCCAGAAACTCAAGTATCACATCCAGACCTCGGGCCGCTCTTTACACGCGCAGGAAATGGATTTCAACGATATTCGCACGACGTTGCAGGCGTTGATCGCGGTTTACGATAACTGCAACAGCCTGCACACCAATGCCTTTGACGAGGCCATAACCACACCGACTGGTGATTCGGTGCGCCGCGCGCTGGCGATTCAGCTCATTATCAATAACGAATGGGGATTGAGCAAGAATGAAAACCCGAACCAGGGATCGTTCATTATCGAGCAACTCACCGACCTCGTCGAAGAAGCGGTGCTACAGGAATTCGAACGTATCTCCGAGCGCGGTGGTGTACTCGGCGCTATGGAAACCGGTTACCAGCGTGGCAAAATTCAGGATGAATCGATGCTATACGAACACCGTAAACACGATGGTTCTCTACCCATTATAGGCGTCAATACTTTCCTTAACCCGAATGGCAATGAAGAATACGAAATCGAACTGGCACGATCTACTGAAGAAGAAAAGCTCAGCCAAATTAAACGTTTACGCGAATTTCAGTCCAGCCATGCAAGTTCTTCCAGTGAGGCACTGGAAAAGGTTCGTCTCGCGGCTATAAACAGCGAGAATATTTTTACCGAGCTGGTAAACGCGGTGCGATATTGCTCACTCGGCGAAATCAGTAATGCGCTGTTTGAAGTGGGTGGGCAATACCGAAGGAATATGTAGTCCCTCGGCGGGTAAATTTCTGGTGAATTTCCTATGCCTGTAATAGTAAGTGCCTGCTTTTGGAACGTCAGTGGAAATACCAAATTAGTGAATGATAATTATGCAGAAGGAAATATTCGAGGCGCAGGGTATTTTATCAAGCAACCTTTGAATTTGCGCCCTGATACCTGTCGATTACTATGTTTGCGCATCTCGCCGACCGACACAAAGCAAACTAATCAATACGTATCATCCTAAATTATAGACCCGACCCCGGAACCG
>CAZYYM010000039.1:0-24391 GCA_964651385.1 uncultured Gammaproteobacteria bacterium | reverse complement strand
CGACCCCGGAACCGGAGATGAAGCGCTTTGGGCAAAGGTTCTTACACAGGCAAATGGTAATGCTGAGAAAGCCTGGCACGCATACATTCGCGTCAGAGTTGAGAGGCTCACTGAGCGGCTCAATAGCCTCCAACAATCAGAACACCCATTAGCCGCCCCGTTCGAAAGCCGAAACGACTCCCTGTCGATACCGGCATTCAATATTTCCTCAATCCATCATCATTACGAATTTCATACCCGTTTTGTCGAAGCCCGAGAGGTCAAGTCCAGCAATAAAAATTTATAGAGCCAGCTCCTCGGACATCACCGACAAGCTGAAAAAGCTTGCCAGGCCAAATGCACCTTTCAATTTACGTTGGCGTTTTTCCGAACCTCACCCAAACTCCAAAGTAAAACCAAAATAGATTGCGGCGCGGGAGCCGCAATGACAGAATTAAGTTTATTCCGTAGAACCAGGTACAACAATGAATATCAAAACTGTCGGCGTAGTTGGCGCCGGAACCATGGGCAACGGCATCGTGCAAGTTTGCGCAGCTGCCGGATTGACAGTCATCATGCAGGATATCGCCGAGGGCGCCGTTCAACGTGGTCTGGATACTATATCATCCAGCCTGGATCGTTTGATTAAAAAAGAAAAAATTAGCGACGCCGAGAAACAGGCAACCCTCGCCAATATTCAAACTACAACGGATTTGGGTGACCTGGGCGGCACCGACGTTGTGATTGAAGCAGCCACGGAAAACGAGCCACTAAAGCTTCAGATATTCCAGCAGCTCGATGAAATCTGTAAACCTGAAGCCTTGCTGGCCAGCAACACCTCGTCGATTTCGCTGACAAAAATTGCTGGTGCAACCAAACGTGCGGAACGGGTCGCCGGTATGCATTTCATGAACCCCGTGCCAATGATGAAACTGGTTGAAGTGATTCGTGCCTTACAAACCAGCGACGAGACATACCAACAGATTCACCAATTATCCGAGTTCATTGGCAAAGTGCCAGTCGAAGCAAAAGACAGCCCCGGATTTGTCGCCAACCGTATTCTGATACCTATGATAAATGAAGCGGCCTACGTCTACTATGAAGGGCTTGCCAGTGCCGAAGGGATCGACGAGATTATCAAGCTCGGCCTGGCGCACCCGATGGGACCGCTTATGCTGGCCGATTTAATCGGCCTCGATACCTGTTATGCGGTCATCAAAGTATTGCACGAAGGCTTTGGTGATTCGAAATATCGCCCCTGTCCGATCTGGCAGCAAATGGTCGATGCGGGCTATCTGGGGCGTAAAGCAGGGCGTGGATTTTATCGATATGACGATTGATAGCCCAGGTATACTACCTAAAATAGTTTCTTGAGATTTATAATCAGGATCGGTAACTAAAAGGGTAACTTATTGGCTTTCATGCCAAACAACCGGTGTGGAGTTCAAATTCACACCTGAGCGATTATTAGAAATATACAGACGCTACTCTTAAATCAACCATTATTGATCAATTCCATTAGTAATATTCAGGTAGTATATATATCAGATACCATCTACGTTCATCAAACACACTCTGGCCTATAAACGGACATTAATTTAAAAGCTTCGGTATACTTCGTACCTATAAAAATTCTAATGCCAGCATAACAGGAGAGAACCGTGACACATTCCCCACTATTGACCGACCTGGAAAGAGCTTTTGATCTCTTGAAACAGGTTGATGAGAGCAAACTGGATTTCGACCCCGAACCGGATGTCTCTCCCGACATTCGCGAGCTAACGGGCCTGGAGACGTATCCGGTAGATTCACACCTGGCAAACTTACAGGGCAGAATCGAGGCCGTCATAAAAGCCGGGGATAAGCTGAAACCGCGTGACCCTTCCGACTATGTGTCGCAGCTCATTATCGCCTGCGTAAGGCTCGCTCCGCCAAGTGACGATTAAACCCCGAATCAAGGAATTAATGGAATTGAATCCGGTCAGATTAAAGTTCTGGCAAGCGGAGGTTCGATTGGCGGCGAATTATTTATCGTCTAATTTTCCGGTATCTGACAACTAACGATGGATATACAAGTCATATCCACATAAACTAAGCATAAATACCTATAGACAGGACGTTTACGTAAACGTAAACTACCGTCTCATTATTGTCGACAATAAACAAGAATAATGGCAATATGAATCGAATTTAGCGCCACGAACATAATAATTGTTAACAATTGCCATGACTAACTTGTTAAATGACAAAACGCTAGATACCTTTCCCAAGCTGATGCTGAAACATGTCAGCCTGCGCGGAAATCACGATGCTATCCGTGAGAAGGATCTGGGTATCTGGCAGTCCTGGACCTGGGTAGAGGCGGCGGCCGAAGTCCGGGCCCTGGCCTGCGGATTGGCGAGCCTCGGATTAGAACGGGGAGATAAGCTTGCTATAATCGGCGATAACCGCCCCCGTCTGTACTGGGGTATGACCGCCGCACAGTCGCTGGGGGCCATTCCGGTGCCGCTTTACCAGGATTCGGTGGCGGAGGAAATGTCCTTTGTGCTCGACAATGCTGACGTCAAAATTGCATTGGTTGAAGACCAGGAACAGGTCGATAAAATTCTCGAGCTGAAAGAACGCTGCCCGAAAATCGAACATATAATCTTCGACGAAATTCGTGGACTGCGTGACTACAATGAACCATTCCTGCATAACTTCGAAGCCGCACAACAGGCTGGTCGTGAATTCGATCAGAACAATCCAGAGTTTTTTCAACAGCAAGTTGACGCTGGTAAGGGTGAGGATATTGCCATCATGCTCTATACCTCGGGTACTACGGGCCAACCCAAAGGTGTAGTACTCACCAATGACAACTGCATTATCACCGCCCGCAACGGCATTGTTCGAGAAGGTTTAACCGAAAACGAAGAAGTGTTGGCCTATCTACCAATGGCCTGGGTGGGGGATAACCTGTTTTCCTATGCGCAGTCTTATGTTGCCGGTTTCTGCGTAAGCTGCCCTGAAAGCGCCACAACGATCGCCAACGACTTGCGCGAAATCGGTCCGACTTATTATTTCGCCCCGCCTCGGGTATACGAAAACATGCTGACACAGGTTATGATCCGTATGGAAGACGCGGCAGCTATCAAACGTCGTATCTTCCACTACTTTATGGACCATGCCGGTAAAGTCGGCGTTAAAATACTCAACGGCGAATCAGTCTCTCTAAAAGACTCGTTACTTTATAGGCTTGGCAATGTATTGGTTTATGGACCGCTCAAGGACGTACTCGGATTGCGCCGTACCAGACTCGCCTATACTGCCGGTGAGGCAATTGGACCGGAGATTTTCGACTTTTACCGTTCGCTGGGTATTAATATCAAGCAATTATACGGCCAGACCGAATGTATGGTATTTATCTGCGTGCAACCCGATGGTGAAGTCTATGCCGACACTGTCGGTACCCCGGCTATCGATGTTGAAATCGATATTAATGACAAGGGTGAAATTCTGTATCGTAGTCCAGGCGTATTCCACTCCTATTATAAGAATCCCGACTCAACTGCCAGTACCAAAAACGAAGAAGGCTGGGTATCTACCGGCGACGCGGGTTACTTCGACGAAAAAAATGGTCATCTGAAAATTATTGATCGGGCTAAAGATGTCGGCAAGCTCAACGACGGTACTTTGTTTGCGCCTAAATATCTGGAAAACAAACTAAAATTCTTTTCCTTCGTTAAGGAAGCCGTACTATTCGGTAACGAACGCGACTACAGCACCGCATTTATCAACATTGACCTGGATGCCGTAGGGAACTGGGCCGAGCGTAATAACCTGGCCTATTCCGGCTATATCGATCTGGCCCAGCTATCAGAGGTTTATCAATTGATAAAGGATTGCGTCGACAAGGTGAACGCGGATTTATCCCAGGATATTCGACTGGCTAATTCGCAGATTCGTCGCTTCCTGATACTGCATAAGGAACTCGATGCCGACGATGGTGAACTCACTCGGACTCGAAAAGTGCGCCGAAAATTCGTCGCCGAACGTTACCATAATCTAATTGAGGCTCTTTACTCCGGCGACGATAATTGCCACGTTAAAACCGAGGTAACCTTCGAAGACGGTCGTACCGGAATGTTGGAGGCCGATATCACAATATTCGAGGCCAAAGTGCACCCCGTCAAAACACAGGCTCAGGAAGCCGCAGCATGACAGAGCGAAATCTGGGGGGTCCTATCCTCGAAGTCAAGAACATCAGTCTCTCCTTCGGCGTTATGAAAGTGCTCGACAATATTAATTTTGATATTAAACGTGGAGAAATCCGATCGATTATCGGCCCAAATGGCGCGGGTAAAAGCTCCATGCTCAACGTCATCAATGGCTTTTATCATCCGCAGCAAGGCAGTATTACTTTCAAGGGCGAGACTCGCAAGCAAATGGCGCCGCATATTGCCGCCAGTCATGGTATCGCACGGACTTTCCAGAACATCGCATTGTTTAAAGGCATGAGTACGCTCGACAACATCATGACCGGCCGTAACCTGAAAATGAAGACCAACATCTTCTGGCAGGCCCTACATCTCGGACCGGCGCGTAAAGAAGAACTGGAGAACCGCGAGGCCGCCGAACGCATCATCGATTTTCTCGATATTCAGGAGATCCGCAAAAAACCGGTAGGTAAGCTGCCATATGGTTTACAGAAACGCGTCGAACTCGGTCGCGCCCTCGCAGCCGAGCCCGAGCTGCTACTGCTGGACGAGCCTATGGCCGGTATGAACAGCGAAGAAAAAGAAGACATGTCTCGATTCATCATCGATGTCAACGACGAGTTCGGCACCACAATCGCATTGATAGAACACGACATGGGCGTGGTCATGGATTTGTCCGACCGCGTTGTGGTTCTCGATTACGGCAAGCAGTTGGCCGATGATGTGCCGGGGAAAATTCGAGCCAATCAGACAGTCGTCGATGCGTATCTGGGAGTTTCACATGAATGAGGTCTACAACAATAAGCTTCGTTTGGATAAAGGAAGGTCATCATGACGTTTTTTATTGAAGTCGCCTTGAGTGGTTTGATGGCTGGTGTCATGTACTCGCTGGTAGCACTCGGTTTCGTACTGATTTTTAAGGCTTCCGGTATATTCAACTTCGCTCAGGGCGTCATGGCACTATTTGCTGCGCTGACTCTTGTTGGCCTTATGGAAAAATTCAACATGCCGGTCTGGCTGGCTATTATTGGCACCATTGCGGTGATGATCGCCCTGGCCTGGGTGATTGAGAGAGTCATGTTACGACACCTGGTCAATCAGGAACCCATAATTCTGTTCATGGCAACAATCGGTCTGGCCTACGTACTCGAAGGTTTTGGTGATATTCTCTGGGGCTCAGACGTGAAAATGCTGGACATCGGCATCCCCCAGGGGGCATCCGACTATATGCTCGATAACTTTAATATTTATATCGAGAAACTGGAAATCTTTGCTGCTGCTACTGCAGCGATACTGGTAATCTTCCTCGCCGTATTTTTCCAGAAGACGCGAGTCGGCCGTGCCTTACGCGCAGTAGCCGACGATCATCAAGCCGCTCTTTCAGTGGGCATATCTCTGCACACAATCTGGGTCATTGTCTGGTCTGTTTCGGGGTTCGTCGCACTGGTTGCCGGTATCATGTGGGGATCAAAATCCGGCGTGCAGTTTTCACTTTCACTAATTGCCCTAAAAGCCTTGCCGGTATTGATTCTTGGTGGGTTCACCTCGGTGCCTGGCGCCATTATCGGCGGCATGATTATCGGTGTGGGCGAAAAAGTAGCCGAAGTTTACCTGGGACCATTTGTTGGTGGTGCGATAGAAAACTGGTTCGCCTATATGCTGGCACTGGCGTTCCTGCTATTTCGTCCGCAGGGTCTGTTTGGCGAACGCATTATAGAGCGAGTATAAGTCGATGATTTATCGTGAAACCGGACAATTCAAAGCCAACTACGCCGCCGATCAGGCACTATTCCCGATTGCCCAGGATCGCTATGTTATTTTTGCTGTATTGATTGCCACATTTGTGTTGATTCCACCATTCCTGAACGAGTATTGGCTGAACGCGATTATATTACCTTTTCTAATCTATTCGCTGGCAGCACTGGGGCTCAATATTCTCACCGGCTACTGTGGTCAGGTATCACTCGGTACCGGTGGGTTCATGGCAGTGGGGGCGTTTTCAGTCTATAAACTGATGGTTGCTTTCCCGGAACTGGGATTTATTCCCCTGGTTATATTATCGGGAATCATAACCGCTGCTGTCGGTGCTATATTCGGCTTACCATCCTTGCGGATCAAGGGCTTTTACCTGGCCGTCGCAACCCTCGCGGCACAGTTTTTTCTCATCTGGATGTTCAATAAGGTTGGCTGGTTTTTTAATTACAACGCCACCGGCATGATTACCTCACCGCCGATGACACTATTTGGTGTCACCGTCACTGGTCCCGCAGCCTCCCCCACGGCAAAATATTTACTGGTCGCCTCAATCGTCGCCGTGTTTGCACTGGTTGCCAAGAACCTGGCGCGAGGTCGTATCGGGCGCAACTGGATGGCAATTCGTGACATGGATATTGCCGCAGAGCTCATCGGTGTACGCCCGCTAGTCGCCAAACTGTCGGCATTTGCGGTATCTTCATTTTATATCGGTATGGCCGGTGCGCTGTATTTCGCGGTATGGCTGGGATCAGCCGAACCCACTGAAGCCTTCGATATTAATCAGTCGTTTCTGGTATTGTTTATGGTTATCATCGGTGGATTGGGATCCGTGCTTGGATCGTTTCTGGGCGCCGGGTTTCTGGTACTCATGCCGATATTATTAAAAAATATACTGGTCGACGGCTTTGGAACTGATAGCGCATTGGCGGCCCATATTGAAATTATATCTATCGGTGCACTGATCATCATGTTTCTTATTGTCGAACCTCACGGGCTTGCCCGCCTGTGGCGGATCGCCAAGGAAAAACTGCGTTTATGGCCGTTCCCCTATTAGTATTACAGATAATGGGACCGCAACTAAACGTTTTATTTAAGATGTATTGGGTTAGGCGATTTTTGCTCCTGCAAAATCGGCTTACCGTACATCCTGTACATAAACCGGAGGAAACAAAGAAAATGAAAAATATATGCAAAACCATCGTGGCTGCTTTACTTGCAGTACCACTTCTTGGGGGGACCGTCAGCGCGTACGAACTGACACTACCGTCTCTTGATTATCGTACAGGTCCCTACGCACCCAATGGTATCCCCTTTGCTAACGGCTACGGCGATTACCTGAATATGCTGAATGAACGAGACGGCGGCATCAATGGTGCGAAAATTAATTTGGTCGCCTGTGAAACCGCCTACAACACTAAACGAGGTGTCGAATGCTATGAAAACACGAAGGGCCAGGGTGAATCGGGCGCATTGGTCTTCCAGCCTCTGTCAACCGGAATTACTTACCAGTTAATTCCAAAGTCCAGTATCGATAGAATTCCAATATTCTCTATGGGCTATGGCCGTACTTCAGCGGCAAACGGCAAGATTTTTCCATGGGTATTCAATTTCCCGGCGACTTACTGGAGCCAGGCAACCGTCTTTGTTCAGTACATCGCCGAAAAAGAAGGTGGCATGGATAAATTGAAGGGTAAGAAAATTGCTTTGGTTTACCATAATTCTGCCTATGGTAAGGAACCGATCCGTACCTTGGAAAGTGCTGCAGCCAAATACGGTTTTGAATTTATGCAATTGCCGGTTGATCATCCCGGTCAGGAACAGAAGGCTACCTGGCTACAAATCCGCAAAGAGCGCCCGGACTGGGTTCTGATGTGGGGTTGGGGTGTGATGAATCAGGTTGCGATAAAAGAAGCGGCCTCCATTCGTTTTCCGATGGATCACTTTATAGGCGTCTGGTGGTCTGGCTCTGAAAATGACGTACTACCCGCAGGAGATGGTGCTGATGGTTATCTCTCAGGTGCCTTCCACCAACCCGGCGACAACTTCCCGGCGCACGATGACATCAAGAAGTATGTTTATGACAAGGGCAAAGGCCTTGGAGATCGCGATCGTATCGGTGAAGTGCTTTACAATCGCGGTCTGGTAGCAGCAATGTGGACATCCGAAGCCATACGTAAAGCAATGGAAATTCACGGTACCAACAAAATAAAAGGCGTAGATGTGCGGGACGGCTTCGAAGCTCTCGATGTTGACGAAGCAAGGCTGAAAGAGTTGGGTCTACCGGGTTTCACCATACCGGTGAAAATCAGTTGTGAGAATCATGAAGGACCCGGCAAAGTTGCATTACAACAATGGGATGCCAAGGCCAAAAAATGGAGTCTCGTCAGTGGTTTCTACGACCCGCTCAGAGATATAACAGGGCCTCTAATAGAAGCAGACTCAGCTCAGTATGCCTCCGAAAACAATGTCGTTCCTCGTATTTGTAATTAGTCGTAAGCCCTTTTAACTTACTAGACAGGAATTTGTGACTGTGAATGCCAAGGTAGAACAAGCCGTTAACAACATCATGTTATCGGTCAATAATATCGAGGTCATTTATGATCACGTCATTCTGGTATTAAAAGGGGTTTCTCTGGAAGTACCCGAGCGGGGCATTGTTGCCCTGCTCGGTGCTAACGGTGCCGGAAAATCCACCACGCTGAAATCTATTTCTAACCTACTGCGGGCTGAGCGAGGTGACATCACCAAAGGCAGCATCGAATTTCAGGGCAGGCGCATCGACTCGCAAAGCTCTGCCGAACTCGTTAAACAGGGTGTCATACAGGTCATGGAAGGACGCCATTGTTTCGAACACTTAACCGTCGAAGAAAATTTATTAACCGGTGCTTACACGCGTAAAGATGGCAGCGCCGCGATTCAGAAAGACCTCGAGATGGTCTATAACTATTTTCCTCGATTAAAAGAACGCCACAAATCGCAGGCGGGATATACGTCGGGTGGTGAGCAACAAATGGTGGCTATCGGTCGCGCGCTGATGTCCAGACCAAAAATGATTCTACTCGACGAACCGTCGATGGGCCTCGCACCCCAACTGGTTGAGGAAATATTCGGAATCGTCAAAAAACTCAATGAACAGGAAGGGGTTACCTTTCTACTCGCCGAACAAAATACCAATATCGCACTACGCTACGCAAGACACGGTTATATCCTCGAAAACGGTCGAGTAGTACTCGATGGAACTGCCGCAGAATTACGCGAGAATACAGACGTAAAAGAATTTTATCTCGGCATTAGCGAAGGTGAACGGGTTAACTTCCGTGATGTGAAACATTACCGTCGCCGCAAGCGATGGTTAACCTGAGTAGTCAATCAAAATGAGTGAATATTACGATCGTCAGGAAACCAGGAATCAAGCACAACGTCAGATATGTCTGTTTCAATCTCTCCGCCAACAGCTAAAGCAAGCCAAGCGAAATGCCCCTGCTTATCAACAATTGTTAGCAGAGGTTAATGTTGACGACATTAACAATAAATCAGATTTCGCTAACCTGCCCTTAACGCGTAAATCGTCATTACTCGAATTACAGAAAGACAGTCCTCCGTTTGGCGGTTTTTCCGCAATATCTGCCGGTCGTCTGACCAACGTATTCGCTTCACCCGGGCCTATTTATGAACCGGGCAGTGACCGACCTGATTTCTGGCGCTTCGCGCGCTCTTTATATGCCGCCGGCATTCGACCGGGCGATTTGATCCACAATTGTTTTTCCTACCACTTTACACCAGCCGGCGCGATGATTGAAAATGGTGCCAAAGCACTCGGTTGTGCGGTCATACCTGCCGGCGTCGGACAGACCGAATTGCAGGTACAAACCGTATCGGACCTCAAGCCACAGGCTTACGTGGGCACACCGTCGTTTTTAAAAATTATTCTGGACAAGGCCGATGAATTAAACGCCGATGTCCGTTCGATAAGTAAAGCATTGTTCGGTGGCGAAGCTTTACCTCCGTCAATTCGGGATAGCTTTGTCGCACGCGGTATTCGTGCGCAACAATGTTACGCCACTGCAGATATTGGTGTCATTGCTTACGAATCGAGCGCACAACAAGGGTTAATTGTCGACGAGGGTGTTTTTCTGGAAATTGTACGTCCCGGTAGTAACGAACCGGTTGACGATGGTGAAGTTGGTGAAGTAGTAGTCTCCAGTCTAAACCCGGATTACCCATTGATTCGCTTCGCAACGGGCGACCTGTCGGCTGTGATGGACGGTATGAGTCCCTGTGGCCGAACCAATAAACGCATTAAAGGCTGGATGGGCAGAGCCGATCAAACTGCCAAAGTTCGCGGTATGTTTATTCACCCGGAACAGGTCGACAAGGTTATTAAGCGACACGAAGAAATTTCTCGCGCCCGCCTGGTTATAGAATGGCGCGATGAGGCGGATCAGATAAAGCTTATTTGCGAAACCAGTAGTCAGGATGATTCGCTATCAGCATCGATTGCCGAAAGCTTTCGCGGCATCGGTAAACTCCGGTGTGAGGTCGAACTAGTCACCTCTGGCACCCTCGCCAATGACGGCAAGGTCATCGACGATATTCGACAATACGACTAGTGGTCGAACAACATAGGTATGATGGATACAGACTCAAATAGCGCACTGCTTGACGGTGTCAGAGTTCTCGATCTATCACAATATATTCCCGGTCCATTTGCAACACGACAACTGGCCGATCTGGGTGCAAACGTCATAAAGATTGAACCTCCGTCGGGTGATCCGATGCGATGGTTTATGTTTCAGGACGACGAGAGCGTATCGCCAATTTATCGACATATAAATCGCGGCAAGCGTATCAGTCGATTGAACTTAAAATCTGATCAAGCGAAAAAGGTTCTGACAAACCTGTTAGCAGATGCCGACGTACTACTCGAATCCTATCGGCCCGGTGTGCTTGAACGGCTGGGCTTCAGTCGTGGTCGACTGAAACAAATCAATCCGCGCTTAATCCATTGCGCGCTTTCAGGTTACGGTCAAACAGGACCCTATAAAACCCGCGCTGGCCATGACGTTAATTACCTGGCAGGCAGCGGTATACTCGCCCTCAGCGGCACCGAAGAACGGCCGGTCATAACTTATCCACCGCTCGCCGACCATGCGGGGGCCATACAGGCGAGCACCGCAATACTCGCCGCTTTATATGCACGTGAAAAAAATCAGCAGGCTGCGTTTCTGGATATCAGTCTGTTCGAAAGCGCATTAGCCTGGAATTACCTTTCCATTCTGAATAATACAAAGTTGCGAGCGGCGGACATTCTCAATGGCGGCGCAGCCTGTTACAACATTTACCAGTGTGCCGATGGCGCATTTGTCAGCCTCGGCGCAATAGAAGCGCATTTCTGGCAACGATTTTGTACTGCTGTCGATCAACTAGACTGGATAAACCGCCAGCAGGAAAAAATGCCACAGCAAAACTTGATCAAGCAGGTAAACCACTTGTTTTCCTCACAACCTGTCGGATATTGGAACAGAATATTAGCCGACACCGATTGCTGCTATGAACCCGTATTACTCCTATCGGAACTGAATCAACATCCCCAGATTCAGGCGCGAGAAATGATCAATACAAGCGGCCCTGCTTATCCTGGTAAAATTAATGATAGCGCGGTCGATATCAATGAACATTTTACAGAAACCAATGTTGCTATTCCGCTACACTGGTAGCTACTCAGTCGTACTTCATCCACGGTTTTCACGGGTATCCACGTATACCGTGGCTTGACATTTATAGTCATTCGATACATTCCAGAATTTATTATATAAACCGTTGATATATATCGGTTTATTCTACCCCAAAAAAGCAACACCAATGGCACGATAAATGCTTATATTGTCTCGTTCATGCAACGCATGCAGCAATTAATAAACACAAACGGAGACATTCATGAGATACACAAAGACATTTACAAAATCGATCCTAGCAGCCGCTGTTACAGCCGCTATGATAGGGCCTGCTACCGTGCAGGCATTTGAAGCAAAATTATCGGGGCAGGTCAGTCGTATGATGGTATTACCCGACGATGCTGCCGGCGATGAAACTCAACACCAGGATATTGGCTGGAGTGGTTCACGCTTTCGTTTCACCGGTTCTGAAAAAGCAGACAATGGCATAGAGTATGGATTACGATTTGAAATTCAGGCACGGAACAATAGACCCAACGCAAACGGTGGTACTTTGAAAAATACCGGTGACAATCAGGACAACCGTTATCAGGATCTCTATTTTTCGGGTAACTTCGGCAAGATATCATTTGGTAAAGGTGATGGAGCAGCTAACGGCAGTACCGAAGTCGACATGTCGGGTACCGCGCTTTCTTCAAGTTCAAACCATCAGGATAACTGGGGAGCCTACAAACTCACGTTAAATACAGCTGGGACGACAACAACTACCTCTACGACCCAGTCTGCTGGTGGCGATGCACTTGTTACTACTGGAGTTCCCGTCAAAGATAATAGTGTCAATTGGGGCGATGTATTCCTCATGAAAGATGCCCTCAGCCGCCAAAACCGCGTGCGTTACGACACTCCTAGTTTCAATGGGCTAAGCCTTGCATTTAGCCTTAACCAGGGTAACGCTTCAGAGTTTGCGGTTCGATACAAGGGTGATTTTGATGGCACGAAATTCGGTGCCGCTATTTTCTCTGCCACAGATATTGATACTGCCCCCAGTGTCGATGGCAACGACATTACAGGTGGTTCAGCTTCTCTTTTATTGGGTAACGGCCTCAATTTCACGGTTGCTACCTCTGAAATCGATTTAGCTGATGGCAGCGGAACACAAGATGCGACAACTTTTAAAGTTGGCTATAAGACAGGTATGCATGCATTTTCTATAGATGTCGGTGATGGAGAAAATGCGGCTGGACAAGAAGGAGAAACCACCGGTTTTACCTATGCGGTATTCCCGCATAAAGGCGTTGAGATTTTTGTAACACAGCGTGAACTCGACTCCACCAATGTTGCCGGTGCTCAGTCGGTAGACATTACTGCAATTGGTAGTAGGATCAAGTTTTAAGAGAGGCCAGCCTGCGTTAGCAAAGGAGTCACTAGTAAGTGGCTCTTTTGTCTCAGGGAATGTTTTTTATTCTTCTTTGTCAAAATTCAGAACATCAGCTAATAAACTTTACCACTATGTCGAATAGCAAACTGTTAATCTTATCCCTGCTCACTCTTCTCGCCGGTTGTGCTGTAACAGGCCCAGCCGACGACGGCTATGATAATTCAAACGAATGGGTCGATAACGGACGTCTTCTATCAGAGGATACCAAAACAATTTACAGTTCCATTGACCAAAAAGGCATCAAGCCGACCAATCCAGATTCCAATACAAATATTGATTACGACGCCTACAAGCAATGGCAACAGGCCAGAGAGCAAAACTCTGCCGATTACAGGAAATTCAAACAATGGCAGGAATTCGAAGAGTATAAACGCTGGAAGGAACAGCAGGCGCAATAACCCGCCTGAGTTAAACCTTTGTCGTCTGGCCGGGATTGACCAACGCATTCAGAGAAGTTAAACCACGTTGCAAACGCTGGCCTCTTTCGCCCAGTTCGATACTATCGAGTAGATTTTTAACCCCGTGACATAAATCCGTGTCACCGCTAATCATCAATCTGCGTTGGAAAAACAGCGTATCGGGGTCTTTTTGACGCGATGCCAGTTCCAGAAAAGCTTTCCAGCCACCCTTAATGGTTGCCTGATCGCTACCCCGCTTTTCAATCAACATCTGCCGATGAGCATCGACACTGAAGTACCAACGTAAGCCCAGATCGTCGATTTCGATGCATACCCACTGCTGTTGCAGAAAATCAAAATCACCCTCTTGCAGTGCCTCGGCAAAAATGCTCTGAAACGCCTTTTGGGCAATGGCGCGTTGTGGACGAAAGGGCATGATCTTTAACGGCAATGCAAACAGGCGCGGAACGTTTTGCTTAATATTTTCGATCAAAGACATGGGGTAACCTTTCACTATAAAAAACAGGGTAGAAAAGCGCTTATTGTCTACAAATAAGCATGAAAGCGAATTGATCTGTATCAAAGTCTGTCGATACCAAACTGATAGTCTGCGCAGCTCATGATGGGGATTAGTGATGGAACTGGTTTGTCCGGCGGGAAATCTACCCGCTTTCAAAGAGGCGCTCGAAAATGGCGCCGATGCTATCTATACCGGCTTCAGAGACGAGACCAATGCGCGTCATTTTAGCGGCCTGAATTTTAGTGACGCGAAACTGGCCAGGGCGCTTGAACTGGCTCGTAGCCAAAGCACCAAAATATACATTGCGATCAACACTTACCCACAGCCAGCTGGCTGGAATCGTTGGGAAAAGGCCGTCGATACGGCTGCTGATCTCGGCGTTGACGCGATCATTGCCGCCGATATCGGCGTGCTGGGTTATGCCGCTAGCAGGCATCCGTCACTCAACCTGCATCTGTCCGTGCAGGCCTCTGCCACCAATGCCGAGGCGCTGAAATTCTATTACAACCAGTTTGGCATTAAGCGGGCGGTATTGCCACGGGTGTTATCCATAAAACAGGTTAAGCGGCTGGCCGAACACTCACCGGTAGATCTGGAGGTATTTGGCTTTGGTAGTTTGTGTATTATGGCCGAAGGACGCTGTCACCTGTCGTCTTATCTAACCGGCGAGTCTCCCAACATGAATGGCGTTTGTTCACCGGCCCGATTCGTCGACTGGCATGAAACACAAGATACACTGGAATCCAGACTTAACGGTGTACTGATTGATCGTTTCGCCGCCGGTGAAAAAGCCGGTTATCCGACCTTGTGTAAAGGACGCTATCAAGTTGAAGATCAACTGTTTCACGTGCTGGAGGAACCGACCAGCCTTAACACGCTGGGTGTACTGCCCGAACTGGTTGACGCCGGTATTAAGGCAATAAAAATCGAAGGCCGCCAACGAAGTCCGGCTTATATCAGGCAGGTTGTTAAAACCTGGCGTGAAGCACTGAACCGCTACCAGCAAGCTCCCGGGGGCTACCAGGTCGATCCGCGCTGGATGCGAGACCTGAGCGAACTTTCCGAAGGCAGCCAAACAACTTTGGGCGCCTACCACAGGACCTGGCATTAATGACGATGAAAATTTCTCTTGGCCCGCTTCTGTACTTCTGGCCTAAACAACAGGTACAGGACTTTTACGCAAAAGCAGCTCTATCATCAGTCGATATTATTTATCTGGGCGAATCGATTTGCTCCAAACGACGGGAACTAACCGGCAGAGACTGGATAACACTGGGCGAACAACTGGCTGAGGCGGGTAAAGAGGTCGTTATCTCTTCACTGACGCTGATCGAAGCACAATCCGAAATCAGTAGTCTGAAAACGTTATGCAGGACGTCGCCTTTTATGATCGAGGCAAATGACCTGGCGGCGGTGCAAATTCTCAGCGAAATGGGAAAACCCTTTATAACTGGCCCCTCGGTAAACCTGTACAACAGCGCCAGCGTCAAGATTCTCCAACAGCAGGGATTGACACGCTGGGTAATGCCGGTAGAACTCTCGGCCACTGGTCTGGATAGTATTTTGACAGGGCTCGAGCAGGACATTGAGACCGAAGTTTTTTGTCACGGTTTCATGCCACTGGCCTATTCGGCGCGCTGCTTTGCAGCACGTTACCGAAATTTACCCAAAGATGACTGTCAATTTGTCTGCAAAGATTATCCTCGGGGCCTGGGTGTGACGAGTCAGGATGGTCGACGGGTCTTTACTATCAATGGTATCCAGACGCAGTCAGGAGAATGCAGTAATTTGCTATCTCAGTGGCAGGACATGCAATCGCGCGGCGTCGATATCATGCGCATCAGCCCCGATGCAGAAACCAGCCTGGACAAGGTAGAACAACTTCGCCAGTCGATAGATGGTAAAGCCACCGATTCGCTCACAATCCAACCAGGCGAATGCAACGGTTACTGGTTTGGCGAGGCGGGTTTTAATCGACAAGGCTTACTTATCCAGTGATTCACCGCTTACGGTGACGACCCGATTTCTTCCCCCAGTTTTAGCCCTGTATAGTGCGCCGTCTGCAACCGAGACCATATCTTCGAACCGCGAAAATGCCCTGTCATTCCATTCCGTTGCACCGATACTGACTGTATGCCCACTATCCTCGGAGGCAATCCATAGCACACGTGATAGACAGAAAACATTTTTCTTACCAAGGTAAACCTGCTTAAATCCCTCTTACCCAAAGGCCACTCGACAATCAAATGTTATTCGAAACCATCGAATTAAATCAGCAGGGTTCTGTTGCGATAATTACGCTAAACAGACCAGACAAACTCAATTCAATCAACAAAACCATGTTACTCGAACTGGAAGCGGCTCTCTATGCCGTTGAAAACAATGATACTGTCTATGCACTGGTGCTCAACGGCAACGGACAGGCATTCTGTGCCGGATTCGATTTGCAGGCCGGTGTGGATGCTAACCGCAAGGGGGAAGCCGAATGGCGAGCCGCGATTCAATATGATGTCGATGTGATTATGCGCTTCTGGCATTGCCCGAAACCGACTGTCGCGGTGATCCAGGGGTATGCGCTAGCGGGTGGCTTTGAACTGGCATTAGCCTGCGATATGACGGTCTGTGAAGACAACAGCCTGTTCGGCGAACCCGAAGTTCGCTTCGGCAGCAGCATCGCGGCCCTGCTCCTGCCCTGGTACACCAATCCTAAACGCACCAAGAAAATGTTACTGTCGGGACAGGACAGGATGACAGCGCAGGAAGCGTTTGATATTGGCATTGTTAATGAAGTTGTGCCTGCTAAGCTGGGGTTACAACGAGGTCTCGCCCTGGCCAACGAAATCGCATTGATGGACCCCGATTCGGTACGGTTGACCAAGCAGGCTATTAACCAAAGTTATGAAATCATGGGTTTGAGTCGAGCACTGGCGATGGGTGTAGATACTGCGGTCGAAATAGAAACCACTGAAACCGATTTACGCCGACAGTTCAACGACATTTTACGCGAAAAGGGTATGAAGGCAGCTTTGGCATGGCGCGAGCAACGTCTGCAGCAATCATGAGCCAACATCCACTCGACCCATTACTCAAGCCCGACTCAATCGCATTAGTCGGCGCTTCGGATCGAGTTGGGTCACCGGGTTACGTGCTTGCTGACATGGTCATCAACTCGAACTATTCGGGGGACGTATATCTGGTGAACCCGGGTTGTGAATCGATTGCCGGTTTAACCTGTTATAATGATATCGAATCTCTGCCAACAGGGGTTGATCATGTCGTATTGGCCCTCGCAAATCAGCATCTCGAACCCGCTTTACGGGCCACTATTTCGCAGGGTGTAAAGGCCGTAACGATTTATTCTAGTGGAATTCTCGAAGACGATGGCAGCCCATCCTTGTTAAACCGCTTAACACGACTAGCCAACGATGCTGGAGTTGCTGTATGCGGTTCCAACGGCATGGGCTTTTACAATGTCAGTCGCAGTCTTTACGCCGGAATATTTCCGAAGGCGGTCGATATACAATACGGAGGTATCAGTTATATCGCGCAATCCGGTTCAGCCTTCACCGCTCTCTGTCATAACGGCTGTCGGCTGGGATTTAATCACTGTGTTTCCAGTGGTAACGAAATGACGACCACCGTAGCTGACTACATGGACTGGTCACTGGAGCAGGCTGACACGCGTGTCATCGGGTTGTTTCTCGAAGCTGTCCGCGACCCAGCAGCATTTATCGCGGCGCTCGAAAAGGCTGCCAGCAAAGACATTCCTGTTGTAATCCTGAAAATCGGTAAATCCCCTTTGAGCGCAAAAATGGCATTGACGCATACCGGAGCCGTGGCAGGTAGCCATGCAGCATTTGAAGCATTGTATCGACGTTACGGCGTTATATCGGTCGACGATTTTGATGAGATGGCAGCCATACTTATGCTATTACAAAATAAACCAGCATCTTTTCCAGGCGCCCTGGCAACGATGCAGGAGTCGGGTGGTTTTCGGGAATTGATTACCGACATTGCCCACGAAATGGAACTCAAGTTCGCCAATATCGCCGAAACTACCAAACACGAAATTCAAAGCTTTCTCGATCCCGGCCTCAAGGCGGAAAATCCACTCGATGCCTGGGGTAGCCATCATGATTTCGAAAGCCGTTTTCTCTCCTGTCTAACTTTGTTGATGAATGATCCGAATGTAGCTGGTGGCATCTTCTTCAGCAATTTTCGGGATGGTTATTACCTGTCGGAAGCTATATACAGGGTCGTCGAAACTGTTTCGAAAACGACCGAAAAACCGATTGCGCTGGGTAATTGCTATAGCGATTTAAAACATGACGATTTGTGTCGGCGCGGTTACCAACAAGGTATTGCGGTGATTGACGGACCGCGTGAAGCATTACTGGCGTTTAAACGTTTATTTGCCTACCAGCAATTCAAGACCAAAACCAGACTGTCTTATGCGGCAGCTCACCGTAGTCCCGGACAAATTAAATACTGGCGGGAAAAGCTGTCTGGACAAAGAACATTGAGCGAAGCCGAGGCGATGTCCCTGTTGACCGACTGTGGTATCGCCGTTCCGCGGCAGGAGATAGTTAACAATCATTTAGCGCTCCGCGAAGCTACAGAAGCGATTGGCTATCCATTAGTCCTTAAAACCGCCGAGCCCGGTATTCATCATAAAAGTGATACCGGCGGTGTAATTATCGATATTCAAACCGAAGCAGAATTGTTCGAACATTACCAGGATTTTTGCAACCGATTGGGGCCTTCGGCTTTATTGTCGGAAATGGTCGACAAGGGTACCGAGATTGGTTTAGGTGTCATCAACGATCCTCAGTTCGGCCCTGTTTTAATGATTGCGGCCGGTGGTATATTGATAGAATTGTTATCCGACCGTGCACTCGCGCTTTGTCCGGTGTCGTCCGACGAGGCTGCCGATTTATTGTCCTCGTTGAAAATTGGTGCATTGTTAAATGGCCCACGCGGACAGGCAGCAGGGAATCAACAGGCGCTGATTGAAACCATTGTCAATCTTTCATGGCTGGCATATGAATTGAAAGACGATTTTAGTGAAATTGACGTCAATCCGGTGATTGTCAATGCTAAAGGTGCGGTCGCGGTGGATGCCCTGGTCGTGTCGAAATGATAGACCATGGCCACCCTGAACTTTTTCAACCAGCTAAAAATGTGCGTACCCCGAGCGGCCCTGATTCGGAAAACAGATGTTATCCCTGTGGCAAATAATATTTGCCGTGTTGATAGTATTTTTCCATCTCTGATTCAGGCACCATATTACCACCGGTGGCCCAGACGACGTGGGTGGCATTTTTCATCAAAGAACCCGGAATACGCTGTTTGATATATTGCTGACCCGCATTGCTGGTTAGCAAATGAAATACACCCGGTAAACCGGCCAGGGCCGACGGCTCGAGGCGAATATTCTCCAGGTCGATCATCTGGCTCAACCATTCAAACAAATGCCGATCCTGAACCGTGTAGCAACCACTAATCATTTGATAGAGGGTTTTACCGACCAGTGCGGATGGACTGGCTACAGCTAACCCGTCGGCATCGGTAATATTATCCAGGCCAATATCATGAACACTAATTTTATCGTGCAATCCCGTCATCAATCCAAGCATCATGCTGGGCGAAGCAGTTGGCTCTGCGAAAAAGCAGTGCACATTGTCCTTGAACAGTTGTTTTAAACCAAAAGTAATACCACCCGGTCCGCCGCCAACACCGCAGGGTAAATAAACAAATAAAGGATGTTCGGCATCGACAACAATACCCATACCATGCAATTGCTGATGCATTCTGTTTGCCGCTACTGCATAACCCATGAACAAATCAATGGACTGCTCGTCATCGACAAAATGCATGTTCGGATCAGATTGCGCCTGACGCCGACCCCGCTCAACCGCTTTACTGAAGTCACCTTCATATTCAATGACGTTAACGCTGTTTTTACGTAACAAATCCTTTTTCCATTGTCTGGCGTCTGCCGACAGGTGCACATAAGCTCGAAAACCGAGACGAGCGCTCATAATGCCGATGCTGAGACCAAGATTCCCGGTTGAACCGACGGCAATTGAATGGCGCGAAAACAATTGCCTGTAATATTCCGTATCGAGATCGGCATAATCATCCTCGATGGCAAAAGCGGTCTGTTCAAATGCCAGCTTTTCAGCGTGTTTTAATACTTCGTAAATTCCGCCCCGCGCTTTTATCGACCCTGAGATAGGTAGCTCGTTATCGCACTTGAGTAACAAACGATTCGACAATCCAACACCAAATTTTTCTGATAAGGTCATTTGAATATGGGGAATATCTATCAAAGGCGACTCTATAATGCCATTGCTTTCCCGAGTTTGCGGATAGACTTTGGCAATATAGGAAGAAAATCGATCGAGACGCTGTTCAGCGTCATCTATATTATCCGACGAAATAAATAGCTTGTCCTGAGCTCGCTCAAACAGATCGTAATCCGGGTTACTCCAGAAGACTTCTTCAGCCTTAGATACCAAACTTAGAATTGGAAACTTTTTGATCCAGTGATTCATGATAGCCAGCCTCGGCGTTTAACCTGATATCGTGCACAGGGTATAGGGGCCAAAGTCGTTCTCCAAACAGACTAAATGTGTCAGGTAATCCGGTTCAACATAAAACACAACTTGACGACTACGCCCTCTCCGCACAATGTGCACGGGAACGCCAGCAACTTTGGATCCAACTTATTTGGCCATTGAGTTTGTTGGCCATTTTGCGCTGTGCGAATGAATCCATTGTAATCGTAATTACTTAAGGGCATTGACCTTTTATAACTCTTTTAACTCAAGTAACCTCTTCGTGACTCCGTAACCCGAGCCTATTCCGAACCGTCACCTTCCTTATCGCCCGAAAACGATATCCGTTTTAATGTAATAATGCTGTAGAGTGCGATTCGGAATAGCTAATCGATCCTGCGATGTTGCGGCTTCCCGGGGAAAATTTAACCGCATGCAGATTCCAGCTTTAATCTTTATCGGGTTTGCTTGACATGAAATCATCGAATTCCTGCTGATCCTGACGACGCTTTAAATTGTCACGATAGGCACGAAATGCTTCCGCTCTCTTACGAATTTCTTCTTTGATTTCCTGAATTCGATCAATTTGAGTCTGCTGAAAATCATTAAAGACACTATTACCACTTTTAGCATTAGATCCTGCAACGCGAGACCTGAAAACCTGGTTCCACTTGTCACGTACCCAGCCAGGAAACTCCTGAATCGGATGCCCAAGAATTGTCCACACTAAAACCACTAAACCTAATGGTGGAAATATAATAAATCCCAGAACCATTGCTGCAATATTGGCACCGCTCCAGTGACCTCTACCGCACATCCGCATTCCGCATTGGTAACCCTGGTCCCGAGAATCCCCAGCAGTTGAATAATTTGTCGATGACATGGCGTTTTTCCTCTCTTGTATAAAATAAACCTGAAACTATTCCCAAAAACAGCACAAGTTAACACTGTTTACATGTAATGTAAGGTATGTAAAATGTTTTTTCAAGGCCTTTAAAAGAAAAAAGTTAACATTGTTTACATTAAGTGGTACAAATACCGCATGAGAAAACACAGGAATCACTATCACCACGGTCATCTGGCCGAATCATTGCTCAATGCAGTAGATCAAATTGCATCCCAGTTCGGTCTGGAAGCTGTGACTTTAAGAGGTTGTGCAAAGCGGGTAGGTGTTTCACCCGCAGCGGCTTTTCGCCACTATACTGACAAGCGCGCACTGTTGACCGCCTTTGCTTCCAGGGCGTTGAATCAGCTGGCCGATTCAATGGAAACCGCTAGAACAATCGCCAACCAGAAAAGCGAGAATGAATTCCTGGCGGTGGGTATGGCTTATATCGAATTTGCACTCAAAAAACCTGCATTTTTTCGGGCAATGTGGCGCGAAGAAACCATTTACTCGCAAGATAAAAACTACCTGAGCGCCACTGAACGCTTGTCGGGCTATCTGAAAGGAGGTTTTGTGAGGACTATTGCCGACGATGACCCAGGTAATTTTAGTACACAGGAGTTATTAGCCTGGTCCTCTGTCCACGGACTAGCTAATTTATTTATTGATGGCCCCGTAGGAAATGACATGAATCTTGAGGGCAGGCTGCTTTTAGCCAATGAGGTTATTAATCAACTCATGCCCGCATTTTCAGAGTCAGCCGGAGTCTCCACCTGATCCGGTGAAGCGAGTAGGAGAGGTGCTGCCGGGTTACCCGTCTATATTACCCCATTAAAGGCTTTGACTCGTTATACATCCGTACTGCTAAATTATATCGGGCTACTAAAGCCTGTTTATGCTCAATTTACTCCAGCTTAAAATGAGCTACTTCGGTAACCAGCCTGGCAGTAATGACCTCAATTTGATCTGCCGATCGGCGGACCCGGTCAGCATTATCTGATACAGTTGCTGAATTTTCCGATATCGCCAGTGCAGACGATTTAACCAGCCGCACCGTTTTACTTTGATGTTCAGCATTGCCGACAACAGCCTTGTTTGATTCGACAATTCTCGCAATTGCATTTTTAACCTGCTCATGAGATTCAGACGTCTGCTGCACCAGTTCCAAATTATTGTCGGCTTCCTTTTTACCAATGTTGCCCAGTTCGACTGCAGCGCCCGTGCTTTGATGCAATCCCTGTATAATAGTTCGAATACTATCCGTGGATTGATTAGCCCGGATGGCAAGCTGTCGAACCTCATCTGCTACAACGGCAAAACCTCGCCCCTGCTCCCCGGCGCGGGCGGCTTCTATAGCTGCATTTAATGCCAGCAAGTTGGTTTGCTCGGTAATAGCGTTTAACACGTCGAGTGTTTTACCGACTTCATCACCAATACGACCAACATCACTTATAGCATTGGCGACAGATTCAATAGCCGTGACCATCTGTCTGATGCCTTCGCGTGATTTTTCAACATGCGAATTGCTTTTGATAATCTCCTGCTCCACGAGGGAAATCATATCGCCGGCTTCGCCAATATTGACGGCCAGTGCATCAGCTGACTGATTGAGATCGCCCATTGACTGGCTAACATTTTCAATATACTCACGTTGATCCTGCATACTTTCTTCGGTCTGTTGGCACTTGGCAATTGCCTGAGTAGATTCGCCGTCCAGTTGAGCGGAAATATTCAAAATATGACCGACCAGTTTACGCAGCGTCAGGATCATCGAATTCGTCGCATCACTGAGGTTTCTTAGTTCGTAATTGTTCATTTCGGGCAGTTCCTGGCTCAGGTTTCCACCCGCGATAATTCCCATCATATTGACAATCTGGTCAACCGGGCGCAGGGATCGACTAATTAACCAGGCTACCAGCCAAACGACGATGATCGAGACCAGCAGAACAAAACCAAATCCGATAGCAGCGGTTTTCTGCTGACGATTTTTCAATTCAGTTTCGTCCTGTAGTTTTACCAATCTGGCCAAAGGCTCCGACAGCGCGTTTTCGACAGAAATTACGGTAGATCGTAGATATTGGTCTCCAAACGGAATGACCTCACTTTTATCCAGCCCGACGGGGGCAGAAAATTGTTTGCTATCGAGCGTTGTTGTGATGACTTTACCTTCGAGGGTCTCCAATTGGTAATTTTCGCCATCATAAGCGTTTAATTTATCAATAATGCTATCGGTATTACTCGTCAAGACCAGAACGCCCTTCAGGTCATTTCTAATCTGCACAGGGAATATTCCAAGCAGCAAAATTCCTCCATCATTCATTGAAATCAGACTAACATGTGATGTCAGCGCTTTAATGCTCTGTTTATACAGACTTTCCGCCGGAGCATTCATTTTCATGGGCTCTTTACCCCATATTACTTCTGAGTCTTTATTGTAAATGATAAGATTTTGAAGAGATAAGTCTGCTTTCATCTGCTCGAACTTCTGCTCACCCAAACGGACCAGTGGTTCTTTATCCTTTTGTCTCAATACGCGATTTAGTGAAAAATTCCGACTGAATTTTTCACCCGCCGATAAAAGACGTTGCTTTGACGCGCCAATTTCACGATTCCATTGCAAACGCACATCTTTACCAATTGAGGAAGCGATTCCCTCATTCTGTATCCCTATAATAATATCAACTGCGCCTACAAAACCTACTGTTAATATCAAGGTACCAATAATTATCGTTAGGATGGGTAAAGTTCTAATTGAGAGTTTTTTATTCATATTTGAAGCCAAACATATCTACATTACTTCTCATATAACGGCACCGGCTAAAAAAAAATTAGCGTCACCAACGAAATTTTCAAGGAAATAGCTGAAATTAATAAATTAAGTGGCCGCGTAACTTTAATTATACGCCTCGCCAGAAAAATTCGCGGGTCGTTATAGGTGCCGGTAACGCACCAACTGCAGGCCGAATACGATATAAGAACTGTCG
>CAZYYM010000038.1:27020-28757 GCA_964651385.1 uncultured Gammaproteobacteria bacterium | reverse complement strand
CGGTATTTCAGCCGGTGGATGAAGTCACGATGTCACTGCAACGCAACCTGAAGTCCAGGTTTGATCCGGCACGAATTTTTAACCGCGATAGACTGTACCCAGGTCTGTAATCGTGCAGACTAATCTCGACAAACGTTTTCAGCAGGATAGCGCGGCCGAGGTCATCGAAAGTATTTTACGCAAATGTGTGCATTGCGGTTTTTGCAATGCGACCTGTCCGACTTATCAATTGCGCGGCGATGAACTCGATGGACCACGCGGTCGTATTTATCAGATGAAGCAGTTTTTTGAAGGTGTGGAAGCTAACACAGAGATGCAGCTGCATCTCGACCGTTGCCTGACCTGCCGATCCTGCGAAACTACCTGTCCTTCGGGGGTAAAATATAGCCGTCTGTTGGAAATAGGCCGGGAAAAAATTGAACAGGCATTACCTCGTCCACTTTGGCAGCGGTTTAAAAGATTGGCGATTACGCGGTTTTTTAATTCTGGCTGGTTATTCAAAACCATGTTGGGTTGTGGACAACTTGTCGCACCAATGTTGCCCTCGAGTTTGCAAGCCGCGATACCGGCAAGACAATCCGCTGTTACAAAACCAACTGTCCGGCATAGACGACGTGTACTCATGTTGTCGGGTTGCGTGCAACCGGCGCTGGCGCCAAATACCAATGCCATGGCGATTGCATTGCTCGACGGTCTGGGTATCAGTACCGTTGAAATCGACACGACGCACTGTTGTGGCGCGGTGGGTTTGCATACTTCGCAATACCAGCAGGGTAGAGATCAGGCGCGCCGGCTCATCGACCTATGGTGGCCTTTTGTTGAGAATGGTTTAGAGGCAATCGTTATAACTGCGACAGGTTGCGGTGTTGCGGTTAAGGACTACGGCAAATTATTCCAGCACGACTCCGCATACGCATTGCGTGCAGAAACTATTAGCGCTTTAACCTGCGATTTAAGCGAATTGGTTGCCGGCGAAATCGAGAAAAATCCGATTCAGGTCGAAACCACAAAACGCGTTGCCTTCCATGCGCCCTGTACCATGCAGCACGGACTCGGGCTGAAGGGTATTGTGGAGTCAATACTCGAAGCTGTTGGTTATCAGCTCTGTCAGGTAAACGATGCGCATTTATGTTGTGGCTCGGCCGGGACTTATTCGATTTTACAACCCGGGTTGTCGAAACAGTTACGGATGAAAAAGCAGAATGCTTTGACTATCGACTCGCCCGAATTGATCGCAACCGCAAATATCGGTTGCCAGTTGCATATTGCCAACGGCTCTGAAGTGCCGGTGGTTCACTGGATTGAGCTGGTGTATGCGGCACTCGAGACAAATTAAAGCTTCGTCATTGCGGTCCCGGAGCCGGTATCTGTTTTGGAAATATCGAAGGCACGGATTGTGGACCCAATCCCCATTGATAACATTTTAAAGCCCGTGGCTCCCTGAATAACCACTTTTGCCTGGCGGCTCCCAACCCGCCAGAACACCTTCGGCAGGTTTGTAAATCTCGACCACTAATGGATAACAGAGCGTCGCGTCATCCGAGTGGCTGCTACCACAGTCGCCGCCGGGGCAGGCGGAGAGCGCACCGAGCAAATCAATCTCTGCAAAAAATTCGATGAAGTCACCGGGTTTTACCGGGCTTGCTTTCATAAAATATTGATGAGTATCCAGGGTGAATCCCGTGCACATGAAAACATTGAGAACATCGTGTACATGATGCTCAATTTCACTTGTGG
>CAZYYM010000038.1:0-26920 GCA_964651385.1 uncultured Gammaproteobacteria bacterium | reverse complement strand
CGCTCGTTGATATCATTCAAGTTCCATAGATTGAGATCACCAACCTGGGGGCCATCTACGCTGATAATGCGGAAAAAATGTCCGGCGGGCACCTGAAAATTTTTTCCATCGCGTGGTGGTACCGTGACTTCGTCAACCTTTTGTATCCGACTGCGGGCTTGTTGGTAAAAATCGGCGTTGAATTCGGGCAGGTTTTCCACATTATAGCAAACGACGACAGGGCGGTCTCTAGATGGCATGGCCACGGTACTCCAGGAACATATTAGCAACCCGATTATAGTCACAAGACACTAGTGACTGGTAGCATTGCTTTATGAAAGACCTTACTGTGAATCTATGAGCCGGTTAGCCGAGGAAAGCGTCGGATGGTCGGATTTATTGAGCGGATAATATGCCAGCAAGGTCGCTATTTTGGTTCTGGTCGTGTGGTTGCACGCATCGAATTCGATGTTAACTGCCACCACCATGCCCAGTGCGGCTGACGAAATCGGTGGTATTAGCCTACTGCATTGGCCTTTTTTCGCTTGATCCGTCCGGTTTTCTCCGTAGCGGTGAACTGACTCTGGCCAATCTGGGATTTGGCATGATGTGGGGGGTTTATCATTAAGTGCATTATCAGGGTTGATCGCTAATCGGTTGGGGAATATGTTCGCGTGGCGTTTCGTGGGTCGAAGGTAATTATTTTTCTCATAAAGGTGTTAATCAAATTTACTAATATCGCCCAATGATGTATTTGCAGCCATTTTACAACTTAAGACCGGTGAAAAATATTAACGCAGTGCGCTATAGACGGCTTTGCGAAAATCGAGACGGCCCCTGTGGGTCATTGATGGCATAAACTGCTGCATGAGTATGCCGACTATGTCTTTTACCGGATCGATCCAGCAATAGGTGTCGGCCATTCCGCCCCAGCCGAAATCGCCGACGCTGCCAACCGTATCGGCGCCCATATTGATGCAGTATCCCAGGCCAAATCCATAACCATCCACCGCGCTGGGCACGATGCCGTTGAATGACAGCGGGAATAATTTTTCCGGCACATGGTTTTGCGTCATCAGCTCGACAGTTTTTGCCTTGATGATCCGGACACCATTCAATTCGCCACGATTGAGCATCATTTGCGCAAATTTCCAGTAGTCGTTTGTGGTCGAAATCAGACCACCGCCGCCGGATTGAAAATTCAGTCTTTTTTCGCCTTCAGGCAAAACAAATGGTGAATCCCTGTTCGATTCAAGCGGCGCCAGCTGCTGCCCTTGCTGTTGACCATATAGAGTCGCGAAACAATGAATTTTATCAGCACTGACCTGGAATGCCGTATCTTTCATAATCAACGGATCGAAGATTGTTTGTTGCAGATAGTCAGCAAACGGCATATCGCTCATCAGTTCGACCAGATAGCCGCAGATATCAGTAGCGACGCTATATTGCCAGCGACTCCCTGGCTGCGCGAGCAAGGGTAAATCGGTAATGATTTCGACGAACTGCTGGAGGTTCGGATCCTGCTTCATGGCATCCCAGACAACGCTGTAGAGTTTATCTACAGGTTGATTATCCGGGTCGAAACCGTAACTGAATCCGGCTGTATGAGTCAGCAAATGGCGGATGGTAATATTGCTTTCGAGTTCGTCGTAGTCGCCATTCTGCCGGTAGACCTTGAGGTTTTTCAGTGCCGGAATCCAGCGATGTGCCGGGTCGTCGAGCTCAAATAGTCCTTTTTCATACAGCGTCATCAGTGCGGCACTGGTGACCGGCTTGGTCATCGAGTAGATGCGAAACAGGGTATCGAATGACATGGGTGTTTGAGAGGCAATTTCCTGGAAGCCGCAGGTTTGATGGTGAATGATTTTCCCATTCTGACTGACCAGTGTTATCATGCCCGCAGTCTTGCCGGAGTCGACATACTGTTTCATCATCTGATTGATGGCTGCTATGTTTCGGGATTTCATATCGCGGACTTTGATTCTATTTTTTTGTTTGATAGGGTCGTATTTTAGCTTTAAGGGCACCTCCGGGAATAGTGTTTTTTGTGTCAGTGCCAGCGAACGGCGCGCTGGATGGCCACGGTGTGTCCGGGTTACATGAGGAGGATCTGCTGCGGTTTGGGGACATTCGCGCATGACGCTGGCTGGGTTCGCAACCGCGGAATAAGGGAATTTTTACGGGTGCGTTTAATTCGAGTTGTGATGTATATTGACTGTTATGACCGAAATCGAAGATAAATCGAAAACCAGCACCGATCAACTACACCGGGCCTATCACGCCAAAAAATCGCAGGATACTGCCGAGGTTTACAACGACTGGGCGAGCGAATACGAACAGCATATGAAAAACGTCGGTTATACCCATCCTGCCATGGTCGCCTCGATGGTGTCGCGTCATGTCGCTCCCAGCGGTGACCGGGTGCTCGATGCTGGTGCGGGAACCGGCGTGCTGGGAGAGATACTTACCGCGCTGGGTTATCCCAATATTGTTGGCCTGGATGTTTCCGAGGATCAAAAGCAAGTTTGACAGGAGAAATAACTCTGGTCCGTATTCTGTGTTTCGGCGAGCACAAAATTCTAGTCAGGGAAAATCGATCCGTACAGTATCTACCTCGGGTTTCACGACCTTTTTCAAATAGTCGGTCGTATTCCGGAAGAATCCGGTTTCTTACTCAAGCCTGCTCACAGTGAAACAGATTTACTATATACGTGCATTAATTATTGTCGTCTTTAAATTCGATCGCCCAGTGTGATCCATCGCAAAATGGTTTGTTCTTTGAGGCACCGCATCGGCACAGGGCGTAATTGTTTTTCGACGCACCTTCGCCCCAGACCGTATCGAGAAGACCTTCACCGCCAGATACAACATAGGGACCATTTGGTGCAACAAATACCGCGGGTTTCTCGTCGCTGTCTGATGACTCAGGGGCATCAACTGTGTAGCTCAACGCCCCCGAAGGACACTGTTGTATTGTTGCAATTATTTCTTCAACATTTGCCTCGTCTGCGTCAATCCACGGTTCTTGCTGCATGCGGAATACTGAGGGCAGTCCATCGGTACAGGCCCCGGCATGAGCGCAAATACTGCGGTTATCGTGAATCGTGATACTTTTACCTTTGTAGCTGTCTTTTCGATTTTCGGTTCGTTCCTTGAGCTTACTGGAGGAGAATCCTATTTTTGCGTGCGTGCCATCACAATAGGGTTTATTGGATGAAGCGCCACAGCGGCATAAAGCCATCGTTTCAGTGCACTGGATCGCCCCATTCTGGTTCGAGAAACGTTTCAGGGTATTGACAATATAAGGGCCGTCAGGCGCCAGATTTATTGTTGGTTTTTTATTTGAACTCATGTGAATCTCCCCATTTTTATGCGCCAAAGATTGTAATCAATGCCTGCCGGATCGGTAGAGTGTGCCTTGATCAAATCATCGAGACGGGCATGTTTTGAGACTAATGCATAGGAATTTAAAATACAAATTACGGATCAGCCTTGATAGTGTTGCTATTGGTCAGACTTGCCATTATCGAGTCTATAGCGAATGACATCAAGTCACTTAAGCATAAGGACGGTCGTTGAAATAGCTCGCTACTTTCGGAATCGGCGGCTACCGAATTCGTCAAATCAGTAAGGGGCGAGGGCAGAATCTCGTTATTAAATAGAACTTTACATGGTCTTGCTGGCTGGTCTGATACATAATCGCCGACCACTCCTGCGAATTCAATTTTGCCTGTTTCCGAAAATGATGCTCATTGATTACTGGCGCTTTGCCCGGGCGCATCCACGCTTCCTAGGCTTCGGTTTTTTCCTCGCTTTTCTTTCCAGTGCAGGGCAAACTTATTTCATCGGGGTTTTCGGTCCCGAAATTCAAATCGAATTTGATCTCGATAGCGGTAGCTGGGGGCGAATATACATGATCGGCACCCTGGCCAGTGCACTGGTGATCAACTGGAGCGGGTCACTGATCGATCGGCTTGATTTACGTTGGTTTACCGCGATGAGTTTACTGGGCTTAAGCATCGCCTGTTTGGTGATGAGTTCGGTGACGACACCGCTTATTCTGGTGTTCGCTATCTTCATGCTACGCCAGTTCGGCCAGGGTTTGTCGAGTCACGCCGGTATCACCTCGATGGCGAGGTACCACCATGAAGACCGGGGTAAAGCCATAGCACTGGCGGCCATCGGTTTTGCAGTTGGCGAAGCCGCATTGCCGGTAATGGCTGTGTTTTCGATACAGGCCTGGGGGTGGCGCGATACTTATGCCGGTGTATCGGCGGTCGTATTGGTGTCATTGCTGATGGCGTTGTGGTTATTGAAAGGCCATGGTCAACGCCATGCGATGCATACAAAAAATATCGATCAAGATACTGACGACGAAAACCGTTGCACTCACTACACGCGTAGACAAATGCTGTCGGAACCACGTTTTTATCTGATGCTGCCCGGGATGATCGCGCCATCATTGATTATGACAGCTATGTTCTTTTTCCCAGCTGAAATAGCAAATACGAAAGGCTGGAGTAATCTTTGGGTTACTGGCCATTACTGGGTGTATTCACTGACCGCTGTGATAGTGACTGTGTCTTCGGGGGTGTTAATCGATCGCTTTACGGCACGGCGTGTTGTACCGGTTTTTTTGCTACCACTGGCTGTTTCATTGATTGTTTTAACGCTGTCTAACCATGCACTTATAGTATGGCCTTTTATGTTTTTTATGGGTGCCAGCTCCGGGTTGTATTTCACCGGTTTAAGTGCACTTTGGGCTGAACTTTATGGCGCCAGGCATCTGGGTGCGATTAAATCATTGACCAACGCTGTGATGGTATTTTCGTCGGCTCTGGGTCCTGCGCTGGTCGGTAGCCTGTTGAGTTGGCAGGTTCGTTTCGAAGCGATTTGCTTTCTGCTCGCTGTCATCTGCATTTTTGCGACGGTCCTACTGGTTTATACATTACGGGATCAGCAGCTTACAAAAATCACCCTAAGTTGACGTGGCCCATGCGCACCAATTTGCAGGGTTTGCTCGACATCGGCGGTTTTGGATGGCCCAGTGATTATGTTTATCGCCCGCGGTATGGTTTTTTGCTTTCGAAGCTTAACCCAGACATCCTCGATATGTGGCAGGAGTTGTGAGGCATCGACGATAACAAAATGTACGTCAGGCAGGTAATTCAAACTTGTCGGGCTATTCGGGCTGGATAGTAATACCACGCTGCCGGTTTCGGCAATCGCGCAGAATGCCGGGGTAACGCTAACGAGATCGTTTCCATCCGATTTACCGTAACTGATTTCTACTTGGTCATCCCATCTCATGTGTTGCAATGCCGGGGCAAGACGTAATTTCTTAGGCAACTGTTGCTCGGATAAAAAATCGGTAATCAAAGAAGCGGCTGCATTATAATTTTCCACGCTGCTCAGTACGCCCCCGCCGAGTTCCAGTTTTTCCCTGAATTGCGCGCGGTGATCGTGATTTATCACCGGGCGAATCAATGTTGGTCTTGCATTGGCTAACCCGCTCTTCGCTGAGCCTTTAATTTTGCTCAGGATTTTCTCGCGTGCCGAGCTCATGACTGTCGTTCCTTCTGTTTTTTCCATTGTGATTGAAAGGTATTTGACTGAGGTGCGGGCAAATCACGCGTTTTTGTCCATGCCTGTAAAAGCGGTAGACTGGCAAATCTACCTTTTGCCCGACCTAACCGATTTAACAGAATAATTCCAATCGACATCAGTGGTTGATAGAGCATTGGCCGACGTGCAAGAAATGCCCAACCAGCAAGTGCTGTTCGCGAAAAGGCAGGCGATAGTTTTTTAACAAATTGCCGACGTCGATGCTCGCGCAGTAAATCCGGCAGCGGGATTTTAACCGGGCAGACGCTGGCGCAATGACCATTCATGGTACAGGCGTTGACGAGGTCGCCGGCCGCATCGAGGCCGATAAAATTCGGCGTCAAAACTGATCCCATCGGACCGGGGTATACCCAGCCATAACTGTGGCCACCGATGACGCCGTAGACCGGGCAATGATTCATACAGGCGCCACAGCGAATGCAACGCAGCATGTCGCGGAAAGGTCCGGCGAGCATCCCTGTGCGCCCGTTATCGATCAGTACCACATGATATTCTTCCGGGCCATCGAGATCTTCCGGTCTTTTCGGACCGCTACTGAAAGTCGTATAGCTGGTTAATTCCTGTCCAGTTGCACTGCGCGCGAGTAATCGCAAGAGTGCTGTTGCCTCATCGAGGGTGGGTACCACCTTGTCGATACTGGTCGTGACGATGTGAACTTTCGGCAGAGTGCATGAAAGATCACCGTTACCCTCGTTGGTGACAATAATATTCGAACCGGTTTCGGCAACCAGGAAATTGGCGCCGGTAATACCGACGTCAGCCTCCAGGTATTTGCTGCGTAAAACTTCACGGGCCTCGTTAACCAGGTCGGGTACCGTATCGAGCTTTTTGTTATATCCCAGCTTTTGATGCCGGTTAAAAAATAATTCCGAAATCTGTGCTTTGGTCTTGTGGATCGCCGGGGCGATAATATGGCTCGGCGGCTCTTTGGCCAGTTGAAGAATATATTCACCCAGATCGCTTTCAACGACTTCGATGCCATCGTTTTCCAGGGCCTCATTGAGAGCAATTTCCTCACTGATCATCGATTTACCTTTGATCACCAGTTTTGCCTGGGCTTTTTTGCAGATGTCGCGCACGATATTCTGTGCCTGCCCGGCATTTTCAGCCCAGTGTACCTGACCACCTTTTGCGGTTACCGATTCTTCGTACTGTGTGAGGTAAGTGTCGAGATGGTCGAGCACGTGATTACGAATCTGTTTCCCCTGTTCGCGTAACTGCTCGAATTCGGGCAGCGCCGCTACCACGGTAGAGCGCTTGTCAACAAAGCCTTCCTGTACCTTCGATAATGCCTGCTGCAATTGAATGTCTTGCAGTGCGATGCTGACATTCTTTTTAAACTGGTGACTGGTTGATTGCATTACTTTTGCGGTTCCCCGATTGCGGGGACATCGGCCATACCCGCCAGGACTTCGGCGACATGAAAGACCCGTGTGTTCTTGTCCAGACGTTTAAGTCTTCCACTGATATTGAGCAGGCAACCCATATCGCCGCCTAAAACAACATGCGCGCCTGAATTCTCTATATTTTCAATTTTGTCACTGACCAGTCTTGTCGAAATGTCCGGAAATTTGACGCAAAAAGTTCCCCCGAATCCACAACAGGTCTCGCTTTGGCTCATTTCTTCGATTGTTATGCCTGCAATGCTATTGAGTAACTGACGCGGCTGCTGCTTTATACCGAGTTCACGCAGGCCCGAACAGGAATCGTGGTAGGTGACTGTCGCATCAAATCGGGCACTGACTGACTTGATGTCGGCAATTTCGGTGAGAAAGCTGGTCAGTTCGTACGACTTGTCGGCAAGGCTTCGAATCCTGGTCGACCATTGTGGATCGTCTTTAAAGAGATCCGGGTAATGTGTTTTGATCGTACCCATGCAGGAGCCCGAGGCACCGACAACATAGTCATAGTGTTCAAATGCGGTTATAACCTGCCTGGCAATATCGCGTGACGATTCGAAATCACCATTGTTAAATGCAGGTTGGCCACAGCAGGTCTGGGTTTCTGGAACCTCGACGATATAACCGGCATCTTCAAGCAACTTGACTGCAGCGAAGCCGACATTGGGTCGATATAAATCGATCAGGCAGGTGACGAATAGTCCGATACGTTTGCCTGAATTGAGGTTTTCCGGCTTCATGACTAAATAGTTTGCGTTAAATCATTTCGCTAAGCAATCGAATTCCTGAACAGGAAGTTGCGAAAAATCCTGCCGGTAGGTATTGGCGTATGGTTGAAGAGGTGACGAGTGAAAACCGCAAATATTGGTTAAAGCGTATTCATACAATGCTCGATACGATATTGGGAATACCGAATAGCAACAGGGCCGAAATAATCGGCCCTGGTTTTGAAAAATTCAACATTTTCTAAAAATAACAACCAGGGCAATATCTGAACCGTGATCGTGATCTTTTTTTGAAAACATGGGAATTTCTCGTATTTCCACCGGTGAAATGGTCGATTCCGCAATTAATGATTCGATTTTACTGTCAAATTCCAGTTCGGAAAAGTGATCTCGATTAATACCAATGATATATAAACTGTGCTGACGTCCCAAGGATATAATATTTTCAAGTTCATCAGGCCCGAGATGCCCGTGAGTAAAGGTACCTGCCGATAAGATGGCCCCGTAGGTATTCGAAAACGAGGCGAGCGATTTCGTCAGGTCGATCTGGTATAAATTGCCATAAAGATCCTTGTATCTCGCAATTCGAAGCATTTGGTTTGATATATCGAGCCCGTCAATTGTCTGAACAGGTAAATTGAGCGCCTCCGCGACCAGTCCGGTTCCACAGCCAATATCGACAACGGACAAATCGTCGCTGGTTGCGAATTCTGAATATAATTCCGCAATCGCCCGCGGATAGTACCATCCCATGTCCTGGGCGAAGTCCTGATCGTAAACCGTCGCAAAATCGTCGTAGTATTCGATGTTGTCTCCGGCTGTTTTGAGTTTATATGCGTTTTCGAGTAACGCCTGGCCTTTGTTCTGAATGGTCATTTCAAATTCCTCGTAACTTGATAATAATGTGTTTATCTGCAAATATTTGGTACGGTCATTTTTTCCCACCGGGATACCGACTTACCCCTATTGGCAATTCATTTCTGCATGGATGCTGGAGCAGTATGCCCTGACCAGGGATTCTCGGCATGAGTGGCCCGTGACCGGCAAATGACCATTTCGTGACATTTTCAGGTGACTTTCGCCCATCCGGGCAGTATTGTTTTGAGGCCGACTGATCGGAATGACGAAGACAAAGCAAAATGGACCCGATGTGATATACAAGTTTGATCAATACTCAGTTGATACATCGACCTATCAATTATTACGACTCGGTAGTCCGGTTGCCATCAAACCATTAGCCTTTGATTTGTTGGTTTATCTAATAGAAAAAAACGATCGGGTAATTTCACGCGAGGAATTGCTGGACAATTTATGGGAAGGCAAAATTGTCAGTGATTCTGCATTGGGTGCCCGGCTCAAAGATGTTCGAAAAGCTGTACGGGATAGTGGTGTGAAGCAGAAAATCATCAAGACTGTTCAGCGACGTGGTTATCAGTTTATAGCCGAGTTGTCATCAACGACTACTTCAACTGCATCCTGTTCAACCCGGATTTCTGAGTCGTATTCGGAATTTGAATCATACTCGGACAAGCCGTCAATCGCAGTGTTGCCGTTTGCAAATTTGAGTGACGATCCAGAACAGGAGTATTTCAGCGATGGCATAACCGAAGACATTACAACGGAATTATCTCGATTTCGGGAATTGTTCGTGGTAGCGCGAAACTCGTCTCTGAAGTTCAAGGAAACCCCGCTGGATACTCGCGATGTGGCCACTGAGCTGGGTGTGCAGTATGTTGTCGAAGGTAGCATTCGCAGGGCAGGCGATCGAGTGCGCGTTACCGCTCAACTGCTTGATTCCGTGTCGGTATCCTGTATTTGGGCTGAAAAATATGATCGCTTACTGGATGATATCTTTGTGGTGCAGGACGATGTCGTCAGGTCGATTGCCGGGGTGTTGCCCGGGAGAGTCAGTGAAGCCGTAGGTGAGCGCAGGTTTCACCGGCCCACCCAAAATTTGACTGCCTATGATTTTCTGATGCGTGCAAATCATGTCCTGCATCGTCGGGGAGAAAATATCGGCATTGCCATTAAGCTGTTTATGCAAGCCATTGAACTCGATGACGAGTGTGCGGCCGCTTATGCGGGAATAGCAGTAGCGGAAGGTATGTCGGTTTGGGATTTATCTTATTACAACGATAATCCGCTGGCGCGGGCCTTCGAAGCCGGCAAGCGAGCAGTTGAGCTGGATGGTAGCGATTATCGGTCCCATGCGGCATTTGGTGAGGCTCTGCGACAAATGGGTCGACATAAACACGCCCGTGAACACCTGGAACGGGCCCGTGAACTCAATCCCAACAGCGCACGCGTGCTTGGATACTGGGCTATGCTGCAGGCTTATGACGGTAATCCTGAAGGTGCTGTAGAGACTTTTAATCGTGCAGCTCGACTCGACCCGTTGAGTATCGACAATCTGAGACCGGAAGTGTTGTCCGAAGCCTATTTCAATATGCGGGAATACGAGAAATCACTGGCAGTGCTCGAATCGATGCTTGCGTTACCGGTATTTTATGCTCACCAGCAGCTGGCGATGTGTCACGCCCGCTTAGGCCATACCAACGCATGCAGGCAACATATGAAACAATACCGGGCCCAGCTCCCGGAATCCTATGATGAAAAGCTGTTGTTTGAGTCACATTTGCGTCTTTGCGCGCGAGAGCAAGATCGGCAGCATTGGCGGCAGAGTTACCGACTCATCGGAATGGATGTCTGACTGAATGAGCCGATCGTGATATCCATAACTGCTAAACACGATGGCTATCCACGCATACGCAATCCTTCCGGGTCATACAGGGGAGCGCCCTGAACAACCGCCGGGAAAAACTCACCCAGGATCTCGACTTCCAGTTCGCTGCCCGCTTCAGCGTGTTCGCTTTTGACATAGCCCATCGCCAATGACTTGCCCACATGGTGTGCGTATCCACCCGATGAAATATAGCCCACGGCTTCACCGTTTTTCAAAATGGCTTCATCCAGTGATACGTCGATGGCTGTGTCGATTGCCAGGGTAACCAGACGGCGCGCAACGCCTTCCTGTATAAATCCCAGCGTGGCTTGCTTGCCGACAAATTCCTTGTTCCAGTTGATAAAGGCGTCCATTCCGGATTCGATCGCGTTGAAGTCCGGGCGGAATTCCAGACCCCAGGCGCCCCAGGCCTTTTCAAGACGCATACTCATCAACGCGCGGGCGCCGTACCAGGTATATCCCAGGTCTGCGCCGGTTTCTTCAATCGCTTCTGCGAGGCGGATCAGATATTGCGGACGACAATAGATTTCATAACCCAGCTCGCCCGAAAAGCTTAAACGGTTGAGCAGCACCGGAACACCGCCGACAAAGGTCAGGCGACTGTCGCGGAATTTTAGGGCTTGGTTCGAAACGTCATCGCGACAAATTCGGGAGAGCAGTGCGCGGGAATTTGGTCCCGACAGCGAGATACCATGCCAGTCGCCGGTTTGATTTTCGTGTCTGACATCATCGGGCAGAGTGCTGGAAAACCATCGGCTATGTGCGTCCTGCATGGCGCCCGAACCGAATAGCATGAAGTTTTCTTCTGCGTGGCACGCCACGGTCAAATCACCGTAGAGTCGACCTTTCTCGGTGAGCATGGGGCTGAGTGCAATACGGCCGGGCTTCGGAATTTGCCCCGCCATGGTTTTATCCAGCCAGGCACGAGCGCCGGGGCCCGTGATCGCGTGTTTGGCAAAATTAGCAATCTCGATACCGGCAACCCCTTCGCGCACCGCTTTGACTTCGCGTGCAACATAGTCGTGGGATCGATTGCGTTCAAAAGTTGGATCTTCCCAGGCGTCCTCTGGGCCGTCGGCAAACCACAAAGCGTTCTCCAGACCAAATGTCTGACCCATGCGCGCACCTTTTGCGACCAGTCGATCATAGAGCGCGGTGGTCTGCTGACGACGACCTTTGGGCAGGGTTTCGTTGGGGAAGGTCATGACGAAGCGACGCTCATAGTTCTCGGTGGATTTGACCGTGCCCCAATCGGGCGATGTCCAGTTGCCAAACCGCGCGACGTCCATGGCCCAGACATCGATTGAAGGCTCGCCGTCGATCATCCATTCAGCCATGGTCAGGCCAACGCCACCACCCTGACAAAAACCGGCCATGACGCCGACCGCACACCAGTAGTTTTTCATGCCGGGGACTGGTCCGATCATGGGATTCCCATCGGGGCCAAAAGTAAACGGCCCGTTGATGGTTTGACGAATGCCGGCATCACCCAGCGCAGGAATGCGTTCGAATACCAGTTCGAGACGGTCTGCGATGCGCTCGAGATCCGGATTTAAAAGCTCGTGGCCGAAATCCCAGGGTGTTCCTTCGGGTTTCCATGGTGTGCCCCGCGGCTCGTAGGTACCCAGCAGTAAGCCGTCACGCTCCTGCCTGAAGTAGACATTGGCGTTGTAGTCGATACCGCAAGGCAAGCGCGAACCGAAGTTGGCGACTTCGTCGATCTTTTCGGTTAACAGGTAATGGTGTTCCATCGGTTGTACCGGCAGCGCCATACCGGCCATTGCACCGACTTCACGGGCCCAAAGCCCCCCGCAATTAACGACGTACTCGGCGTTGACAGTTCCTTTGTCAGTCACCACATCCCAGCTGCCGTCCGCACGTTGGGTGGTTGCTGTAACCGGTGTATGGGTAAAATAACGCCCGCCATAATGGCGCGCTGCCTTGGCAAACGCGTAGGTCGTCCCGGAGGGGTCAAGATCTCCATCCTGGTCGTCCCAGAGGGCTGCGAGATAGTGCCTGGGATTAATTAATGGATGACGATCGGCGACTTCCCGGGGCGAGATAAATTCCTGATGCAGGCCCATATAACGGGCTTTCGAGCGTTCGCGCTTTAGGTAGTCGTACCAGGTTTTATTCGAGGCCAGATAAAAACCACCGGTCAGGTGTAAGCCGATAGATTGGCCGGAAAGCTCTTCGATTTCCTTGTAAAGATTAATCGTATAACTTTGCAGTCGTGAAATATTGGGGTCGGAACTGATTGTATGAATTTGACCAGCAGCATGCCAGCTCGAGCCTGAGGTCAGTTCATCGCGCTCCAGCAAAATCGTATCTTTCCAGCCAAACTTCGCCAGATGAAATAATATAGAACAACCGACTACACCACCGCCAATAATGGCCACTTTAACGTGGCTGGGGATTTCAGCGTAATTGGCGTCTTCTTTTATAATCTCCGGCATAAGTATTTCCTCCTAATTTGGCTTTTATCTAAAAGTTAACGGGATGAGTGCCCGCGTCAATACCAGGCGTCGGGTATCTCTTCCTTGCGCCGCGCGACATAGTCATCGAGTGCTTCTCTGGTCGCGGGGTCAATAGGTGGCGTTTCATAGTTGGCCAACATTCTGTTCCATTTATCAAAGGCGCGCTTGCGCATATCCTGACCACCATTTTCTTCCCAGGTCTCGACATTGTCACTGTCGCTGAGCTCTGCGTCGTAAAAAGCAGTCTGGTAGTGACGCAATGTGTGGGCGCAACCGAGAAAATGCCCTCCTGGTTCAACTTCGCGGTAAGCATCTCGGGCAAACTGATCATCACTCAGATCGAGACCGGCCATCACCTTTTGGTAGCTGCCTAATCGATCAGCATCCATGACGAGTTTTTCAAAGCCGGTAGTTAGACCACCTTCTAGCCAACCAGCTGCATGCAGGGTGTAATTGGAGCCGGCCAGAACGGTCGAATGCATCGAGTCAGTGCTTTCGTATGCCGCTTGCGCATCTTCGATCTTGGATGCGGTCAGCGAACCACCACAGCGTAGCGGTAATCCGATACGTCGAGCGAGCTGGCCAATCACGTAATTGGATAATACCGGTTCCGGCATGCCGAAAGTGGGCGCACCTGATTTTAGACTCATCGATGACAGGAAATTTCCCATCACGAATGGCGCGCCTGGGCGCACCAGTTGTCCGAAAGTACAGCAGATCATCACCTCTGCCATCGCTTGTGCGACTGCGGCAACAGTTGATACAGGCCCCATCGCTCCGGTCAGGATAAACGGTGTCACTACCATGGCCTGACCCCGCGATGAATACACCTGGATTGCTTCGGTGACCACACGGTCGATTAACAGCGGTGAGTTGGTATTGACATTGGCCATAATGACTACGTTGTTATCCATAGTTTCCTTACCGTGGAGGATCTCAGCCATATCCACACTGTCCTGCGCGCGGCTTTTCTCGGTGATGGCTCCCAGGTGTGGCTTGTCGTTCAAGGTCATATGGGCGTAAACCATATCGAGATGGCGGCTCGATACCGGTATATCGGTTGGTTCCGCAATTACCAGGCCGCTGTGATGCAGATTCGGGTGCATATAGGTGAGCTTCAGCAGCTTTTCAAAATCGGTGAAGGTGGCGTAGCGACGACCACCTTCGAGATCGCGCACAAAGGGCGCGCCGTAGATCGGAGCAAAAACCTGATTAGTTCCGCCGATAGTGACCGATCGTGACGGGTTACGTGCCAGCTGGGTGAATTCACCGGGTGCCATAGCGCATTGCTCACGCACCCATTTGGCATCGGCGAAAATCTTGTCTCCGACGACTTTAACCCCGGCTTCCTGCCAGAGGTGGATAGCTTCAGGATCGCCCCTAAATGCAAATCCGATATTTTCAAGCATCCAGTCAACCTGATCTTCTATCCTCGCCAGTTGTGTTTCATCGAGTGGATCAAAGAAGGCGAGATGCCGTTTGATAAACGGTGAGCCAGTCGTGGTGCCCCTCGATCCAGTGCCAGGGCGGGTTCTGCGATCTCTGCGGGCTCGTCGGGTCATAGGATGATCACGGTTGGTGCGAAGCGTTGATCATAACGGTGTCAGGGTGCTTTGTAACCCTTGTAAATTTTGATCAAACACATAGACTGAATCTATGCGAAATACCCTCAAACTTATCGCTTCGCCGCGCAATTTGTTTATTTTTGAAGCGGCTGCACGCCTTCGCTCCTTTACTTTGGCAGCGGTCGAACTAGGTATGCAGCAGCCTTCGGTGAGTGCCGCAATCAAACAGCTGGAAAGTTCGCTGGATGTTCGCCTGTTCGATCGCGGTCATAGACGCATCACTTTAACCAATGCGGGTCTACGGTTTTTCGCTGATGTTTCACTGGCTTTGCGCGGCATTGAAAGTGCCGCCGAAGCCGTCCACAATATGGGGCGTTCGGAATATGTTACGTTAAATGCCTCCTCGGCATTTTCCTATTACTGGATGATGCCTAAACTTCATGCGCTGCGCCAATTGCACCCCGGGATCGATCTTCGGTTACAAAACAGCGTGTACGAGCCTGATCTCGACGTAGAGAATATCAGTATCGCAGTTCGCCTTGGTGATGGCTACTGGACGAATTGTCATGCCGCCAAGATCGCAGATGAAGTGATTTTTCCTGTGGCCAGTCCGAAAGTGATGCACTCGGCACATAATCTTCGATCGATACCCAATTTACTCCACCAACGTCTGATTCATCTGGAAGAACCGGTCCGTATGCGTCCGACCTGGAAACAGTGGTTTGAACATCAAGGGATCCACAAGGTCCAGGTGTCGGAAGGGATGCGTCTCAATGATTACGCGCTGGTATTGCAGGCTGCCCAAACCGGCCAGGGCTTTGCTTTTGGTTGGGAGCATATTGTTCGCGATCTGATCGATCACAAATTGCTCGCCGCTCGTGAAGACTGGGCCTGGCAAACCGGTAGAGGAATCTATCTCGTGTGGTCAAAGTCCCGGCCTTTATCAGACAATGCGTGCAAAGTCCGCGACTGGATTTTATCGTTCGTTCAGGCGCCACTGTCTAATGCATCTGTCGATTGAAAAAGGCCAAAACCGATGCGAATCAGTGGTTTCGTTTTACAATTCTTCCAACCCATTCAATCCAATAGCAAATTCCGGGTTTGCCTGGCATTCGCCACCGCCAGACCAGTAGCCTTAATGGCCTTTTTTAAATCCAGAACCAGGTCGCGAGTACTCCCCGCCAGGTTCCCATTCGCAAGATGTAGATTATTTTCAAACCCGATCCGCGCATGACCGCCATGAATTATTCCCGATAACACACAGGCCTGCTCCTGCACTCCAAACGCGCAGGTGAACCAGTCGAGGTCTTTAGGCGCCTGTTGCAGGAATGGTTTTAAATCATCGGGACTGGATTGAAAATCAACGGCATGGCGTCCCAGTACGAACAAAACGCAGTTCTGCGATTCGGGGATTACGTTGTCAAATTTATATTGACGAAATCGTTGCAGTTCATCAGTAGAATAAAGAATATGCTGGATATGGACATTTGCCTCGGCACACCAATGGTAAAAATCGCGAGCAAAATCTGTTTGATGAAAGTCGTCGGTCATTTCGCGTAAAGCCACGCTGACCATTTCGGGTTTCACTGACCTGACGCAATCAACCTGTTGTTGCGACGAATATATTCCAATCGCTTCGGTGGTAATCTGTACCAGCATATCGGGTAACCGATGTTTTAACTCGTTTAACAGTTCGCTGTACAAACCGGCATCGAGTACATGCTCCTGATTTTTACCGCGAACATGGGCGTGCAATACCGTGGCGCCCGCTGAATAGCAGGCGCTTGCTTCGGCTATCGTTTCCTCGATTGAAACCGGCAATGAAGGATGGTCCTTGTGTGTTTTCCGAGCGCCATTGGGTGCTACCATGATTATGACCGCATCAGGCATTAAAGGCTGCTCAATACTTGAGAAAGCGTTTTATCAAGTTTACCGATGAGTTCATCAATATGACGATCTTCAAAGGTAAATGGTGGCGCGAGTAGCACATGGTCGCCCTGTCTACCATCGATGGTACCGCCCATCGGGTAACAGATTAAGCCGTTTTCGAAAGCCGTTTTCTTGAATGCTTTATTTATACCCAGGGTAGCGTCGAAGGCCCTTTTGGTATCACGATTCTGAACAAACTCGAGGCCAAGAAACAATCCGCGGCCGCGAATATCACCGACGTTTGGATGACTGGAAAATTGACTTATTAAAGCCTGTTTTACACGCTTACCCCGGGTTTTTACGCGTTCAATCAAGCCGCGATTCAGGATCGCGTTAACAACTGCATTCGCGGCTGCACAGGCCACCGGGTGACCGAGGTAGGTATGTCCGTGCTGAAAAAATCCGCTGCCGTTTTCGATGGCCCGATAAATCCCATCGCTACAGAGCATCGCTCCAATGGGCTGGTAACCAGCACCGAGGCCCTTGGCGATTGTGAGAATATCCGGAGCGACGTTTTCCTGTTCGCAGGCGAACAAACTACCGGTACGACCCATGCCGCACATGACTTCGTCAAGAATCAACAGTACCTCGTATTGGTCGCAGATTTCACGAATTCGTTTAAAATAACCCGCCTCCGCTGTCACTGCACCTAATGTTGCACCTACTACCGGTTCTGCTACAAAAGCCATGACCTGGTCAGCACCGAGGCGATGGATTTCTGTCTCGAGTTCGTTGGCGACGCGTTGTCCATAATCAAACCTGGATTCGTTGTCGTTACGATCGCGATATTGGTAACAGGGCGAGATATGCGTGGTATCGATCATCAATGGTGAGAAGGGTTCGCGTCGCCACATATTGCCACCGGTCGCCAGCGCGCCGAGGGTGTTACCGTGGTAACTCTGTAGTCGCGCGATGACTTTATGTTTCGAAGGCTGGCCGACTTCGAGGAAGTATTGCCGCGCCAGTTTGATCGAGGCTTCGACGGCTTCTGAGCCTCCCGAAACCAGATAGACCCGCTCGATACCCGGCGGTGCATTAGCGATCAGCAGATCGGCCAACGCTTCGGCCGGTTCGCTCGTGAAAAAACCGGTGTGGGCAAACTCCACGGAATCGAGCTGTGCTTTGATTGCATCGATGATTTCAGAGTCGCCATGACCGAGGCAGGAGACCGCCGCGCCGCCAGAAGCATCGAGGTACCGTTTACCACTAGCATCGATCAGGTAGGCTCCCTTACCGCTGACGGCGACGGGGTTATTAACTTTGGTGTGGCGTGGAAAGATATGACTCATGAGGTTTGTCCTATGTTTAAACGCATGCGTTTACCTTCGGCATCGAAGGCGGGCTGTGTGAGAATTTTTCCTTTTAAAAGATTTCTGGCTATATCCACTTCAACGGCCAGTTGATCGAGAAATTGGTCGTAGTTTACCTGGGCTATGGCAATCGGTTTGCCAATCCGATAACCGAACGAAGCGGAAGTTGTTTTGCCGATTATTCTTCCGCGGTGGTAAATCGGTTCATTGCCAAGTGGCATGGCGTCAGTGTCGTCTAAAACGATAGTCGCTACCCGGCTGTCACCGGGCTGGTTTTTTTGAGAAAGCAGGGCCTGTTTACCGATAAAATTGCTCGACCAGTCGATAGCGAAATCGAGTCCAGCCTGCAGCGGGTTGACGTCGGTGTCGAGGTCGTGACCGTAGGCAAGAAAGCGTTTTTCGATGCGCATCGAAGATTGCGCAAAGATACCGGCCGGTTTTGCACCGGCTTTGCAAAACATATCGAACAGTTTCACGGCATCTTTCGATTCACAGGTGATTTCCCAACCGGCTTCGCCGACATAGGACATACGAACAGCTTCGACGGCTATATCATGAATCTCGGTTGAACAATGATGGAAGTAGGGTAATTGAACCAGTGCATCAGCGTTTAATTCTCTGGCAATTCGAACAACCTCCGGCCCCATTAATCCTAACATTGCGTAATTTGTGGTTTCATCGATAATATCGATGTTTTCATCGACTTTTTGTTGCCGTTTAAGCCAGGCCATATCGCGTTTAACTGCCCCGGTACCGACATATAAACGATATTTTTCTTTGCCCAGACGCAGCGCCGTTAAATCACTCTCAAATCCACCTCGTTCGTTGAGCATGGCGGTATAGACGGCTTTGCCTGGCGTTTTTGTCATGTCATTGGCGCAGACACGGTTTAGAAACGATTCAGAGTCTGGGCCATAGATCAGTATTTTTCCAAAGGTCGACTGATCGAAGATGGCGGCGTGATGATGTGCCTGATGAACTTCGAGGCCGACCTGTTCAAACCATTCAGGTTTGTCGAAAGACAAAACAGGTTCATCCTGTTTGCCGAAATACAAAGGCCGTTCCCAGCCGTAGAACTGTCCGAAGTGAGCGCTGTGTTTTATCCAGTACTCGTGTAAAGGCGTCGTCCTGAGTCCACGTGCGCTGTCGAGTTGTATGCCGGGATAAGTGATGGCGTAATGTTTGCCGAGAATCTCGGGTACGCGATCGCTCAACGCTTCGACTGAACTGAAGCAGCCAGGGAAGCGCTTCGGGTCAGCTTCGTGCAGATCGGTAGGGGTATGGCCATGCATAATGCAATGCGCCAAAGCCATGCCGGCGCCACCACCGGTAGCAACGCCCACAGAATTCATACCGCAACCTAGAAACAGTCCGCGAGTTTCAGCACTTTCACCCAATAAAAACGAACCATCGGGTGTAAAGCTTTCCGGGCCATTCAGTAACATGCGCACATCTGCATTTTCGAGGCAGGGTAATCGATGCATCGCATTGTTGAGCATGGGTTCGAAGTGGTCCCAGTCTTCGGGTAACAATTGAAAGGCAAAATCTTCACCGATTCGATCCGGGTCGATCGGTTTGCCCTTCGGTTCAAAGCAGCCGACCAGCAGTCCGCCCGAGTCGTCACGAATATAAAGATGACTGTCATGGTCGGACAGGGTCGGCAGATTGCCGGAAATGCCATCTACCGGGTTGGTGAGCAGGTAAAAATGTTCGCATGGCCAGACCGGGATATCGACATCGGCCAACGCTGCGTTCTTTCGGCTCCATAAACCAGTACACAACGCAATGGCATCGCAACGAATGAGACCTGCGGTAGTTTCCAGCCCGACTATTTTATTCGCATCGGTTAAAACGGCAATTACCCCGGTATCTTCGAATATTTTCGCGCCGTGTGATTTGGCGCCTTTAACCAGTGCGCTGCACAGGTCGGAAGGGCCGACCCTGCCGTCGTCGGGTGACCAGACGGCGCCGATAACATCTTCGGTGTTCATTAATGGCCAGCGTTCGCGGGCTTCATCGACTGAAATCGACCGTGCCTCGACATCGTATAAATGTGCCAGCGCCTCCTGGCGTTTGATAAAAGTCAGTCGATCCTGGTTGGTGGCGATCGATAGTGACCCTTTGTTAATCCAGCCGGTGGATTGTCCGGTTTCGGCTTCAAGTGAGCTGTATAAATCTACCGAATACTTTATGAGATCGGTCAGGTTTTTGCTCGACCGTAGCGCACGAACCTGGGCCGCAGAATGCCACGTGGTGCCTGAGGTGAGCTGGTTGCGTTCGAGCAGAATAGCATCGCTGACACCCGCTTTGGCCAGGTGGTAAAGCGTTGAACAACCTATGACGCCACCGCCGATCACCACTACCGATGCATGTGATGGTACCGTCGTACGATTCATTCTTTTAGAGAATCTGGCTCAAAAACTCCCTGGTGCGAGGATCACTGGCTTCGGTAAAAAATGTCGCGGGTGGGCCGTGCTCGACTATAACACCACGGTCAGTGAAATAGATATGATCGGCGACTTCCTTGGCGAAGCCCATTTCATGGGTGACGAGAATACAGGTCATGCCATCTTTTGCCAGGTCCTTGATGGCAAGCAATACTTCGTTGACGGTTTCCGGGTCGAGTGCAGCGGTTACTTCGTCGAACAGGATAACATCCGGGTTCATCGCTAAAGATCGAGCGATAGCCACACGTTGTTGCTGGCCACCTGAGAGTTCGCCGGGATAGGAATTTTCCTTGCCAATTAAATTGACCCGTTTGATAAGTTTTCGAGCGCGTTCCTCAACTTCGGATTCAGATTGTTTTAGTACTTTTATTGGCGCCATCATAATATTCTCGAGCGCGGTTTTATGCGGGAACAAATTGTATTGCTGGAATACCATGCCGACTTTTTTACGCAGTTCGAGTTTGTCGAGATCGGGGTCGTGGACTTCCTGGCCTTCGACCTTAATCGAACCGCTGTTGATGGTATTGAGCGCATTGATACAGCGGATCAGGGTTGATTTTCCGGAACCTGAAGGACCGATAATGCAAATAACCTCGCCTTGCTTAACGTCGAGTGATATACCTTTCAGAACCTCGAGTTCCCCGAAAGATTTGTGTACGTCTCTAATAGAAATCAGCGGTTGATCGGGTGTCCAGTCGTTATTGGTCATGATGGCATCTCCGAATCTATCCTTTTACGTGAAATTTCTTTTCGAGTTTGATGGTGTAGCGTGCAATTGGATAACAATAAACAAAAAATATCAGCAGTGCGAATCCGAAGAACGGCATTAATAATTCTGGATGATTGTCCTCCGACTCCATCGCCTGCCGTGATAGCGTGATGATTTCTTCTACACCCAGTAGCGAAATCAATGGGGTCGCCATGGTGAGGATGGCATACCAGTTCATCCAGGGTGGAATCATGCGTTTAAAACACTGAGGCAGGATGATCATCCAAAGTGTTTGATGGCGGCTGTAGGCAAGCGATTCAGCGGCTTCCCATTGGCCGGTAGGCACCGATTGCACGCCACCACGCACGACTTCGGATATGTTTGCCATAACTGGAAGGGATAATCCGAACACAGCTTTCATCCAGTCAGGAATTGGGATGACAGTGTCTCCAATCTGAATCTCGAATGGAAAGGCAAGCATGACGATAAATAGCAATACCAGCCATGGTGAATTGCGAAAGAGCTGAGTGACGAACCAGCAGGATCGACTGAGCCAGGCTACCGGGGAAATTTGGCCGAGGCCGAGTAGTACGCCTGCGATGGTTCCAATCACCATAGTCAGAAAACTGACCACGACATTTAGTAGAAAGCCTTTGCTTAACAGGAATGGTAACCAGCGCCAGAGAGCTTCGAAAGCCTGGGTGGTCGTAAAGTTTGACTGGGCAACGGCAACAGCGGGCCATAAAAATGCGAACAAGCCAAAAAGGATAAATGCCTGGAGCGGTAATTCGGCTAACCAGCGGCTGAATTGCAGGTCACCGACCTGTCCGGCAGGATGGTAGTTGAAAGGCTTCAAAACCGGTAGATCAGTTTGTTTGTTGCCCAGTTTAATTGCCATAGCCAGGCACCCTGATTTTGCGTTCCCAGTGACTCATACCCATCACCAGAATGCCAACAAGAACTATATAGGAGAAAAACAACACCAGCATACAAGCGTATTGCGCAGTCGAATAATCGTTATAAATGCTGATCATCTGGTAAAGTAATTCCGGCACAGCGATAGCAAGTGCCTGGGTGGTGGTCTTCACCAGATTAACCAGATTGTTATTCAACGCCGGCAGGCTAACGCGAAAGGCAAGCGGAAATACTACATAGAGGAAAACCTGCGCACGGTTCATACACAGTGCCTCGGCAGCTTCCTGGGTAGATTCGGGTACGGCTTCGACGCCAGCTCTGAATATCTCGACATTAAATGAGCCGGCAAAAAACGATAACGAAATTATTGCCCAACCGACATTGGAAATAATTGGTACTTCCAGCCAGCCGTCGGGAGAATAAGTCGGGGTAAACTGGCCAAGTGCAAAATAAAAAAACAGTAATTGTACCAGCGGCGGTGTATTGCGAAAGAACTGAATATAGCCCTGTACTATCATGCGCACGGTTTTTGAATGTGCACCCTGTAGCCAGGCACCGAGAATACCGATGATGACGCTGAGAAAAACACAGATTACCGAGAGCTGGAGCGTCATCCATAAGCCTTCGATAACCCGGTCGCCCTGAACCGGATCATAAAAGAAAATGAAATTCCACCTGGGCGATTCCTGCGCCAGGTCATAGAAGTATTGCTGGAAGGAATTCATCGAGTCAATAGAAAACCAGCCGGGGAATTCCCGGCTGCTAAATCAGATGGATAAACTTTACTGAATCCAGTCTTCAAATCGTTTGTTCTGATCCTTAAGGTACTGAGTTGCCTGAATGCCCCACTTCTTTTCCAATTCCATCAATTTTCCCGACTGGTGCATATTGTAAGTTAAACCCGACATGAAATTACCGAAGACGCAATCCTTTTCTGCCAGTGGTACCGCCAGTCCCCAGGGGTTGTCATCCTCGCTATTAAGTGGCATTTCATAGCTATCGTAATTACCCGAAGACAGGTCAGACATGATGGATGAATCATCGTAAACCCAGGCGATGCATTTCTTGTCGCGCAGGGCATGCTTGGCTTCGGCGTTACCAGTAAACGCGATGACCTTTGCGCCATATCGGTCGGTAACTACCTTATTGTAAAACGCACCCTGTTTGCCACAGACCGGTTTGCCTCGTAAATCTTCCCACTTGGATATCTTAACGCCTTTGGGTGACATGACATTGGTGCCCGAGGTGTAATAATTGGGTTGGGTAATACCGACGATCTTACGGCGGTCAGGGCGGTCGGACATGGTGGCGATCATCATATCTATTTTGCCGTTTTCGAGAAACTGCATGCGATTAGATGATTGCACGGCGACTGTCTCCAATTTAACACCCATTGCATCGGCAGCAATTTGTGCCATATCAACCTCCATGCCGACGATATTGCCACTGGTATCGCGAAAGCCCCACGGCTTATAGTCGGCTTTGACGCCGACGACTATTTTGCCGCGGCTCATTACCTTGTTCCAGGTTTCGTTAGTGCATTGGGCTGCATAACTGCTACTGGCAAAGAAAACTGCCGACAGTGCAGTTAATACGAGAGATTTAAATTTCATAATTATGATCCTCCTTTAGAATTATTTATTACGAATGTTACATTTGAATACTAATTTAACATTCGTTACTCTTGCAAGTCATATTTGCCATCGTTCAGCCAAAAATGCAAAAAGTATTGGCCAATCTCCTCGAATTGTTGCCCCGCTTAACGCCCAAGCTGCGTGCAGCGGCCAAACTCGTAATCGATAGACCCAATGCCGTTGCAACGACTTCGATGCGATCTCTGGCGCAGCAAGCCGGTGTCACTGCTCCGACCATGATTCGGCTGGCTAAAACACTGGGTTTTGAAAACTACACGCAGTTCAAGTCCGTTTTCTGCGATGCCATCGATAATTTCAGTTTTGAGCAGCGCGCCAGCCAGTTACAACAGGCATTTGAGGCCGAAGGTGAGGGTGTTATCGTGCGTGAATTGGCCGAGGCTGGTCACAAAAATATTCAGCATTTTTTTGACAATCTTGACATCAAAGCCTGCTGCCGGGCCGCCGATTTAATCATAAACGCTTCATCGGCCTACGTCCTCGCTGCCGGTGCTCCCCACTGGATAGCGGCTTATATGCAGTATGTTGGTAAAATGGCCGTACCACATTTGCGCGTTCCCCGAACTAGTGGCGATGGATTAATCGAAGGACTGATAACTATAGGTGGAAACGATGTGGTCCTGGCAATGACGTATAACCCGTATGCCAGGCAAACCATAGAGGCCATTGAATTTGCTTTGTCGCGTGGTGCCGAACTGATTTATCTTACCGATAGTCAGGCAGCGCCTATGGCCGATAAGGCAACCGTGCTTATATTACAGTCCACGGAAAGCCCCCAGTTTTTCCCTTCCATGGTGCCGGTAATATCTGCTATAGAAACGCTGCTCGCCGTAATTGTTGCGCGTAGCGGGCGCAGTGCGCTAGCCACTATTGCCGAATATACTGAGATTCGAAAGCAGCGTTACGTTCCGCACTAATATATCATTCCCTCTTAGTCCATCAATTACATGGATACTACGGTCCCTGGTATGCGACAGGAACCCGATAATCCCGGCCTGGTTAATTTACCCTTGATTTTATAGGCTTAATTCAGGCACAAAAAAACCGGAATAAATCCGGTTTCTTCGTATTACGGGGACCTTCAAATTAATCGTGGGTGAAAATCATATCACCACCGGGAGCCGCTGTATGACAAGCGATACAGCCTTTGGGCATGCCTTTCGCTACCCGACCAGCCAGTTTCATGCCTTTCGGGTTGGTAGCAATCTCGCCGTTGGCTTTGAACTTGACCCAGTACCAGTCCTTGTTCTCAGGATCGTAACCGGGACGCTTAAGCATGACAGTGACAGCCTTGAGATACTTGGCGGGATCGTTTGCAACGGAATCTTTGCTGACTCCAGGACCACCATAGTTACGTTTGATGATGATGTTGTGGAGCCTGCCGTCAATGTTTATGGGACCCTCAATAGTGTCGAGAATGGCACCGTGTGGATGCTGACCGGTGTAAGGTCTCGACTGGATAGCGCCATCACCGGCATAAGATTCATTGACCATTGAAGTCCATAAATCGTTCGCGTATTTTACATCATCGGGCCCCCCGAATGGCGGCGCCGCATTAGCCAGACCCGCAACAAAAAAGAGTGCCCCGATACTAATTATTTTAAATTTTTTCATACAGTTATCCTCACTTTCCTCATGGTTTAAGTATCACGTGCGTCGAGTTTGACCGCCCGTATTTGATTTGGTTGCATATTCTCTTCGAGAAAATATACGATGTGATTTTCGTCAAGCTGAATCGGCGCAAACCACGCCCCATCAATAGTATTTCTGAATATTTCCTGCTGGTTTTGTAAATCAATCAATATCATGGTCCGATCCAGGTCGGACAGGAGCAAATAACCCGGCTTAACCGGATGCATGCTTAAATTACTGCTGACTATATGATGTTGCCAGATCGATTTATGACTGACTTTATCAAAAGCGATTAAGCTACCATCGCGATTCGTTCGATAAATAATATCTCCATCGATGCTAAGTTGTCGCGGTTGTGAGTCGCCCTCGAGCATTCCTGCTCGGGATATTGTGCGGGTGTTGATAATGACACTATTACCACTGAATAGATTGAATACAATATTTTCTTCGTCTAGCTGTTGAGGACTAAATATGATTTCCTGATCAAGCTGAAGCTGACTTAATAATTTCCCACTCGCCATATCGAGTAATTGGGCCTGATGTGCCTGGCCACCCGTCCACAATTGGCCCAACCGGGGTAAAATGACCGGCGAATATACCCAGCCGTCGAACTGATGACGCCAGTTGATAGCACCGTTAGCCGCGTCGATCGAGTATAATTCACCATGCAAACTACCGCTGAATATTTGGTCTGAAACGACCGGGCTGAAAATAGTTCGCTTCGGCTCAATGTGCCAAACAACGGCACCATTTTTTGGATTGAGCGCGAATAATCCCTGGGTACTACCAACAAATAGAAGTCTAGTCCCCATAACGGGCTCATAGGTTTGAATACCCTGCAAGCTTGACCACACCGGTTTCAGGCTTACGCGATCGAATTTGTAGATACCCTGATTTGATAAAATGATCGAATCATCGGTTAGGAGGGGATTATCGGGACTGGACGCAATGGCAGTTTGCAGGGGTAAAAGTGACCACAAGACCAGAGCAGAAATCAAAAACCAATGTCGCATAGCTTATTGTTGTTATATTGTTAAAGCGTCAGAGTTGCCGAAAAAGGTTTAGTTCCAATTAAATTTGATTTTCCTTGTCCGGTTAACCGTTATGGCGATACATAGCTGGTGGATTGCGATATTGTTTTCGACCTTTAGTGCCGCTTTATACAAGCAAACAGAATCCGGACAACCCACCCTGACAATCCCTGGATTTCAGGCAGAGAACAGCCTTTCTCGGCTGGAGATAAAATTTTCGGTTTTTACGTTTGCTGTCAAGTTAATATTGGGACCTGTAGACAAAAATCAGGACTAAAGAAGTTTATGCGCGATATCACTAATCTCAAAAATACGGCGGTGTGTCTCGAGAACTTAAGCTGGCCGGAAGCCGACGGCGTTTTCTCGAATAATCCTATCGTAGTCTTTCCGTTGGGGGCTGCATCCAAGCAACATGGCCCGCATCTGCCGCTTAACACCGACGCAGTAACTGTAACCTGGCTGGCTGAACAAGTGGGAAAACGTTTGCCTGTCGTTATAGCACCGATTATCACAACTTCATTTTATCCTGCCTTTATAGAATACCCGGGCACCATCAGTCTGCGTGTAGAAACTGCGCGAGATCTGCTTGTCGATACTTGTCGCAGCCTGGCGGCATATGGTGTTTCGCGTTTCTATGTCATCAATAACGGTTTTTCAACCGAGCGCGCATTGGCCATGGCGCAGGCGATTTTGCAGCAGCAGGCGCTGATATTTGAATATCTAAGACTGTCGATCGTTTTCGAAAAACTGCCAGCTAATATGTTTCAGCAGGGTTGGGGTA
>CAZYYM010000037.1:0-29327 GCA_964651385.1 uncultured Gammaproteobacteria bacterium | reverse complement strand
TGTTACCGCCGTGAAAGGGCGGTGTCCTAGGCCGACTAGACGATGGGGACACTGTGGTGGTACCAGCGGGAAACTGGTGGAGCCAGGCGGGTTCGAACCGCCGACCTCAACACTGCCAGTGTTGCGCTCTCCCAACTGAGCTATGGCCCCCGGAGAACGCGCGTACTTTAATGAAGCACATCAGGAGTGTCAAGCGAAAAACCGATTAATTCGGCATTCACAAAGCATTTGTATTCGTGGTGTTTTTGCTAGCTAAATCAACGATCAATGGAATGCCTATTCACTATTGATAAATTTGCTGAATATAAATATTGACGTCTTCGCCACTGAAGATTCCGAATGTCGCACTGGCAAAAGGATCATCATCAAACAGGCCTCCACTATCCCAATCGTAGCGTAACCACTTATTGTCGTTGGTACCTCCGCTTAGTAAACTGCTGAGATCTACCTGACCGGTGATGCCTGCTCCGGGGGCACTCAATGTGATCCCAATATCACCATCCACAGCCATCGGGTTGGTGATCGACAGGGTGGATGATCCAGGCGTACTCAGATTATCGGCAATGAGATTTATATCGGCGCTGGCACCCACTGTACAAGCATCGTCAAGATTGATTTGATAAAAGCTGCCATTAAAATATTCAACTATCACTGGCAGTTGCAGATCTAACAGTTCGGAGCCATGCGCGTTTGACATCCGCATTCGGCCAAAGCGTTGATTGTTGCCGGTAAGATTAATAGTCTGTGATACTACAGTCGATACTTCACCGTCATTAATCAGAGTAATTTCAGGATCGATATCGGCCACAAAAGGGCCGACTTCACTGTTCGTCAGTTTGATGAAATTGTTGGTAGTAACGCTATCCCCGTAGCGATACATATCGGCTCCAAAGGTATAATCAACCGTGCCATTATTATTGACGGTCAATGTCATCGCGGCAGGACTATAATCGACCAGTAAGGGGTTACTGTCTGTACCGATATTGGTACTGTCCTGCAGCACACCGACCGTGACGGCATTGACACCTAGCTTAACGTAGTTATCACGATAGTTTTCGGTAACAGTGGCTGGTGTCAGGGCGTTGAGCGCCCTGACTTGAATTGTCGGAGCAATCAAATAACCGAAATCCTGACCGATGTAGGTAAATGGCGCAGACGAAGTGCACATATCATCGAATATACCGTTATTGGACACAGTGACATCGAAAGCAGCAGGAATAAACCGGCCCACATAACCCGATTTGGAAATGATTTTTCCTGTTTCAACTGCATTTATACCCAGGTAATCCGAATCGGTGATTGCCGCTCTAATTTCGATCACGCCGACATCATTAAATGAAGCAGCACTGGTACTGGCACTGCCTGCGGTAAAACCGGCAAGTGTCTGTACCGGAAAATCACTATCGGCGTAGGCGCTGAGGAAGGGATCAATCAAAATAGCAGACAATGTTGCACCTTCACCTTCCTGTCCAAAACTGGGAACTCCAGTGTAATTGATACCACCTAGCGTAACCGTATTGTTGACCAGACTGTCATTGTCGGAAGGATCATCATTGTCATGATTGTCTGGGATACCGTCTGCACCGCCATCGGTACCATCCCATAGTTCGGCCGATACATTGATCTGAAAGGGTGTTCCAGCCGAGGTAAAAATTGCACCATTATGATCTACACCGCCGGGGTTACCGGCAACCGCGACATCAAAACCAAATGGCCTTGAAACAAATGGCAAACTGGATCCGTTCAAAACCTGACCATTGGCTAGCGTATACCTGGCATGTAGTAGGACCTGTCCAGCATCGGGATAATTTATAACGAAATCGGCCAGGGATTGCGCTGTCCCACTAAAATCGAGATCTACCGGCGTCAGACTGGTAACTGGAACGCTCGGCGCAGATGAACCGATATATATCGGTCGCTGGCAACTATTCGGATTGACGCATTCAAGCGTGAAGTCTACTGTAATCGGCGCACTATTAAATACTGCTTCACAGGCAAATGTCGATTGATTGGTATTCCAGGCCTGTAGTTGCAAAGTTTGAGCGCCATAGCCTGTATTAGATGACTTGCCGGCTATTTGGGTGCCGATATTATTGACCGTGCCATTGCCAAGAAATTGAAAGCCAGCCAGATCAAAATTGAGCGAGGGATCATCACTGGCATCAGCTGCGCCTGAAGTCTCAGTTATGCTGCCGTCACTGGCGTTGATACTGATTGTTTCGTCGACCGGATTAAATAGCGCAAGCACCACTTGGCCATTTTCCGTACCATCAAATTGATAGCTGGCGGAACCGTTACCGTTGTTGACCAAACGTGCTGCACTACCTCCACTGACATAACTCCAGTCGCCATTGTTCGAACTGGTAGTCAGGTTGACGGTACTCGAATAAGTCGTATCGACCACATGCGCAGGTGAGACTGTTGAGGTGTGCGCCGAGATTGTAATCGGTTCGGCCTGGCAATTGATTGCGAATCCGTCGTGGCTGATTGAGAGGTGGTCGGCAGTCGTCGCTGGTGGATTACAGACAGTCATAAAACCGTTTTTACCCGCATAGTAAGCGGTTCCAGAACCGGATACCCAAACATCTTTCAGATCCTCCGAGCCCTGGTTGCTCTCTAACCAACTTCCAGTACTATTGTCGAGTATCAAACCTTTTTTACCGACGCCAAAAACTGTATTGCCATTGCCATATATACCCTCCAGCTTATTTTCCGTTGTAGTCGAAAAAAGCTTAGAACAGCTATTCGTACCTTCGGCATACAAAAATACTGCAGCTTCTTCAGGGTTGGCACCTTTATCTTTTCCAGCAATATATATATTGCCCAAACTATCACCCCAGATATCCTTCGCCTCCATGTCAAAGGCGCTATTGCAAGCTATAAATTTATCCCAGGGGCCGGCTGATCTCGCGTATCTATAAAGGTCGCCATCTTTCTCGACAGCATAAAAGCTATTAGAGCCGCCCCAGACATCCTCCAGGTCTTTACCATTGTCGACGTTTGCCTGAGCACCACTCGACATATCAGCCCAGCTAGAGCCATTCCATAAATAGAGCGTGTCATTCTTTCCGGCCACCCATACTTCGGTACTCGAATGAGCCCAGACACCGTTCAAGTCTTCTCCCGTAGGTGCCGGTAAAACACTCCAGCTAACACCGTTATACATTATTACTTCGCCATTATGGCCTACCGCGTATGCCAGATTACTACTGACGACCTCGACATCGTGCAATTTTTCTGCCGCTACAAACGTATTCTTGGTCCAGTCAGTGCCATCGTAATGGTATATTCCACCATTATGTCCAACTGCAATAACATTACTATCGCTACTACCCGATACTCCTCTAAACTCTTCATTATCTGCGGCAATTTGCAGTACGTTACATACTTGACCACCACCCCCTCCACCACCACCGCCCCCACTGCCGGTACACTGTGAGTGAGAAGGTGTACAAATTCCATTCACCACGGTATCTTTGCCTATATCTAAAGTTCCGCCAGCCGTTACATTCCCGATAAAGCCTCCTTCTTTATCAATCACAATATTACCAACTGCGATTATATCTCCGACAAAAGTGCCCTCTTTGGCAATATCAATGCTACCTCCTGCAGTTATATTCCCATTAAAATTACCTTCTTTATCAATCACAATATTAGCGCTACTACTAATATTACCGACAAGCGTCACTTCTTTATCAATGTTGATATTTCCATTGGCATTAATATTTGCCTGTATATTACTATTTTTCTTGATGTCGACCTGGCCAGTTACATTAAGCATGAATTGAAGACCGTTATTAGCAATGGTTGAATCTTCTCCTACCGTGACCTTTCCACTGATATTCAGGATCACATTGCTACTTATGGTTACTGTATCGTTTTTTCCGATATTGATATCGCCGGAACAGTTATAAACACCACCACTGCCCGAGCAGCTAGCGAAGATTCCGTTACCTATGTCAGTTGGCAAACCGTAACTGGCAGCAAAAACAACCTGGCAATACAGATATAAAACAACGGAAAATGAAAGTTTTATCATTCTACTCATGCAAAATTTCTTCTCGGGCAGCCTCGTAAATAACTTTAGGACGAAAATTCGGGTTATTAACTCTTAAACTAATATAAAATGACCAATAGTCCATAGGAATCCACCAAAAAACAGACGAAAGGAGACATTTTGGTGATAATACCCCCTGGGTCTAGTTGCTAAACGTAATTCTGTACGTCCAAACCTTGCTATAAAAACAATTACTATTTTAGTATTGTCATGGTTAAAGAAAGTTTACTGCCGCAATAAATATCGGAAACAGGAAAAATCATGTCAAAACCAAAGGTTAAACATATTAGTGCCACCGAGGCGTCGGAATTAATACAGAAAGAACCCAGAGTCGCATTTATCGATGTCCGATCAGATATGGAATTCCTATTCATAGGACACCCGAAAGGCGCGGTCAATATCCCCTGGATTGAAGAACCCGACTTTAATATTAATCCAAATTTTGAACGTGAAGTTCGTAAACTAATCCTGGGTGGTGTAATTGAATCATCGGAGCATAGTAGTGTTCCGGTCATCCTGATTTGCCGCAGTGGAAACCGATCCGAAGAAGCGGGAAAACTGCTGCTCGAACACGACTTTAAACAGGTTTACAACATCGAACATGGATTTGAGGGTGCACTCGATGATGATCACCATCGTAGTACACTCAGCGGTTGGCGTTTTGATAACCTGCCCTGGGAGCAGTGTTAAAAATTCATTCGATTATAAGCATCCAACGCGGCTACTTTGTATGCTTCTGCTAGCGTTGGATAATTGAACACCGTTTGAACAAAATAATCGAGCGTACCACCGAGCGCAATCACCGCCTGACCGATATGGACCAGTTCGGTAGCACCTTCTCCGATTATATGTACACCGAGCAGCTTTTGTGTTTCGATCGAAAATAACATTTTCAGCATACCTTCCCGCAAGCCCATAATTTGACCACGGGCAGTTTCGCGAAACCGCACCGTACCGACTTCAAAGGCAATGCCGCGTTCGTTGCATTCGTTTTCCGTTAATCCTACCATGCTCATTTCGGGTACGGCATAAATTCCGTAGGGAAACAGTTCCGGCTGGCTAAAAACTTCAGCATCAAAGGCATGGCAGGCTGCATGTCTACCCTGCTCCATTGATGTTGAAGCCAGGCTTGGAAAACCAATAACATCACCAGCCGCATAAATGTGTGGCTGACTGGTTTGATAATCTGCATTGACCGGGATCCGGCCCCGGAAATCGGGCTCGATATCGACTAGGTCTAGAGACAGATCATCGGTTACCCCCTGTCGACCGGAAGCAAACAAAACAGTATCAACACAAATACTCTTACCACTATTGAGACGACAGACTACTTTGCCATCGTCGCGTTTCTCAATATCGCCCAGTTGATCATTTAGGCGCAAACCGATATTGGTGTCACGCAAGTGGTGGACGAGTTCGTCAACAATTTCCTTTTCGAAAAACCCGAGAATGTAGTCGTTAGACTCGAGTATAGTTACTTCGATATCGAGTGCTTTGTAAATCGTCGCATATTCCAGGCCGATCACACCGCCTCCGACTACCAGCAGCTTTTTGGGAATACGCTTCATATTGATGATTTCATCACTGTCGATAATCGAATCACCATCGAAGGGTACATTGTCGGGCCGTCGTGTTTTGGTCCCGACACAAATCAGAAATTTATCCGCCCGGTATTCCGTAAACCCGCCATCATGATCCTCTACATTTATAGTATGCTCATCTTTAAAGCGGGCATGGCCATAAGCTATTTCAACATTGTTCCGCATTAATTGGTGTTGAATGATCTCCACCTCCTTTGCCAACGTTGTATTGAGGCGCTGAGTCAGATCTTCGGCGGTAATATGATCTTTCACTTTGTAACTGCGGCCATAGATACTTCTCTGACGCCAGCCGGAGAGGAATAAAACGGTTTCACGCAGCGTTTTGCTGGGTATGGTACCGGTATGAACAGTAACGCCGCCGACGACCAGTGTTTTTTCAACCAGTAACACACGCTTACCCAGTTTGGTTGCCTGAATAGCAGCGCGCTTACCCGCTGGTCCACTTCCTATAACAATAAAATCATAGTACATTTTTTTCTCCGATAGATTGCCGGGCTTGATTTTAAGTTCCGTGCAAAAGTTAATTGACCGAATTCCGGGCTATTTCCCTGGCTATACTGCCAGCGGTCCTTGATATCGGATTATCAGCACCTAAAGCTTTAGGCAAAAGATTAATCTGATTGCTCGCCTCGCGTCGATTATCAAAGTCACCGTAAATCAGGCTATAAACTCCCAGCGTGGCAGCTTTTGTTCGAAATATACGTAACTCGGAAATATCAATACCCTGATCATCTAAATCTTTTAAATAAGATTCAAAACTCTGTTCATCTAACCGATCGAATCCGATTGACATAATCTGGATGGTGCCCCGATTACTATCACTAGAATTTACCCAGTCGAGACTGGCTTGCAGTTTCGACTGTAGCAAATTACCGGCCGATGCTATATACCGATCTTGTTCAGACTTTAATTCGACGGCATCGGGTGAATCTTTAACGGCTAGTGGTTCCAACTTTTGTACTGGCTCCGGTATTGGCACTGGCTTTGATTCAGTAACAGGTATTGGATCCGGTTGCGATTCAAGCTTTGCTTGAGGTTCGGGATTGAGCGCCAGATCGGGCTTCGAGCCCGGCTTGGATTCATTTTCGCCAAGCGGCTTTGGCTCAGTACTTTTCTGATCGACCGGATCTGCCTGAACTGACTCAGTTTTGATTTTCGGCTCTACGGCAGCCTTTACCACTTCTAACACGACCGGTTGATTGACAAAATAATAATACATACCCGCGCCAGAAACCGACAGGATCAACAACATGATAACAGTTATTGTCAGCATCCTGGATGAGGTTTTCCGGTCATCTCTAATACCAATTGTGTCGCCATCGCGTTCCACTATCTCAGACAATCGGGAAAATAAACCTCCACTCCGATGAACCAGTCTCCTGACAGGCGAAGGTATTTTCAGTTCTCCAAATGGGCGCTCCGGATACAAGCGAAAACGTAAGTATTCCTCACGTTCCCGTGTGCCACATGGCATCAATTGAAAACTTTTAACTTCAATCTGAAAATGTTGTGCCAGTTGGCGAAAGCCATTGAAGCTTGTGCTAGAGGCACAAACGATCATGTTCAGATTTTTATCGCGACCATCGATTGACCAGCTCTCGAATAATTGATTTTGCTCCCTCTTTGAAGCTGCCTCGAAATGATCAAAGATAACAACTTCACCCCCCGTGCACGACTCAGTCATTCCCTTAACATCACCAGTGATGTTTTCTGTGGACTCAGACTCAAAATCCAGCATATACACTGTCTGAGTTTGCAATCGACGCAGCTTCAGTTGTTGTAATAATCTCGACTTACCGACGCCCGTTTCACCAAACAGTAAAAAAAGAGATGAGCCCTGGCCGATTTCTCGTACGAAATCTTCCATTAAATTAGCAGTTTGTTTGGTAAGAAAATACGGACTATTCACGTTTAAATCAATTTCAGTTTTTATCGAGTTATTAGTCACGATATAACGGTCGAATATCGATTCCTCACACGGTTATCAGGAGAATTTTCGATTAAAGACTCCTGATGTGTTTCATCGTCTGGGCCAATACGCTAAAGTTCTTTTTTTTCAGTTGATATTTTGACTGGATATAATCAATTAGCAACTACAATATTAACAGGCCGATAGAATTTAATCTGGAAAAATAACGTGACCAAGAACCGCTACGAATATACCGATTTACTCACTATTCAGTCCGTTATCGAAAATTCGGCCGAATCGAGTCTTATCCCCATCTACCAGCAATCAGTCGCCAACTACAAGTGTGATGGTTCGATTGTCACCGATGCCGATCTGGCAATGCAAACTTTATTGGCAAAGAATCTGGCAGACGCCTATCCCGACGTGAGAATGCTCAGCGAGGAAATCGATGCTGACGAGCAACTGGCAGCCATGACATCGGGGCAGGACTACTGGTGCCTGGATCCTCTCGACGGTACTACCAATTATCATGCAACGCTGCCGATATTTTCAGTATCGCTGGCTTTGGTAAGTGATGCCGAAATTAAACTCGCAGTCGTTTATGACCCGATTCGCGGGGAATTTTTTTGCGCCATAAAAGACCAGGGTATCTGGCTAAACAACATCAGGATGAAACCGCCGTTGCAACCGGAGACGCTATCTCGTTCAGTGGCCTTTATCGATTTCAAACGTCTGCCGAACGAATTGAGATATCAACTTGTATCCCGGCCTGTCTATAAATCTCAACGCAACATCGGTAGCTGCGCTTTGGAATGGGCCTGGTTGGCAGCCGGCCGAGTTCAGCTAATTATACATGGTAGTGAAAAGCTTTGGGATTACGCGGCGGGTTGCCTTCTGCTGTCTGAGGCTGGTGGTATGAGTATAACCCATACGGGTGAACCGGTTTTTGTCGAATCGCTGGAAACACGGTCGGTTATAGCAGCGAGTAATCCGGCATTATTTAGCCAATGGTATAACTGGCTTAAAACCCATTGAATTTAACACTGCGATTACTGAAAAACTGCTTGCTGCTGGGGAGCCTATTGGTTTCAAATGTATATGCGCAGGATTCGCTTTCCATTCTCAGTCAGAATATGAGACTGCTGTTCGACGACAGCGCCGATGGCAACCGCGCAAAAGTAGTAACACGTAAACAATATCTAAAACGGATACGTCTCGCCGCAGATAAGTTTCTTGTCCAATTTAAAGGCCCACAAGTCATTGCCTTGCAAGAAGTTGAAAATATCAAAATACTTAACGATATCGGAATGATGATTTCCACAACGAGTGGCTCGAAGTATCAGCCGGTTTTACTGGAGGGCAACGACGTTTCAGGCATTGATGTCGGATACCTGATACGCTCAGACCTACGAATTATCGAGAGAAAACAGCTCTTCAAATATGATCGAACAGGTGCTATTAATGTGCCTTTGTTTTCACGCCCGCCTTTGCTAGTGGAAGTTTGTAAAAAAAGCTGTGTAACTCTGGTCAATATTCATCTTCGTTCAATGCGAGGATTACGATCGGACAGAAAAAGTAAACGTGTGGCTTTTAAACGCCGGAATCAAGCCCGTCGAATGGCTCAATGGATCGATCAGTATCAAATCCGAAATCCGGCAAAGTCGATCATAATCCTGGGTGATTTTAATGCCTTGCAACCAACAGATACCTATAGTGACATTGTTGGAACCATCCTGGGTAAGCCAGACAATTTAAAGTTGCGTTATCCAACGAAAGATTGGATACAAAAAGATTTGTTCAACCTCACTCAACATATTCCTCATTCCCGCCGATTCTCCTATATTTACAAAGGCAAGCAACAAATTCTGGATTATATGCTGGTCAATCAAAATTTTGCAGCCGACTTGAAACGTATCGAATTTAGTGACATCGATAGAAAATTTTCCGATCATGCCGGTTTGCTTGCCGAATTTAACTGGTAATTTACTGTTGGCTATGTTCCTGGGCGAGGTATCGTTTCGATTGCATTTCGATCAGTCGGCTGCTCGTGCGTTCAAATTCGAATGACAACTGCTCCCCCTGGTAGAGGTTTTCGGCACTGGCCGCTGCAGTACATATTAGTTTAACGTGATGATCGTACATAACGTCAATCAGTAACACGAACCGACGCGCTATGTCATCCTCTAATTTTGACATGACTTCGATATCGGTCACTATCAGCGTATTAAACAGGCGCGCTATTTCGAGGTAATCAGCTTGGCTCCGGGCAGTTTTGCATAGCGACTCAAAACTAAACCAGACCGTATCTTCTGCACATACCTGAAAAACTATCGGCCTGTTATTGATCTCCAGGCAACCATTAGCCGTTTGCAGCGCAGTGATATGTTGATCCAGGTAGCTTTGAATTTCATCTTGGGCAATCTTTGAATGCGGCACTCGGAACAAATGGGTTTGTTGCATCCCCTGTAAACGATAGTCTTTGCCACCGTCGAGGTTGATAATCTCACAATACTGACCGATTAAATCGATAGCAGGCAGAAAACGTGCACGCTGCAATCCTTCACGATAAAGATTCTGCGGTGGCGCATTTGAGGTAGTGACCAATACGACACCCGATTCAAATAAAGGTCCGAGTAAACCGGCCATAATCATGGCGTCACCAATATCAGTAATAACAAATTCGTCCAGGCACAACAAATCGATTGTCTCGGCGAGTTCCCCGGCTATTGCCTTCAACGGATTGGCAAGATTGGACTTGCTCCTCAGAGCATGATGAATCTGATTCATAAAATCATGGAAATGCCGGCGCATTTTTTTTTGTTCCGGCATACATCGATAAAAAATATCCATTAGAAATGTTTTACCGCGCCCCACCCCACCCCAGAAATAAATTCCTTTAACGCGCGTCGAGGCGGTATGCCGGCGCCTGGAGAATTTCTCCAACCATGAAGTCGGGGCGGTTAGGCGGCCCTGAATAATTCGATCGGTTAAAACATCCAGTAAAACCACTGCTTGCCGTTGAGCCGCATCATCGTCAAATGTCGATTGTTGAACGAATTGAAAATATTTTTCGGAGGGTTTCATCAATATTGACGGCCAATAATTCTACTAGTCAGGGTAAATAATTCTAGAAAACTCTGTTCTGTGTAATAAAATATCTGCAATATATTGATGTGCCTGGGGCAATAAATAATGTGTAATCACTGCATCGACGACAAGCAGTTTTTCAGATTTTCCAGTGATGCAGCAATCCGTTGCCTCAAGTGCTTGAGCATTCATTCCTGATCCACCTGAGGTTTCCAGGATAATGCAGACGGCATTCTATCGGCTCAGGCAGTAGAATGCGATATCAGCCGTGCAATTCTCGACATGATTCGATAAACAATCCTAGTAACAGTCATAACAATTTTCTTTAAACCGGGAGCTGAATCTCAGGCTGTTCACTTAGTGGTCTATTAAATACCCCTGAATTTTGGTTTCAAATTAACAAATGAGTCCACTAATATCAATATTATTCAGTAATTTATAATTGTTTATTAAAGTAGACTATAGTATAAACGTACAATACTTACTTGGTATTGAATTAAATGCCAACCGATATATACTTTTCTGTATCAACATGCTTGTTTTGTTTGATACTGAAGACTATCGGAGTACGTAAACGCATTAACAGACAAACATTCTCATTATAGTTTTCTAATGACAATAGATAACCGAGTCATCAATCCTGTTCTGGCACAGCAGTTATTTCGCAAGAGTGAGATGCTAAAGCGAAAGCGTATGGGTACGCCTGCTGCTATTGAGTCTTTCCCCAGAGTGATTAAGACTATCACCGGTTTGTGGCGTTATTCAGAAGGAAAGAAATACCTTGAAGAGCTCATTATGGTTGAGGGTGGAAAGCGCCGCGCCGGATTTCCTGTAGAAGTACAGGATGAACTCATGTTTTTATACCAGTTGCTGCTCGACCAGCACCGCATACTTAGCCTACGGGGCCAAAAAATCACTGCCAATCGCCCACCTGGCACCAAGTTTACAATGGGCGTCAAGTAAGGACGCTTATTTATCTTTGCCGGCTAGCCATTCCCGTACTTTTAAATAAGATCTCGCACCGGTTGTCATAAAGGGCTCCGGCAATAGTTTTTTGGGTAATGATTCCAATATATATCCAGGCACCAAACTGTTATCTCTTTGTTCACACGCTGCTTCAGCGGCTATAATTCCCGCGATAGTGCCTTTTGTGGCACCCAGCCCATTTTGACAACAGGCGGAATATAAGTTCTGGCTCACTTCGCCCAGTGCCCAGACGTGATTCCGGCTTAGGCACAAATGCCCTGACCAGTGATATTCCATTTCGATACCTTCGAGCATCGGAAAACGGGCTTGAAATGATTTTCGATGGTCCTGTCTGGCACGCTCAAGATTCCTATTGTCGGGTTTCAACGAAGGATCGTAGCTAAAGCAATTACGTACCAGAATGCGGTGACCACCGGTATCACTGATGCGTCTGACCGTGGAGCCAAATGGGCTTGAAGGCGTCAGTCCCCAGCGAGCCCTGCCCCCGAGGACCGATGTTTCCGAGGGATTCAGTTCACGAGTCATCGAGGCATACAGGTTAATATGCATTAAACGTCGCTGATAATAGCCAAAATTTTCAATGAAACCATTGACTGCAAGTATGGTTTTACAGGCTGTCACGCTACCTTTAGCGGTTGAAAGTTGCCACCTGTCACCTTGTTTCTGCATTGCCAGTACGGCTGAATTTTCGAAAAGGATACAACCGGACTTGGCGACCAAACCACCGGCATATCCCTGTATTAACATTGCCGGTTGAATCATTGCCGTACCCGGCGTACGCAAGCCGCCCAGATAATAAGTAGATCCCGTCAATGCTTGCATATGACTGGCATTGAGTAGTTCGCAGGATTCACCGATTTTATCCAGATGCCTGGCATAATTTTGGTTAGCCCTTAATCCCGACCTGCCCGCTGCAGCATTAACTTTTCCTTCCGTTCGGAAGGTTTCATCCGCCAATTTGAAATCTTTAACCATCTCACCGATGAATTCGATTGCATTTCGATTAAGGCATATATCCCGCTTATCACTCTCTGTCTGCCCTGCATAGCTGCTTGAAGACACGATATGCGGAAGATCAATCATAAATCCCGAATTACGTCCTGCCGGTCCGGCCCCGACATGTCTGGCATCGATAATTATAATTTTGGCATTTTCCTCGAGTTGGCGAATTCGTCTTGCTGCAGCAAGACCGGCAAACCCCGCACCCACGATACAATAGTCGGTTTCGATATGTTTATCTAAACAGAGACTTGATCGCCATTCCGGTAATATCCCTAACCAGCCCGAATCACCGAGATCAGGCTGATATCGAATGTCGACAGACATTAATCAACGGCGTCCGTCGCGACCCGGTCGCTCAAATCGACCCAGATGGTTTTTATCTCGGTATATTGATCATGCGCATGTATTGAATTATCCCGACCCCCAAATCCCGACTGCTTATAGCCGCCAAAAGGGGTTGTAATATCGCCTTCACCATAGCAGTTGACAGTAACCGTCCCCGATTTGATTGCCCGCGCGATGCGTAAGGCCTGTTTTCCATTGGCGCTGAAAACACTGGCCGCAAGACCGTATTCCGAATCGTTTGCTACCGCGATTGCTTCCTCCGACGAGCGCACTGTGATGACAGACAAAAGCGGCCCGAATATTTCTTCGCGCGCCAATGCATCGGTCGATTTGACGCCGTCGATAATAGTAGGATAGACATAACAACCCTGCTCTGTTTCACCACCGAAAATGGCATTGCCCTGATTCAGATAACCACATACCTTGTTAAAATGTTCTTTGTCAACCAGTGCGCCCAGGTGATTTTGTGGGTCAAGCGGGTCGCCGGTTTTCCATTCGCGGGCACGTGCAAGTATTCGATGCATGAGTTCATCCTTGATATCTTCGTGAATTATCAGGCGAGAACTCGCCGAACAGTTTTCACCCATATTCCAGAAAGCACCATTAACAATGTGTTCCGCAACCAGATCCAGTTCCTCGGTATCGGCCAATACTATGGCCGGATTTTTACCGCCGCATTCCAGTACAATTTTTTTCAGATTGGAATCTGCCGAATAGCGTAAAAAGCGTCGCCCCGTCTCCGTCGAACCGGTAAACGACACCATATCGACATCCATATGCCTGCCGAGCGGTTCTCCAACGTCCACTCCCATGCCAGGAATAACATTCAAAACTCCGCGTGGTAATCCTGCTTCCATGGCCAGTTCCGCTATGCGTAATGCGGTGAGACTGGTCTGTTCTGCGGGTTTTACAATGACTGAATTGCCTGCCGCCAGCGCCGGCGCAATCTTCCAGGCCAGCATCAGCAGAGGGAAATTCCATGGCAGGACACAGCCGACCACGCCCACCGGCTCCCGAACTATAACTGCCAGCGCATCTTCTCCGACTGGTGCCGATTGGTCGTAGATTTTATCCACAGCTTCGGCATGCCAGATCAGGCAATGTATCATTTCAGGAATATCCACGGTTTCGCAATCGGCAATAGGTTTGCCCGAATCGAGGCTTTCCATCACTGCCAGTTCGTGCTGGTTGCGTTTAACCAGTTTGGCCAGCCGAATCAGAATTTGTTTGCGTTCACCAGGATGCCGTTTGCTCCAGCGGCCATCATCGAACGCTTCTCGCGCCTTTAGCACGGCAAAATCGATGTCCTCCAGATTACAAGCGGTAATACTAGCCAGCGTTTCGCCAGTAGCCGGATTTATCGTAGCGAAGCTATCGCCCGATATTGATGTCCGGAATTTGCCGTCTATAAAGGCAGTCGTAGGAAGCGTCAATGATTGCGCAATGGCCTTGTATTCGTCGTGACTTAATAGTTCAGACATACTCAATGTCCTCTTTTATTTGATTAAAGGTGGTATTCATAACGCGTAACACCTGTTCGAGGCTACGCTTGTCATCTTTATTGAGTGGCTGAAGCGGCTTACGCGGTGGACCCGCCGGCAGGCTGCGCGTGGTCAAACCATGTTTGACGCATTGAATGAATTTGCCGCCTTGTTCGAGTACCCGCATCAAGGGCATCATGGCCGACATGATGCGCCTGCCTTTGGTGAAATCACCTTCTAGCGCACAGGCCTGATACATGGCGACATGAATTTCAGGGGCAAAATTAGAACCTGCACAAACCCAGGAGCGCGCACCCCAGGCAAAGAATTCCAGGGCTTGATCGTCCATGCCACAGGAAAGCTGGATATGAGGGTAGTCACGTGCCAGAATATGAATGCGATTGACATCGCCGGATGATTCCTTGATGCCGCAAAAATTCGGTGAGCGTCCGACCCGGTCCAGAAATTCCTCCCCCATATTGACCCCCATGCGTCCCGGATAATTGTATAGCATGATGGGCAGGTTTGCGGCCCGGTCAATAGCCAGCGCATGTAACGCGACTTCGCGTTCAGTGGGGACTGCATAGGGTGGCGTGGCTACCAGTAAAGCTTCGGCGCCGATAGTAGCCGCCTGCCTGGCATATTCAATCGAGTCTTCAGTGCGAATCGCACCGGTACCGACAATGTAAGTCACGCGCCCGCCAATTTTCTGATAAAGAAAATCCATTAGCGCGAAGCGCTCCTCCTTGCTTTGCGCATAATACTCGCCAGTGGTACCGGCCGAAATTATACCGTTGACACCCGCCTCGACGAGAAACTCGACAATCTCACTCAAACGCTCATAGTCGATACTGAAATCCTCGCGGTATGGCGTCACAATCGGGGTATATATGCCTTCAAATTTCATCGCAATCTCACAGATTCGGTTATAGGTAAAGGATCGGGACGTACAAAATAATCCATCAATTCGTGCGACAGTTCCCAGTGTGCGGTGATCAGATCGATCATGCACTGACTGTCGCATCGTTCGATAGCTTCTATCATGGCATCATGGTGCGCAACGGCAGTGTCAACCCGGCCGGCCATATCTTTGTTCCGTGGGCGGTAAAATGTCTGACTGATACGCGCATGGTCAATCAATAAGCGGTTATAACTCGGCGCCAAATAAGGATTATCAGCCATATCGCCCATCAAACGATGAAACTGGTCATTTCGGTAAACCATCTCGCTGACATCAGCGTTTTCAGTGGCCAGCCTGAATAGCCGCTGCGCCGACTTCATTGCCTCGATCTGTTCCGGACGCGCATTTTCCGCCGCCAGCCGGCCAACTGCGGCATACATCATCGGTGCCGTGACAAAGAAATCACGCAATACCTTGTGGCTCATGGATGATACCGAGGCGCCACGATTATTGACAATATCGAGATAGCCTTCACCAGCCAGTTTACGGAATACCTCGCGCAAAGGAGTACGGGATATGGAATAGCGCTTACTCAGGCCTTGTTCGTCGAGTGCTGTTCCCGGCTCGATAACCAGCGTTAATATCTGCTTTTTGAGATCGATATAGAGTTGGTCTTTATTCATCGCGCAATATTGTACAATTATTATATACAATTTGTATGCAATAATTTAATTGGGAAGTAACTGCGGCACTACCTCTCTCCAATTATCGCCTAATAACCGCCAGCCAACGCCAGAAATTGAACAATGTGGCGAGAGATGCAGCGACATAAGTCAAGGCAGCAGCTCTCAGTATTCTTCGCGAAGCAGGCTTCTGATTTTCATTTAAATAGCCGGATTCCAGTATCGGCAAGGCTTTGTTAAAGCTCGCATCTATCTCGACAGGTAGAGTTACCAGGTGCATGGCTATCGCAAACCCCATAATCAAAAAGGCTCCGAGTATGTTCAAAACGGCCACCGACGGTATTTTGAACAACAAGACCATGAACGGTGCTGCAAACAATAGAAACGATCCCACGCGTTGTGCCAAAACAGCACTGCGGGCCAGGCGCGTTCTCATGAGAAACAGTCTTTCACCCGCCGCATGTTGCAGTGCATGTCCACATTCATGTGCAGAAACGGTTATCGCGGTGAGTGTTTTTCCTTCGAATTTATCACGGCTGAGTCGTACAGACCGACTCTCAGGGTCGTAATGATCACCTTGATCGGTCACTTCGACCTTAATTTCCTTGAGCTTATATCGGTCGAGTATGTGACGGGCGAGCTCGCCCCCGGTACCGGGAAAGTTGCTTTCTGCCTTGCGGTTATACCGTGCAAGTACAGACTGTACCCACAATTGCGGGCCGTAAATGATTCCAATAATCAGGCCGATTAGAAGCAGATAAGGCATCAAAAAACGTGTCCTATCTGTCTAACAAATTTCGGCTATGATTAAACTCAATATCAATTTGTGAAACCAGTTTATCGACATCAATCGGTTCACCCACGTTTAGCGCTCTTTCCAGATTCGCCGCGATAGCCGAAAGTTTCATCATCCCTATAGCAGCCGATGAAGACTTAATCGAATGCGCTCGGCGAGAGATGTCTTTTCCGCTATCATCGACTGATCTGTTTTTAAGTTCTGATAGTAATTCGCCGATAGATTGAAGATAGGCGTCGATCACCATCTGGACGTCCTCGCCCATATCTGCGCGCAAGCGTATGAGTACTGCCTGATCAAGCGATTGATTTGCCTCTACTGCTGATTGATACTTACTCATAATTAATTTTAACCTGGAAGACTTATCTAATCTGTTCCGCTCAAGTATAGTCGTTTGATTGCAATAGGCGAATACAGGGATCATCAATGCCAAGCAGGTCACAAAAAAATCAATTTCTCACTATCGGCCATCGTGGTGCGGCCGGTGAAAAATTTGAAAATAGCATGAGCGGTTTCAGGCATGCTTTAAACCTCGAAATCGATGGCATCGAGCTGGATGTTCGTGCGCATAACGGCGAACTATGGGTCATACACGACAATGATCTCGAACGCCTTACCGGTAGTAAGGGTTTATTCGACGATCTGGATGATCCGGCTGATACTCTGCTTAACAATGGAGAATCAATCCCCAGATTGCGAGATGTACTGGACCTCTACTGGGGTAAGATGCCGATTAATATCGAAATCAAATCGCTGAATACGGCGACACTGCTGGCAGAGATACTGGCGCTATATCCTCCGCTGCCGCCTAATCCTGGCATGCCCTGGATCCTGATTTCATCTTTCGATCATCGCCAGGTACTAGAACTGCGTCAAATGGGCTGTGACTGGGCACTGGCGCCGGTCAGTCATGGAATTCCGATGCAACCTATGGCCATGATCGAAATACTTCAACCTTATTCCTGGCATATCGATAATGAATACCTGGATCTTCATCTAATGCGTCAAATTCAGGCGCGGGGTATCCGGATTATGATGTATACCGTGAATGATATGAATACTGTGCGTCAGCTAAAAGATGTCGGACTCGACGGTATATTTACAGATTATCCATCTACTTTGCGATAGATAGACTAGAATCAAAACAAGGAATAACCCTTAAGAGCGGATAATATGTCGCAGCCCACGATAAAATTGCTACGCCGATTACGAACACTAAGCCAGTTCAGTGATGCGCAACTCGGCGAGCTTGCAGAAAAGATATCGGTTGAAACCGCGCCAAAAAATAAACGCCTGATTGAATGTGGGGAAACTGAGGAGTTCAGTTTGTATATCCTCAGCGGTGTCGTTAAAACCATCGCCAAGGACAATACCGAAAAACTTGTTGAATACTCTGCTAAAGGCGACTTGTCACCCGTCGCGCATATTCGACCAAGCATGTACGACGTCGATGCCGTCGGCAACATTGAATACATTAGAATTCCCACCAAAATATTAACCGAATTCGCTCAGCAACTAGAAAGCGAAGAAGCAGACATGGATGTCATTACCATCGAACAAACCAGCGAAGAGAACGAACTTACCATTCGTCTTTTTCAGGATATAACCTCGGGTAATATTAGCCTGCCCAGCCTGCCGGACGTGGCGCAGCGCATTCAACAGGCTTTTTCACAAACGCACATCAATGCTGAAATAGTCGCCAGAATTATTCAGGCAGACCCGTCGATTACCGCCAAACTGATCATGGTAGCCAATAGTGCATTGTATGGTGGTGTCGCACCAGCCGTCACCTTGCAAAATGCTATCGTTCGTATCGGGCTCGAAGCCACGCGTAAACAGGTCATCATATATGTGGTCAAAGAACTGTTTAACAGCACATCGGGTGATATTAAATCGAAAATGCAAGACTTGTGGGTACACAGTCGGCGCGTTGCCGCATTCAGTCGAGTTCTCGCCAGGCAAACACGAATAACCGACCCGGAACAGGCGCAGCTAGCTGGCCTGATTCACGATCTGGGTGAAATAGCCATCCTGCAATATGCGCAGGCAAACCCTGATTTATACGATGACGATGACAAACTGATGCGTGCCATTCAGAATCTAAGGCCCCAGATTACCAGTATGTTATTGCATAAATGGAATTTTACCGATGAACTGGTAACGGTTGGCGAAGAATCTGAAGACTGGTTTCGAAATCCAGGTGACGAGGCCGATCTATGCGACCTGGTGTTGATCGCCCAATACCACAGTTTTATCGCGACACCCGAAATGAAACGGTTACCACCTATTTCTAAATTACCCGCTTTTGCCAAGTTTGGACTGACGTTGGATAAACCTGAAGACATTATGACATTCATGAATGATTCCAGAGCCGAAGTTGACATTATCGAAAGGTTGCTGGGTGCAGTTTAAAGCCCTTAAGCCTTTAACATAAAAACTGATTCGCACACTTTAAGCGGTCGCAGCTTGCAGGCATAATACCGCTTTATCGAAACTCTAATAGCGATGGCCAGGCTCGGATTATACAATTCACTTAAAATCATCAAACAGTCCGACTTCGGTTTTTTTCTCGACGGCGAAGAACTCGGTGAAATTCTCCTTCCCAAAAAATACACTGATATAAATACCGTTATTGGGGATACGCTGAAGGTATTTCTTTATAACGATTCCGAAGATCGTATCGTCGCAACAACCTTAAAATCCAAAGCGATGGTTGGCGAATGCGCACATTTACGCGTGATCGATACCAACCGTGTCGGCGCCTTCCTGGATTGGGGCTTGCCAAAAGATTTACTGGTACCTTTCAACGAACAACTAAAACCAATGCAAAAAGGGTATTCTTACACGGTATACCTATTTGTCGACGAAGCCTCGCAACGTATTGCCGCATCTTCACGTCTGGAAGATTACCTGATCGGCGATATCGATATTTTCGAGCCGCGTCAGGCCGTCGAATTGCAAATCTACGGAAAGAGTGATTTGGGCTTTAAGGCAGTCATCAACGGCACCCACCTGGGCCAACTTTATGAAAATGAAACTTTTAAAAAACTGCATTACGGTGAGAAGATTCAAGGTTATATCAAACAGCTTCGAACCGACGGTAAGATTGATTTAAGCCTGCAACTACCAGCCCATATTGAACGCCAAGGGCTCGCAGTAACTATTCTGCAATATTTGGAAGAACACGATGGCATCTCAACCTTGACAGATAAAAGCCCACCAGAAATTATTTATCAAACCTTTGGTGTCAGCAAGGCAACCTATAAGAAAACTTTGGGATTACTCTATAAAAACCATCAAATAATTATCGAAAAACATCAAGTCACGCTGGTTCCAGGGGGCCTTAACGAATAAATGGCAACACCAGATAGAACGCACTAATAAATTTTAGTGCATCCTAATTCGGTTGTAATCCTCAGGAGTTTCGTCACAATACGCCAAATTTCGCTCGGGGGTGTAGGATGGCAAAAAATTATTTTTCCAAGATATTTGGCAATTCGCCATTTACGGCGATGCAGGAACATATGAATATTGTCGAAAATTGCGTCAGTCAACTACCCGCTTTTTTCAGCGCCATCTTAAAAGAAGATCACAGCAAAGCCAAGGAAGGCTATAAAGAAATCAGTAAGTTAGAAAATAAAGCGGATGCGCTGAAGAAAAAATTGCGGCTGCATATGCCGAAAAGCCTGTTCATGCCGGTTGCAAGGCGCGACCTGCTGGAACTGTTACTGGTGCAGGATAAAGCGGCCAACCAGGCCAAAGATATCGCAGGATTAATTGTCGGTCGCAAGATGATTTTCCCCGAAACCCTGGCAAGGCTGTTACCCGATTATATAAAACGTTGCGTCGAGGCTTGCAAGCAGGCCAAAAAAGTTATCAATAAACTCGACGAACTGGTAGAAACCGGGTTTGCAGGTAAGGAGGTTAAATTTGTTGCTTCCATTATCCATGAGCTCGACGGCATCGAAAGCGATACGGATAAACTCCAGGTGAAGATGCGCGCCGCCTTAATGAAAATTGAAAAAGATCTACCGCCGGTCGATGTCATGTTTTATTACAAGGTCATTGAAGGTATCGGTGAAGTCGCTGATATATCACAACGCATCGGCAGTCGTGTTGAATTACTACTCGCTAAATAAGTCCAGATTTAATAACCAGAATTAAGGAGATAAATTATGGATCATGCAACTATTTTTATATTGCTCGCGGGCGCTCTTGGACTTTTCATGGCCTGGGGTATTGGTGCTAATGATGTTGCCAATGCAATGGGTACATCGATTGGCGCCAAATCTTTAACCATTAAACAGGCTGTTGTCATTGCCGCTATTTTTGAATTCTCGGGCGCATTTCTCGCCGGAGGTCAAGTTACCTCGACAATCCGCAAAGGAATCATCGATAGTAGTGCAGCCGCACAGGCACCGGAGTTGCTGATTTACGGGATGTTGGCATCGCTCATCGCTGCCGGCCTGTGGCTGGTAGTTGCATCACGTTCAGGCTGGCCGGTTTCAACAACCCACACGATTGTCGGCGCCATTGTTGGTTTCGCGATTGTTGGCCTCGGGATCGATGCCGTTAGTTGGGGTAAAGTCGGTAATATCGTCATGAGTTGGGTCGTATCACCGATACTCTCAGGTGTACTCGCATTTATGCTATTGCGCAGTGTTCAAAAACTTATACTAAATACCGATGATCCAATTACCAATGCGAAGAAGTATGTACCGATTTATATATTTGCTACTGGATTCATGATCGCATTGGTGACCCTGTTTAAGGGTCTGAAACACGTTGGCCTGGAATTAAGCGCCGAGCAGAACTACGGTATCGCCGTCATTATCGGATTGATCGTCATGGGAATCGGCATACTATACATTTCAAAGCTGAAATTCGACCCTTCCGATGATAAGGAATTCCACTTTGCCAATGTAGAAAAGATTTTCAGTGTACTCATGGTCGTCACTGCCTGCGCGATCGCATTCGCCCACGGTTCGAATGACGTCGCTAACGCAGTTGGCCCGATGGCTGCCGTCATCAGTATTGCCACCGAAGGTGTGGTTACGCAGAAATCGACTATGCCGGTGTGGATATTGTTGGTCGGCGGTGTCGGAATCGTGCTTGGACTGGCAATGTACGGTAAGAAGGTTATCGCGACCGTGGGAAGCAACATCACAGAATTGACACCGAGCCGTGGATTTGCCTGCCTGCTGGCCGCATCGGCGACCGTAGTTATTGCATCCGGTACAGGCCTGCCAATATCGACGACTCATACGCTGGTGGGCGCCGTTCTCGGCGTTGGCCTGGCGCGTGGTATCGGGGCGCTTAATCTGAATATTGTCGGTACTATTTTTATGTCGTGGATTATCACCCTGCCTGCAGGCGCCTTTCTGTCGATATTCTTCTTTTACTTTTTTAAGGGGATATTTGGGTAGGAATAATCAACGGGCAACGGCTTACAAGAAAAATGTCGGGTTCTATCCTGATTATTTAGCATTGTACTGACCGATATTTGAACTTACATATCCTGTCTAGCAAAACTTGGTCAGAATTGATAATTGGTCCCTAGGTCAAATTAACAGTCGTTTTCAATAGCAGTTTCAAGTCTCCGGTATATGTCTATCAGAGACTAACTGGGAGATACATATCTGGTGCCTCGAATGACTGCAGAGACTGAGATAGCGGTCATCTGGGTTTAAGGATAACGATAGACGGCAGTCGACCCATCAGTGATATTCAGGATGGAGGTTTGCCCTGGAATAAATGCTACATTTCGGACACCAGTGCAGGTTCTCAGAGTCGATCTAATCTTCTGGAGGATAAAAGCTAGACTTGTCCCCCTTATTTCCGCGTCGAGCTTCGTATCTCAACCCAACCGAGCTAATTGGCAATAAGGAATACGGGATAATTGGGAGTCGTGCAGGGTAACAGTGAAAACTTATTCCAGCTTGTCGGAATGGCCAAGATGACAGGTCATGTAAATGTTTGCGATGAAGCGTGACCACGTCATTATTGTACTTGACCCCTTTTTTCACATTTGGAACTTCAAAGCAAATCGTCAGAATCGATCCGACCTTTCTGAACGCTAAAAGCTAGACCTGTCCCCATTATTCGAGTGCCATAACGGTGGAATTACCTCGTCCGATGCCATATCGATGGCTGCATAATCCAGGGTCGCACGCATTCGCCGCAGTGGTTCGACTGATATTTTTTCTTCGACTGTTTCCTGTCGTCCAATCCACCGGCCGAGGTAATCGGCATCCAGATTTTTCTGATTCATGAGGGTTTCAATCCTGTGTCAAACGTATGATTACGGCTAATTATTAGATTAGCTTACCTGCTATGCCGATTTAAGTCTCTTGTTGCAATCCAGCGCTACATCGCTTAGGTTTGACGACCAACAAACCATTCGAGGATAATAGTCATGCCTGATGATAAAGCTCCCGCTTTGAACGATGTCAACATTACCGCCGTAGCAGGTCTCGTTGGAAAAATTCAGGAAGAACCAGACGTAGCCGCGACCAAATGGAATGCGAATGTGCAGTGGAAAGGCGGCTTCCGTTCCGAGGCGACCATACGAGATTTTGCACCAATCGCTTCAGACGAACCCGGCGCGCTTGGTGGGACTGATAGTGGCCCTAATCCTGTTGAGCAGGTACTGGCCGCCTATGGAAATTGCCTGGCCGTGGGCTATGCGGCTAATGCGACGGTTGCCGGAATCGAGATCAAGGATATGAATATTGAACTCGAAGGCGACCTCGACCTGCACACCTTCCTCGGTTTAACCGAAGGTAACGCCGGATACGATAACATCACCATCAAAGTCAATATCGACAGCGATGCATCGCGTGAAGACCTGCAGGCATTACACGACAAGGTAATGAATTCGTCGCCGGTAGGACACACGATCGGACGCGCGGTCCCGGTCCAGGTAGAGCTTGCCTGACAATTGGGCGGTTTTTCAGCTAGCGGGGGCCGAATCGGTATTATCGGCGCCGTCATAAAGCGCCTCGTTATGCGCGGCGATCATTTTCCGGTGCCAACTCAGCCCCTCGTCGTCTAGTTCGCCTTTCGGTTCGGGTAAATGCTGAAAATGGCTGTATCGATCCTCCCCCCGGACGAGCATCGCAAAATCGGTTTTAGCAACCGACTGCTGTACCGAGGTCGAAAGATAATTAATCACAAGCCCTACCCGGGGTTGATCGGTCGAATTGGGCCCGGAGGCGTGTAACAGGTGGCCGTGGTGCAGCGAGACCTGCCCGGCGTCGAGTTCGGCATAAACCACACTGGATTCGTCGATAGCTATGTCGGCATGTTGTCCGCGCGTTAATATATTCGATTCATCTGCGGTATCACTGTGATCGATTTGCCCATTCAGGTGCGATTCTGGAATAAAACGCATGCAACCGTTTTCTCTGGTTACCGGTCCGAGTGCAATCCAGGCGGCCACTTCCCGCTCACTACTCAATCCCCAGTAAGTGAGATCCTGGTGCCAGGAGACATGGCCGGCAGATTGAGGCGGTTTTAAAAACAGGCTCACACCCCAGACCAGGATGTCAGGACCCAGTATTGATTCGACCGCATCGAGGATTACCGGATTACGAATTATCTGATTCACAAAGGGACAAACCGCATGTAGCTGATTTAATTGCCCGCGATAGCCCAATTCAGCCGACTGATCACTTTCCGCCAGGACCGTAAGGCGCTGCGCATAGTCCAGCGCCTGCGCTGAAGAAAGCGCATCGAGTGGATAGTAATAACCAAGCCGGTTATATTCCGATTGAATGGTTTGTACAGACACTGGAGCCACCTTTGGTCGCATTTCAGGAAACTCTGTAATAGGCGAGAATTCAATACCAACATTAGGCGAACACCGAAATCTAATCAACCCCGGGCAGGCCATTTTTTATATTTTTTTTACGTCGAAAAAATTTTTACCAGGCTGATTTTCACAAAATAATTACGTTTGTCTGTAACCATCCTCCTAATTCTAATCAAACACCTGGAGCTATGATGGAAATTTCAAACTGGATTAATCACCACGCAAACTGCTCACCTGAGAAAATTGCGCTTTACTTCGAAGATCGAAAAATCAGTTATGCTCAATTAGAATATCGAATAGCTCGTCTAGCTGGCGGGCTAGCCAATAGTTTACATGTGAATACCGGGGATCGAGTTGCTTACCTTGGAGAAAATGCACCTGAGCTGCTTGAGATACTCTTTGCCTGTGCCCGAATCGGGGCAATATTTGTTCCGCTCAACGCAAGGATGACTATCGAGCAACATCAATACTACCTTGAGAATAGTAGTCCCAAATGTCTATTCGTCGAAGCGCCTTTTTCGTTGCATGCACAGGCATGTATTCAGACAGTAAATATCACTACAGTAGATTTCGGGGATATCTCGCCAGAGGCTTCCGATAGTAACCAGTTAGAAAAGCTCATTTCCGATTCGCCGGCGATTGAAGCAGACCGGGAATTAGCTGACACCACTCCAGTCATGATTGCCTATACCTCTGGCAGCACAGGCATGCCAAAGGGAGCGGTACTGACCAACGAAACCCTGTTTTATTCGGCGATTAACGCTGTGCAATTCGCTGAAATGACAGGCGATGACCATATCCTGACCAATTTACCAATGTTCCACGTCGGGGGTTTAACGGTTCAGACCTTACCAGCACTTCACATCGGCGCATCAGTTACCATTCACCGCGAATTCGACCCCGGGGCAACATTACATACGATAGAAAGCAGCCGCATTACGGTTTACTTACCGCTACCAAAAATATCTCGTGCTTTAACCAGCCACAAGAATTGGCAAGACACCGATATTTCCAGCCTGCGAATTACGCAGACGGGTTCAACAATCGTACCCATGTCGGTATTAACACCCTGGACCGATCGTAATATCCCGGCGCAGCAGATTTATGGCTTAACAGAGGCGTTGCCACCTGTCATCGGCCTGCCGCTCAATAAAAGCGAAATCAGGGCCGGGTCCATGGGTAAGCCTTCGATGTATTGCGAGGTAAGGCTTGTTGATCACAATAAATGTGTAGTAAGTCCGGGTGAACGCGGCGAGATCTGGTTAAAAGGTCCCTGCGTATTTACAGAATACTGGAATAATCCAATAGCTACCGAAAAGTCGTTTACCGATGGCTGGTTTCATACCGGTGATATCGCACATGCCGACGAAAACGGCTATCTCTACATGGATGATCGGTTAAAAAATATAATTATCGTGGGCTCGTCCAACGTATACCCGGCGGATCTGGAACATATTTTATCCGAATGCGACGATATTGCCGAAGCGGCTGTGGTCGGCAGGCCTGATACGGAATATGGGGAAGTACCGGTTGCCTGTATCCAGATCAAACAGGGTCGCTCGATGACATCGCAACAGGTAAAAGGTTTATTCCAGGGAAGGCTGGCCAGCTACCAATACCCACAGGAAATCATATTCGTAGATTCCTTCCCCCGGACATCGTTGGGCAAGATACAAAAGACAGAGGTAGGGCAAATGGTTCAAAACTTATAAAATAGATTCTCCGTAAAAGTTTCGTAAAAACTGGACTGGTTGGATATTTTACCCTTCCATTGTCCAGTTTTTGTTTTACTATGAGTGCCATGACTTCCCTGGAAGTCACAGAAATCACATGGAAAAGCTTAATTTAAAATTGCTCGGAGAATTTGGCCTGCAGAGTCAGCGAGGCCAGAGTATTAGAATTTCGTCCAAAAAGGCCCGTACACTGGTAGCGTATCTCGCATCCAGACCCGGTCATCCGGTTAGCCGTGTCGAACTCGCCAGAATGCTATGGGAAAGGCACGACGAGCCACAGGCACTCACCAACCTTCGCCAAAACCTGTCCGTTATCAATAACCAGCTTTGCGGCATTTGCCCGAATTGGCTGATTAAGGATTCAGGATTTATATCGCTTAATTCGACACTATTCACTTCCGACATCGGGCTGATCCATGAGCTCGCAGGTACAACTGATCGAGCTAAACTGGAAAGAGTAACCGAGTTATTTTCGGGCAGCTTTCTGGAAGGCCTGGCGTTCAACGAGGAAAGTGTAACGCGGTGGCTAGAGCAGGCTCGCCAAAAATACGAGTTACAACAAATTGAACTACGCAAACGACTGCTAGAAAAGCAAATAGAAGCCAGGGATTATGCCGTCGCCGCTACCAATGCAGAAAAGTTGGTATTAATTGACCCTGTCGATGAACAAATCCATCGGCGATTAATGTCGATTTACTCGCTGCTGGGACAACGTCACCGGATACTGCGGCAATACCAGCATTGCTGCCAGGCACTGGAATATCATCAAATGGGCGAGCCACAGGATAAAACAACAGCCCTGTTTCAGACGCTGTATTACGACACGGTTATACAACCCGTCTTCGAATCCAGATCATCAGCCCCGATTGATCCGACCGGTAAGCGGCCAGAATCCGGTTTAATTCCGGCTATCGCCATCCTGCCATTTCACGATTTGATGAACAAACCGGACTCTCTTGCATTAAGCAGCGCGCTTACCGAGGAAGTGGTCAATGAATTGAGACGCTTTCACGGCTTCAGGGTTATCTCCGCCCTTTCTTCACTGTCCCTGGTCGGCCAGAATTACGACTTGAAAACAGCATCCGGTACATTAGGGGCAAGATACCTGGTCAGTGGTTCGATTCGACAATCGCAGCGGCAAATACAAATCGCAGTGGAACTGGTCGATGCCGAAAATGGTGAACTAATCTGGGCAGAAAGATACACGCGCAAAATTCAAGACCTGTTTATATTGCAGGCCGAACTGGCACGAGATATTGCAGGTGAAATTGAACCCGAGGCGGTGGGTCACGCTTACCTGTTGAGTACTCGCAAGCACCCGGCTTCGATGACAGCCTGGGAACTGGTATTACGCGGCGACCACTACCTGTATAAGCAACTTGGTACCCGCTGGAATAGTGATGAAGCACAAAGGCTTTATAAACAAGCGATAGAACTTGACCCGGACTACGCGCCTTCCTACGCCGGACTTGCCTATTCACTGTGTCTTGAGCTCAAGGAAAGTATTGCGCAAGATGTTAAATCCGTCGAAAATTCAATGCGCGAAATGGCCGAACACGCGGTGCGCCTGGATGAAAATAACCCCTGGTGCCTGGTAATACTGGGCAGAGCACAGCAACAATTGAAAGAATACGATGCCGCTGTGATGACCTACCGAAAAGCAGTCGAGCTTTGCCCGAGTTCTTCCAAAGCCCATTTCGGCCTCGGATTTGGATTGTCTGCCACCGGACAATATGACGACGCTATCAGTGCCATGGACAGAGCCATTGAACTCAGTCCACGCGACCCCATGAGCTGGAGCTACCATACGGTCAAAGCCTTAACCTATATTTATTCAGAGCAGTATGACCTGGCTGCCGCATCATCTGCAATTTCAGCTAATTATCCAGCCGCCAATCACTGGGCTACTGCTATACAGGTGCCGTCACTTGTCCATCTGGGTCGCTACGATGATGCACTCAAGGTACTGGAAAACGCTAAAAATTCGAAACCCGATATTACCGTGCAATCGGTAGAAAACGCATTTACGATCAAAAATGAAACTCATTCGCTTTCTATTCGAGAGGGTTTAATAGAGGCGGGATTACCGAAGCAGTAAATGTAGTTAGAGCATAGAAATGGATTTTAAATATTTCAATCCGGGAAAATATTCCTGGTTAAATGCATTTCAATTACAATAGTTCTGACAACAGGCCGTTCCTTCTTCCAATATCCTTCATTCGGCTGATGATTGGCCAGCCGGATCTTCTCACGCAAAATCAGGTAAAGGTATATTTGACCCCGATCAAGTCGAACCTGGCAAACTCCCAGGAGATACCGACGAGAAAAATCACCGGGATTCCTGTCATCGTGAGGTGACGTTTACCTGTTACAGGGGTATTCTTTCGGTTTCCCGGAACAAGAGGCATGGAATTATGAACCTGGAACGGGTTGTTTTTGGATTCGTGATTATCCTGGCGTTAACTTTTAACTTCGCCTTCGTCATGGGCGAAATTGACAATGCCAATCACCACAAAGTATAAGAAGTATAAAAGCCATATTTTCATATTACAAGCTGTGAAAAGGCACTTTTACCCTTCAGCTGTCCTACTACATTTGACACCGCCATTTTCGGCGGAATACTCAGACACATATGAACATGATCCCTCATCAAATGGCCCTCCTCAATTGCAATACCTTGCCTTCGAGCAAGCTCATGAAATATCTCACCTAAATATTGTCTGATTGCTCCAAATATCAGTTTCTGCCTTTTCTTCGGTATAAATACAATATGGTACTTACAATCCCAACGCGTATGGGACAAACTTTTGTAGTCTTTCATAGGTTTTTACTTCCTTCTCTTAGTCGAGATCGGAAGATACCTTTACCGCGGTAAAGGTATAACCTATGGGAGTCTCCCCAGCAGAGCTGGGGGTTTACCTCGGATTAATTA
>CAZYYM010000036.1:0-29869 GCA_964651385.1 uncultured Gammaproteobacteria bacterium | reverse complement strand
GCAAGGGTAAGCGCTTAACCGGGTTGACCGCAATTGGCAATCAGGTCGCGAATTATGCCAGAGCGACGCTGGCTTCGGTCAACAGCATTTATGCCATCGGTCACGACCATATAAACCAAAGCGAAGGAATTTTACGAATTGGTTCGACCCATACGCAGGCTCGATACATTCTTCCGCCAGTGATTAAGGCGTTTAACGGCGCCTATCCCCGAGTTGAGTTGCAGATTCACCAGGGTACACCGAAACAATTGGTACAATGGGCGGTGAGCGACGATATCGATTTTTCTATCTGTACTGAAGCATTGGCCGAATCAAGTCAACTCAGTAATATTCCCTGTTACGAGTGGAATCGTAGCCTGATAACCTTGCCGGGGCACCCTTTGCTAAAAGTGCCTGAACTCAGTTTGAGGGACTTATGCGAATACCCATTGATTACCTATGTTTACGGATTTACCGGCCGTAAAACTTTCAGTAACACCTTTAAAAAAGCAAATCTAGAACCGCATGTTGTATTGAGCGCTGCGGACACGGATATTATTAAAACCTATGTCAAGGAGGAGATGGGAGTCGGAATAATCGCCAGCATGGCGCTCGACAAAATTGAAGCGGAGAATCTGGTCAGTCGTGATGTGAGCCACCTGTTTCCCTGGGAGGTAACCCGCATCGCATATCTAAATGACAAATTTTTACGCCAGTACGAGCAGAAATTTATCGACCTAATGCTCGATTACATTCGTCAGTCCGACAATAGCAAAGTACGTCTCCTCGGCTAATATTTCGAATCCTACTCCACCGTAAACTGTTCCTGCTGACTATGCGCTACCAGGCGTCGTACTTCGGATACCGCCACACTGATCGCTGGAAAATCCAGTGTGCGCAAAGCGTTGAGTTCTTTAATAATATGGTCATAGCGGACCAGTGCTTCGTGATGATGTTGTTCCCACAGTTGCATAGCCTTGTGGGTATGTCGTTTATTGGTAATCGATTGCAACACAATTTCGGTCAGATTGCGCTGATTGGCGTGTAAGTCATTGCGCAAATTTACAATCGCCAGGTGATTCCAATGGGTACGGACAACAGTCTGGGATATCGTGTCTCGAATCCAGTGTAACTGCAGGCGTTCTGAAAGGGCGTAAAATAGCTTAGCGGTATGTTCGGTATTGCAATACAATTTGCTGGTGATTTCGATAATATCAAATGCCGATGCCAACGTGGTCGTATCGGTTATTTCCTGAGCTAGCTCGGTGGGCAAGCGGTATTTCAGGAAACGTTTTCGAGTAGACAGATAATTTTTTCGTGACTGCCCGATAATTGCGGTCGGAATAGATTTATGCAATATCTTGATATCTGTTTTGTATCGATCAATGAGTTGATTAACATCGAAGTTGGCGCCTTTGTTACGCAATATCCAGCTAATCGAGCGTTCCAACAAACCGCTAACAGCGCGAAAACATTCGTAACGATGTTGCTCTTGTACGACGTTATCCAGTTTTTCCAATGCTTGCCAGATGTTCTTGAGATCGAAAATTTCAACACAGACAACATAGGCCTTGGCAACATTTTCGATCGAAGCGCCGGTTTCTTCACGAATCCGGAATCCAAAACCGATACCAATATTGTTGGTGATTTTATTACTAAGCAAAGTCGCGATAATTTCCTTGCGTAGCGGATGACGAAGAATTTCGCTAGCATATAACTCGCGCAATTTTCCAGGGAAATAACCGAGTACCAGGTGGTTATAGCACTCTTCCTGAAGGGTCGATGATTCAAGTAGGGCGTTCTTGTAGGTGAGCTTGCTATAGGACAGTAAAATCGACAGCTCGGGACGTGTCAGGCCATAATTCTGACCGATACGTGCGATAATTTGTTCATCATTGGGCAGGTTTTCCAGACGCCGATTCAAGATTCCCTCGCGCTCAAGATGGCGCATGAAACGGGCATGCTGGTGCATATTAATCCCGGCATCCTGCTCGATACTATCGATAATTTGCGTTTGTCGATAATTATTGCGTAGACAATTCGCGCCGACATCATCCGTCATCTCAACCAGTAGCGCATTTCTTTCCTGCTGCGTCAGGCGGCCAGCTTTGACCATTTGAGATAACAGAATTTTGATATTGACTTCATTATCCGAACAGTCCACGCCGGCAGAATTATCGATAGAGTCGGTGTAGAGCAAGCCACCGTGCTGAGCGAATTCTATACGACCTTTCTGGGTGACACCGAGATTGCCGCCTTCGCCAATAGATTTTGCGCGAACCTGTTTGCCATTGATGCGTATATCGTCATTGCTTTTGTCGGACACGGCTGCATCAGATTCAGTTGATGCCTTGATATAAGTACCGATACCGCCATTCCAGATCAAATCGACACGCGCCTTGAGTAAATAAACGATAAGCTGATTAGGCGTTAAATGATCGTGTTTACAATCGATTAACTGTTGAATTTCCGGTGTCAGTACAATACGTTTGGCTCTGCGCGAAAATATGCCACCCCCCTTGCTGATCAAGTTTTTATTGTAATCGTTCCAGGTAGATCGACTCATGTTAAACATGCGCTCACGCTCCGCATAGCTTTTGGCGGGGTTCGGATCCGGATCGATGAAGATATGCATGTGGTTAAAACCTGCCACCAGTTTTATATGACGTGATAACAGCATGCCGTTTCCGAACACATCGCCCGACATATCACCGATACCGACGACCGTGAAATCCTCCTTTTGAATATCTTTGCCGAGACCGCGAAAATGACGTTTTACAGATTCCCAGGCGCCGCGAGCAGTTATACCCATTTTTTTGTGGTCGTAGCCCTGCGAGCCACCCGACGCAAAAGCATCGTCGAGCCAAAAGCCCAGTGATTCGGCGATACCGTTGGCAACATCGGAAAAAGCAGCGGTACCTTTGTCTGCGGCTACGACCAGGTATGGGTCAGCGTTATCGTGAATGATTGTCTGCTGGGGTTGTTGAATTTCATCGCCGATCCGATTATCGGTTATTTCGAGCAGTGCTTTGATATACAGCGAATAACAAGCCTGAACTTCACCATAAATTTCGGATTGGGGTAATTGTGCAATTTGCTTGGTGATGAAACCACCCTTCGAACCCGACGGCACGATTACCGCATTTTTGACCATTTGTGCTTTCATCAGGCCCAACACTTCGGTGCGATAATCTTCGCGTCTATCGGACCAGCGCAGCCCGCCACGCGCAACCAGGCCACCCCGTAAATGAATGCCTTCGAAACGTGTCGAGTAAATAAAAATTTCGAAACGCGGACTGGGCTTGGGTAAGTTTTCAATTTCTCTTGAGTCGAGTTTAAAACTCAGATACCCGAGGTCTTTTTGATCGTTTTGAAAATAATTGGTGCGTACCGTAGCCTGCACCAGATTCAACAGGCGTCTATAAATCAGGTCATGATCGAGTGATTCAATGCCCTGCAGTTTACCCTTAATGTTTTCAATAATTTCACGATAAGAATCGCGACTGGTTTTTCGAGGATCGAACTTGTGCAGAAAACATTTCACCAGCATCAGGGTGATTTCAGGATAGGTATTGAGTGTTTCGATTATATAATTTCGGCTGTGCGGGAAACGAATTTGCTGCAAATAGGCGGCGTAGGCACGTAGAATTTGAATGTTTCTGGCTTTGATACAGGCGCTGAACAACAAGTGATTAAAGGAATCATTTTCGCTATTTTGGTTCCAGATACTCTTAAATAACTCGCTGAAATAGGGTGGCACTTTCGTGATGTCGATGTCGCAAATATTTTCGCTGTCACCCAGCGTGAAATGGTGTATCCAGTAAAGTCGCTTATTCAGGCGAATGCGATAGGGACGTCCGATCAATACATTCAATCCCATCGATTCCAGTATTGGCATTGAATGCGATAGCGGGATGGCATCTTTCAGCGTATACAGTTTGATCGAATATTCGTTCGGCGCCCTGTTTATCTTGAGCAGGCTAGCCTGCACGCGATTATTTTGATTAACCGTTGCAAGATTGGTGAGGTCGATTAAAGCATCGCTGACTGCGAAATCTTCCTGATAGTTGGGAGAGAAGGTATCTTCGCTGATCTTCAGTTTAGCAAGGTCAAGCGACGGAAATTCTTTTTCTAATTGTTTATACCATTGGCTACTCATGCGCATTACCCGTTTATATAGGGCCCCCTTTTATGATTGGTGCATTCACGAAGATTAGAGACTACTAGTGTAGGAGAAGTGTAATAGAGATCAATAGCGGCAGAAAAGAAATTTCTGGTATCCACATATACTCCAGGCGGACGAATGTTCTAGTCAAGTCCAAACTTCCACTCAGCCGATCCCGGATTTCGTGTCACCTGCATAGAACGATACTCGCCCCTGCAAAGATATCTATCCTGGGAGCTTGAAGTACTTACCGCGAAACATCGATAATAAAGACCGTATTCACAGGAAAATTTTTTTCATGGCAAGACTAAAACGCGGCTGGAGCGACAAGGGCCGGGAGCGAAGCCTCGAAGATATCGGCGGCGCGATCAGTTTTAATATTTGGCAGATCAGCGGCCAAGGAGTGCTAGACCTGGAGAACGAAGGCTTCCAGACTGATACTCACGCGCAGCGCCTGGATGTTATATCGGAGTTTTCTTCCTATTTGCTTCAGGTAACAGATCGGATGGTTTACGACTCATTTGATCAGGACAGTCGGGTCAAGCTCATTAACGCTGCTGGCTTACATCTGGCAGGGGTCGTACAGGATAATCGACAGGCTGCTAATGGAATCGGTGACTATGCAGACATTTATTTAAAACTGGTAAACCGGCGTATCGGTGAATATTCGAAGTGTCGATTCGACATGGATGACGGCCCCAGTTTCGTATTTCTTCGCCTGTTGGGTGACTATGTTACCGAAAGCATGGGCGAGCGTGATGCGAAATGGATTACCGGATATGTTATCGATATAATCGGAAGACAGATGTTCTCCAGCCTGAAACGTATTTTGCCCGGTCTGCTCGATCCGGCTAATAAAACGTCCGCAATCGACCCCTTGAGAGCTAAGAATTACGACTAAACCCCATGGTTAACCGAGTTCATCATTAACGCTTCCATGACCACAGAGTCGGTGTCTGTCTTGTCGGTTGATCTGAGATCAGCGAATCGGGTATCACTCGAAGTTACCTGAACAATTACAATATACCGCGCACCTGGTCTGACGCCGCTGATGAGTGCGCGAAAATCCAGAATTTAGGCTATTTTTGGAGCCGTCGCGTGCGAATCTGAAAGGGAGTTTTCGATAACTCGACGCAATTTTCCAGTTCGGCGAGAATAAAATGGGCGTAATCTTGTATTACACCATAGATGTACAGGTTGCTGTGATCGCCTAACGGCATTTGATTTGGTTGTTGATAACAAAAATTACTAAAATAGCGTGATTTTTTAAAATTTATAAACAAAAATGTAATCAAATAGAGAATATTATCCGGTATATATACAAAAATATGGCAATTGTACTTTTGCAAAAGTTTACAATGAATCGGTGAGTCCCTCTTTATGAGAAATCTGATGGCAACTGCAAAATCCGTAATTCCTCAACTTGGGAACGACCCTCTCAGGCAAAAAATTCGCTCGAATTATCTGGCTAGTGAAGCGCTGGTTATGAATCAACTGGTACTTGAGGCGGATCTTCCCGAACGACTCCGTCAGAATATCAGTAGTAAAGCTGTTGCATTGATAAAAACCATACGCAAATCCAGTGTTCCCAGCATGATGGAAAACTTCCTGGCCGAATATGGTTTAAGTACCCGAGAGGGTATTGCATTAATGTGTCTGGCGGAAGCTTTATTACGCGTTCCGGATGCCTACACTATTGACGAATTGATAGAAGATAAAATTTCTCACCACAACTGGGGCCAGCATATCGGTTGTTCCGAATCGCCTCTGGTTAACGCGTCGACCTGGGCATTGTTACTGACCGGCAAGTTAATGGCAGGGGATGATGCAGGCCTGATGCGGTTTACCTTGCAAGGCCTGGTCAAGCGTCTGGGTGAACCGGTAGTTCGCACCGCTGTGGCACAGTCGATGAAAGAATTGGGTCGCCACTTTGTATTGGGTACGAGTATTGAAAAGGCCATGGAACGTGCTCGCGTGCTTGAGGCGAAAACTTACACCTACTCATACGACATGCTCGGTGAAGCAGCCCGCACGGATGCCGATGCGCGGCGATACCATCTGGCCTATTCTGATGCCATTTCGGCGTTGGCCGCTGCCTGTAACCATACTGATATTCGCCATAACCCCGGTATCTCGGTGAAATTGTCGGCTTTACATCCTCGATATGAAATTGGACAACACCAATCGGTAATGGATGAACTGGTTGCGCGGACCAGTTCGCTGGCGATGCTTGCGAGATCTGCCAACATGGGTTTTAACATCGATGCCGAAGAAGCCGACCGACTCGATATATCACTCGAAGTAATAGAACAGGTGCTCGGCAATCCGGCACTGAAAAACTGGGATGGATTCGGTATTGTGGTACAGGCCTTCGGTAAACGCGCTTCTCAGGTACTGGATTGGCTATATGCATTGGCACAAAAGCTGGATCGAAAAATTATGGTTCGGCTGGTCAAAGGCGCTTACTGGGATACCGAGATTAAGCGCGCGCAGGTACTCGGACTCAGCGATTACCCGGTGTTTACCCGCAAGGTAAACACCGATATTTCCTATCTGGCCTGTTCGAAAAAATTGTTGCACATGACGGATCGAATCTATCCGCAATTTGCAACGCACAATGCGCACTCGGTTTCTGCGGTGCTTGAACTCGCTGAGAGCGGGAATATCGATTTCCAGCAATTTGAATTTCAACGCTTGCACGGTATGGGCGAATCGTTGCATGATTATGTCGTTAACGATAAAAACGCGCGATGTAGAATTTACGCACCAGTCGGGGAGCATCAGGACCTGCTTGCCTACCTGGTCAGGCGTCTGCTCGAAAACGGCGCCAATAGCTCATTCGTGAATCAAATTGTCGATAACAGTGTTTCGCCCTCTGATATTGCCATGGATCCGATTCTACATTGGCAGGGCTTTGGCGAGAGTATCGGCAATCCGAATATACAGCTACCTGAAAATATTTATGGGAATTCCCGGCTAAATGCAAAGGGCTGGGATATTACCGATCTCGGCACTCTGCAAAGTGTTAACCAAAAAAGAAATATTTATTGTCGGCATACCTGGTTAGGTATGCCAATGATTGGTGATGTTACCGAGAATGGCGAAAGCCTGTCTGTGTATAACCCGGCTGACCCAACTGATTGCGTTGGAACCGTCACATATGCATCGGCAGCGGATATCCAAAAAGCGGTTAAGCAAGCAAAAGAGAAATTTCCATTTTGGCAATCAAAAAGCGTTAAACAACGAGCTGATTGTTTACGTCGTATAGCCAGTTGTTACGAAGCGAATGCTGAAGAGTTATTCGCCTTGCTAGCGCGTGAGGCCGGTAAAAACTGGCTAGACGCGGTCGGAGAAGTGCGTGAGGCCATTGACTTTGCACGTTACTATGCTGATCAAGCGGAAGCATTGGATAATTCCAGTGCAGCCAGAGGGATTATCGTCTGTATTTCGCCGTGGAACTTCCCGCTAGCAATTTTCAGTGGTCAGATATTTGCAGCCGTCGCCAGCGGCAACGTGGTAATTGCCAAACCGGCCGAACAAACCAGCCTGATTGCCTGCCGCTCTGTCGAACTCATGCTTGAGGCAGGTCTGCCCGAGACTGTTGTTCAACTATTGCCGGGGAGTGGCGCGGAGGTTGGTGGAGCACTAACCAGTCATGCCGAAATCGCCGGTATCTGCTTTACCGGCTCAACGCCGACTGCTCAACGGATCAATCGCAATATGGCTGAATATCTAATGCCCGATGCGCCCCTGGTTGCGGAGACTGGCGGCCTGAATGCCATGATTGTTGATTCGACTGCGTTGCCTGAACAAGTGGTTCGCGATGTCGTAGCATCGGCGTTTCAATCTGCCGGCCAGCGTTGTTCCGCTTTACGTATGTTATATATACAAAAAGACGTTGCCGATAAATTACTCCACATGCTATTTGGTGCGATGGACGAATTGCGACTTGATAATCCGTGGTATTTACACAGCGATGTCGGACCGGTGATAGATCAGGCGGCGAAAGACAAAATTGATGGTCATTGCCGTAAAATGAGGGAGAAAGGCAAATTACTAAAACAATTACCGGTGCCCGAATCGGGACTGTTTATCGGTCCTGCTGTTATTCAACTCGATGGCATTGAACAACTCGAAGAAGAGATATTCGGACCGGTTTTACATATTGCGACTTTTCAAGCCGATCAAATCGATAAGGTAGTCGATACGATCAACGACCGTGGTTATGGTTTAACATTTGGTTTGCATACGCGTGTCGATAATCGCGTTGATCAGATAGTAAAACGCATTGAAGTCGGTAATATTTACGTTAATCGTAATCAGATTGGTGCGGTAGTGGGTTCGCAGCCTTTTGGAGGCGAAGGATTGTCGGGTACCGGGCCGAAAGCAGGTGGGCCGTTTTATCTACCACGGTTTCGTCATCAGGTGGTTAAAGTTGTTGAACAGGCAGATGCAAAAACCCTGAGCAAAGCAGAAATGCAGCTTACTCTTGATAAATGCCCAGAAATTTCGGGCAATAAGCTTACAACCCAAGAACTAACTGCTTTGATCCAAGAATTGAACCTTCAGTCATTTGAAAACCTGCTATTTGAAAGTGTTGAATTACCAGGCCCTACCGGTGAAAGTAATCAATGGTCGACCCATCCAAGAGGTTTGGTACTCTGCCTGGGCCCCGGACGTCAGGCAGCATTGAATCAGGCGATAGTCGCGATGTCGACTGGAAACCGGGTTGTGATAGCAACTCAGGGTATGGAGAAAGATATCGGGGCATTCATTAAAAGAAAGTTACCCGCATCTGCTATAGATGGAATTGTCGATGCCAGTCACCTCTCTTTGCTAAATGGCTTTAATGCGGTAGTTAGTCAGGCAAATTCGCATCGTCTACGACAATTCCGCCGTGCGCTGGCGCAACGTGATGGAGTATTGATTCCATTAATCAACGAACTCAGTCCGCAACGGTTTTTAATCGAAAGACACTTGTGTATCGATACTACTGCGGCGGGTGGCAATGCCAGTTTAATTGCGGCGAGTAGCTAATCAGGAAATGACCCGATAAAAATCACTGCCGTGGCACCCTGAACAAGGTGGTATATGACTGCTTTTGGAGAAATGGACTTCTTTACCGCATTGGCTGCAAGAAAGAGTGCCTGCATTGCAAACTTCACCGCTCCTATAAATACTGGCTTGATGATCCTCATATTCGAATGCATGGAAATCGAGCCAGGTTTTGTCCGCTGCCCGGGTAATTAAATCGATAAAATGATCTCCAACAAGGGTCAAATCAAAGCTAAGCCAGTCTTTTAACTCCTTGCGTTGCTGATTGAGTGTTTTGTTGGCCTTATGCAAATCCCGTTTCAATGCCTTTGCCAGTGCATCCGATTCCTCCTGAGATAAAGCGTATAATTCCCGTGCCATCTTCTGCGCGTTATTCACCATTTCTTCGAGATTCGGTCCCAGTGTTTCCTCGGCTTTATGGATCGATTGATTAACCTGTTCAACCATATGGTCAAATGCCTTGGTGAGCTTTTCTGTATCTACCTTAAAATTCATGATTAATTTCCTGCCATGATCACGGATAACAAATACTAACAGAATTATTCACAATGATTGCTGATGCCATGCATTGGAGCTGATAAAATAGGTTTTATTTTGGTTAGATACCGGCCGGTCAATGCAGTCCAAAAACGAAAATTCGTTAGTCAAATGGTGGAAAAAGCTACAGGTAATTCCTGCGGGTGATCGGTTATTTAGTTTTTTTCTGGGTCGTTATGCGCCTTATAGCGGCTCTATTTCAGCGAGAGTCGAAGCTTTGAGTCCTGGAAATGCACGAGTCTCAATACGAGACAGGTGGAAAGTGCGTAATCACCTCAAATCGATTCATGCTATCGCATTGATCAACCTTGGAGAAATTGCTACAGGTCTCGCGGTGCTATCCACTATTCCAGATAATATGCGCGGCATAGTACTCGGTCTGGAAGCGGAATACCTTAAAAAAGCACGCGGCAAGCTGATTGCCAATGCACAATTTCAGCTGCCCGCTGTAATCAACGAAAACACACCGGTGAGAGCAACTGCGGAATTGACCGATCATGCGGGTGAACTGGTGACGCGTGTTCATGTCAGCTGGTTGCTGGGGTATAAATGATAATATGAGTCAATTACAATTGTCGGACGCGGCCCGCAAGTTTATAGATTTACTTGGCATCGATTATCCGGTGATTGGCGGCCCGATGTACCCTTGTAGCAATCCCGAACTGGTCGCAGCAGTATCCGCTGCGGGCGGACTTGGAGTCATGCAGCCGATTTCGCTGACCTATGTTTATGGTCATGATTTCCGCGCCGGCATCCGCATGATGCGTGATCTCACCAGTCGGCCGATTGGCATGAATGCACTGATTGAGAAGTCATCAAAAAAATACCAGGAACGTATGTCGCATTGGATCGACATTGCTCTTGAGGAAGGCATTCGATTCTTCGTCACATCGCTAGGGAAACCGGATTGGATAGCCGAGCGTGTGCACGCCGTCGGTGGACTGGTTTATCACGATGTCACTGAATTAAAATGGGCGAAAATCGGACTGGATAATGGCGCCGATGGACTGATTTGTGTGAATAACCGTGCAGGCGGCCATGCTGGGGGAAAGTCGATCCAGGCTTTATTCGATGAACTTCAATCGCTAGATGTACCGTTGGTCTGTGCAGGAGGAGTCGGTGATTCAGTAACTTTTCAACAAGCGTTGGATATTGGTTACTCGGCCTGCCAACTCGGTACGCGCTTTATCGCCAGCGAAGAGTGTCGGGCCAGTGATGTTTACAAGCAGGCCATTCTGGATGCACAGGAATCCGATATTGTTCTTTCCGAACGAATTACCGGCGTCCCGGTTGCTGTCATTAATACCGATTATATTCAGCGCAACGGCTTGCAGTCCGGCCGGCTGGCGCGGTGGATGCTGTCGGGCAATCGAACCAAGCACTGGATGCGAACTATTTATGCACTGAAGTCAATATGGCAATTGAAGAAATCCTCACTCGATGAATCCGGTGAGCGGGATTATTGGCAGGCAGGCAAAAGCGTTGCCGGTATCGATTCAATCGAGACTTGCGACAGTATTATGAAAAATCTGATGAAAAAATTTATTACATCGAGGTAATCATGGTCAAACGTCTGATTTATGTGCACGATCCAATGTGTAGCTGGTGTTGGGGTTTTAGCGATACCTACCAGAGTCTGGTCGAGCAATTACCGGAAGGAATCCAGGTTTTGCGTTTACTCGGTGGTCTCGCACCCGATTCAGATGAGGTCATGGCTGAGGCGACAAAAATAATGGTACAACAGGCCTGGCAGCGTATTGAACAGGTGATTCCGGGCAAGCGGTTTAACTACGATTTCTGGACAAAATGTCAGCCACGACGCGCTACTTATCCCGCTTGTCGAGCAGTAGTAGCTGCTCGTGAGCAAGGAAAAGAATATGATGAGTTAATGACGTTTCGTATTCAGCAGGCCTACTATCGGCAGGCGCGTAATCCGTCGGACGATGAAACCCTGTTTGAACTGTCGACGGAACTGGGTCTGGATGCCAAACGCTTTAGCGAGCAACTGAAGTCCGCAAATACTCAACAGCAATTAATCGATGAAATATCGATTGCCCGCTCAATCGGTATCAACAGTTTTCCGAGCCTGGTATTAGATCTGGATGGGTACCTCGAATCAGTGTTGGTAAACTACACTGATGCCAGTGCGATGCTGGTGCAGATTGATAACAGCCTGGGTAAACTGAATGCTTAGAATATTGCCTCTTTAATTTCTTCAACTTCGATAACACCGCCGCTCATATCGATTTCCTCAATGCCTTCGTTCATTCCAAGTCGATCCATAGCAGAAACTTCAGATTCGTCTACATTGCTCAGAGGCCCGCTACTGCCCGCAGTAACTTGAATAATAGCGACCTGAACCACGTCGGTATAGTCAGCCTGGCCATTGTTGCCTTCGCGATATATATTTAAATGCTCGGTCGGTACTTTTACAAGTTGATCGCTAAAATCCCAGCGTTTTAATATCTCGCTGCCAACTACCGGGTATAGCTCGTACAAGAGTTTTTCGAGGGTTTGTGAATCGTTGAGTAAATCCGGATCGGATTCGGCTTTCACCAGTATGGGTGACAAACCTATGGAATGCGTTAAACCAGCTAGCAGGGCGCTGTCTGATTCCAGGTTGGTATAGGATTTTGCGATTATCGCACTCAGTGCGGCGACATCAGTGCTCTGCTTCCAGGCAATGCGTAGGTAATGATCGACGACAGGATGGGTTGCCTGAAATAACTGTTTCATAACCAGGCTTGTGGTCAAATTTCTGACCGTATTCAGGCCCATGCGCATAACTGCGCCCTGGACGTTTTCGGCAGAACTCAGGCCCCGATATAGTGCTGAATTGGCGACCTGAATGATACGAGCCGAAAGCGCGGCATCGGTTTCAATGATCTGTGCCACGTCGGATATCGATGCATCATCATTGTCTACCGTTTCACGGACCCTGATGGCTACTTCCGGTAATGTAGGCAGTGGAAGGCGCTCATTTTCCAGATCGTCAAGTATCGATTCCTTGGTTATGATCATTTCGTTTACCCTGAAATTAAATGTGGAACAATAGGCGAATTATAGATGTAGCTAGAATTTTCGCTGAGATTTATTCGTCCCCGGTCGGGTAGGGTAAGTCGCATAGATTAATTTCCACCAAGGGTTGTTTGAGCAGGCGTAATTGGCGGTTTTTCGCCTTATTGATCCGAGCAATAAACAGGCAAAAACACTGGCCATCCGGATCTATTATTGCGTCAACGACTTTTCCGCTGCCATCGGCGATATGATTCCCCTGACTGACCAGATCGTCACCAGCCTCGGGACAGATTTCGGTATTAAGTTGTGCCAAAAACATCCTGCGTTTGAGTTTTCCCAGGTATTGCATACGGGCGACAATTTCCTGCCCGGGATAACAACCCTTTTTGAAATTTATGCCGCCGAGACTAATGAGGTTGGCCATTTGAGCGACAAATTCTTCCGAAGTTTGCGGGTAAATGACGGGTATACCTGCTTTATTTTCCGATAGTCGCCAGCTCTTAAAATTGCTCACATTTAGTGACTGACTGAATGTTTTCCAGATAATTTGGGCTTCATCCATCGATAGGTCCAGCAGTAGGTATCGAGACTGATTATGGACTTTGCCAATGTGTAAGCTGATCAGGCTGTCACTTTGGAAAACCTGGCCCGGTTCTCTAGGAAGCATGATGTTGTCGATGACAGTTTGCTGATCGGATTGAATGCTAAAACGGGCAAAATGCTTCGAGGCGTCGGCTAATGCCACCCGGGCCTGGATGACGTACATTTGCAAGCGCTGCAATACGTTTGACAATATCGACTGAGGCAGAATCAATATAAAACCGTTTTCTATTTTGACAACGCGAAATATGCCGAGCATGCGTCCTTTAGGCGTCGAGTAGGTACTTAGCTGAAAGCTATTTTCGTTGATCAGATTGATATCATTACTAAGTTGGTTTTGTAAAAAATCGGTGGCATCTTCACCATTTACCAGTATCAATCCGAGTTCACTGGCATTGCATATATAGTTATCCCGGTAAAACTCGGCTGATTGAGATTGTGTAAAAACCTGCCAGTCATTCATGCGTTGTACTCTGTTGTTGAATTGCCCAGTCGATATGCTCCTGAATTAGAGCATTGTGTCGGTCGTATTGGCCCTGTAAGGCAGTAATTATATTTGGGTCATGATCGGCATTTCCAAGTGCGACCACCACATTTCTGATCCAGCTTTGGTAACCAATGCGGCGAATAGCCGAACCGAGTGTTTTCTGCAAAAAATCAGATTCACTCCAGTTCAGACAATCGAGCAGGGATATCTTGTCGAGACCGTGTCGTGGCTCGAAGTCTATTTCCGACGACGGGCGGGCAAAACGATTCCAGGGGCAGAATAGTTGGCAATCGTCGCATCCATAAATACGATTACCGATTGCAGCTCGAAATTCGACTGGGATGGCCGATTTGTGCTCGATAGTCAAATACGAAATACAGCGTCGGGCATCAACAACGTAGGGTGCGATGATAGCCTTTGTGGGGCAGACATCCATACAGGCGGTACAACGACCGCAATGATTATCAACCGGCTGGTCAGGCTGAAGCTTTAAATCCGTATATATTTCACCGAGGAAAAACCATGAGCCGTGTTCACGATGCAGCAAATTACTGTGTTTACCCTGCCAGCCGATTCCTGCCTTTGCCGCCAGTGCTTTTTCTAACACCGGTGCACTATCGGTAAAAACGCGGTATCCCATTTCATCGACCAGTTCACCGATGCGATCCGCAAAACGCTGCAAACGCTTTCGCATCATCTTATGATAGTCGCGACCCAGCGCATAACGCGACACATATGCCAGGTCCGTTCGTTGAAGTAAAGTCTGTGCCCAGTCACCTTCATCGCCCAGGTAATCAAGCCGGACACAGATTACGGATAGCGTATCGGGCACCAGAAGTTCGGGATGCAGACGCTTGTCGATATTACGCGCCATATAGGTCATTTCGCCATGATAGTGATTATCTATCCATTGTTGATATTGCTGGTGATGTTGATCTAAAGTCGCGCTACTAATGCCGATTTGTTGAAAACCAAGACTCAAACCGATTTGTTTGATTTGATTTTCGCGCGACTCGATTTGAGCAAGAGGCAAAGGAGTTCTTTCCATTTTTAAACTAGAATGATGAAGTGTTACTGGATTTATCTAAAAAAGGCCGCATCCAGGGTGCAACTTTTAAAACGACTGGTACAATAGCCCATTTTCAAGCAAATCTGAAATGTCAATCTATATAGCGATTGCCCTCGGTGGGTCGGCTGGTGCAATGTCCCGCTATTGGGTAACCAGCACCGTGTACCAATGGCTAGGTCATGAGTTCTCTTATGGGACACTGATCGTCAACATACTTGGTTCCCTTGTAATGGGTTTTCTTGCTGTTGTGTTGGTGGAGCGCTTTAATGTCAGCGATGAAATTCGTCTCGCTATTATGGTTGGCTTTCTGGGCTCTTTTACTACCTTCTCAACCTTCGCTATGGATACCATACACTGGTTTGATACAGGAGCGCTGCTCAAGGCACTGGCCTATGTACTGGTCAGTGTTTTGTTCTGTGTAGCCGGCGCCTGGGCAGGTTTGCTTACTGCTAGACAGATATTTTTGAGATAATTCCATGTTGGACCCCAAACGCCTGCGTAGTGACGAACTCGACAGCATAGTAGAAAAGCTGCGCATAAAAAAATACGAATTCGACGTCGAGATGTTCAATACACTTGAAGATCGTCGAAAAACTCTGCAAGTCGCTACGCAGAATTTACAATCCGAGCGCAATAACCAATCGAAGGCGATAGGTAGAGCTAAAAGTCGGGGCGAGGACGTGCAATCCTTGCTCGATGACGTTGCCGAATCAGGCGATAAACTTAAGCGGGCTGAAAGTGATCTGAATGAACTTCAATCTAAAATTGACGACATGCTACTGGGTATTCCGAATATTCCGCACGAATCGGTACCAGCGGGTTTGTCAGAAGACGATAATATAGAAGTACTCAAATGGGGTGAGCCGAGAGTATTTGAATTCGAAGCACTCGATCATATTGAACTCGGAAGTCGTTTAAAGGGCATCGACTTTGAGCGGGCTGCGAAACTCTCCGGTTCTCGATTCGTGACCATGACCGGTGATCTGGTGACGATGCAGCGCGCCCTGATTCAGTTCATGATCAATCAACACAGCTACGAACATGGTTATACCGAAGCTTATGCGCCTTATCTGGTCAATGCTGCAACATTGGTAGGTACCGGGCAGTTACCCAAGTTTAAGGAAGACCTGTTTCATCTATCTTCCGAAACGCACGATTTATACCTGATCCCGACAGCCGAGGTTCCGATTACTAACTTTGTTGCCGATAGCATCGTCGAGGCGGCTGAATTGCCATTGAAATATGTCGCGCATACGCCCTGTTTTCGTTCAGAGGCCGGGTCCTATGGACGAGATACCCGGGGTATGATTCGCCAACATCAGTTTGAAAAAGTTGAGCTGGTGCAAATTGTCAGACCCGAAGATTCGATGCAGGCGCTGGAAAACTTAACTGGTCACGCAGAAATCATTTTACAAATGCTCGGTCTGCCTTATCGAAAGGTAATATTATGTGGCGGAGACCTTGGATTTTCAGCGACCAAAACATACGATCTGGAAGTATGGCTGCCTGGGCAAAATAGCTATCGTGAAATATCTTCTTGTAGCAATATGCTCGACTTCCAGGCGCGCCGGATGAAAGCACGCTGGCGCAATCCACAAACTGGTAAAGCGGAATTGCTGCATACGCTGAATGGATCGGGTCTAGCGGTGGGCAGAACACTGATTGCGGTCATGGAGAACTTCCAGCGGGTCGATGGCAGCATCGACGTTCCAGAAGTATTGCAACCGTATATGAATGGACGGCAGGTAATCGGCGCATAAACGGCTATACTACAGCAACCCATCGGTGAAATAGGGAGAGTAGTATGAAACTGTTTGGCAAATTACTCATTGCCGCGCTTGTCATCGGTATATTGTTACCTTTTACTATTTTGAAAGGCAAGGATGGCAGAACGCTGATGCATATTTCTGATTTAAAAGTTCCGGGCCTTGAACTACCGGATTTGCCCAAAATATCCAGTTTGCCTACGACCAGTTCTGGCAAGGAGGTGGCAAATTCTTCTGCCGGAACGGTTATTTATCAATGGAAGGACAGTGGCGGAAATATTCAATTTACTAGTAACCCCCCATCGGCAGGGGTTGAATACACGGTGAAAGGCTACGATCCCAATACCAATGTCATCCAGTCGGTAAAACTGCCAGAGGTAGGAACCAGGTCAGCAGAGCAAGGCCGGAATGAAGAAACGACTAAAAATAATGGTATTAGCAAGGTATATTCACCCAAAAGTATTGAAAAGCTATTCGACGATGCCAATAATGTCGAAAAGTTGTTAAATGACCGACTTAAAAAACAAACGGCCGCAATCGGCGATTAAGAGAACCTTATGAAATTGAAAACTACCACCTTACTATTATTATCGATTATCAGTCTAGGAGTTCATGCGGACGGAAAATTCGCCTTTATTGATTCAAGTATATTGCTGGAAAAATCACCTCAGGCCCAGAATGCCCTGGAAACAATGAGAAATGAGTTCAAGGACCGTGAACTCAAACTTCGAGAATCGGTGAAAGAAATTAATGCTATGGAGAAAAGCTATCAAAATGATAGTGCCATAATGAGTGATGAACAGAAAAAGAAAACAGAAGATGAAATAAATCAACGCAAGCGCAAGTTTAAATTCGATCAACAGTCTTTGAGAGAAGATGTACAGAAACGTCGCAACCAGTTACTCATTGAAGTAAGAAAAGCAATTACGCTGGTGATAAGGAATTATGGTGCCGAAAATGGATTCGACTTTATTTTTTCAGATGGCGTGGCCTTTGCAGCAGAAACCGTCAATATTACCAGTGAGATTTTGAAGGAACTGGAGAAATAAAGCTTCCTGCCTAAAAAAGCGAAGGCCGACCGTTATTAGCGGCCGGCCTTTTTTGTTACAGGTCTTGTTGCCTTGACGTTGGTGATGTAGTGTCGGGAGCAGGTGTTGAACCAACCGGTTTTGTCTCATTGACTGGTTTGTCATCGGGAATGGTTTTTTCACCCGATAGTGGGTTGCCGCTAACTGCCGGTTTAACTTCTGTCACGGTCTTTTTCTCAGCTGATTCCATGCTAACCGATTCAGGTTGTCTTTGCTGGGTTGCAGGTTTGGATTCGGGCGGTGAGTCTGTTTCTACCTGTTGAGTGTCGGCCTTGATGTGAACTTCCGCTTTAGGAGAAGCATCAGCCAGTGGTTTTGCAATTCTGTGGCTCGGTGCCTTTTTATCCTGAACAGTTTTGCTGCTCGCTGGATATACTGGCTTATTTTCGACCATAACTTCAGTGGTCTTTACATTGTCCGTTTCTGTTACGTTCCCGTCCACTGACTGATTCTTATTGTCGGCAGTGCTGGATACCTGATTTGATTCCGGCTTGTTACCCTGGTTCCGCGAGCGATTACGGTTTCCGGAGCGACCGCCACGAGAGCGTTTTGGACGTCCGGAATTGGCCGTCTTTCTATTATCTGCTGCCTGCTTGTTATCGGTCTGGGAATCGCTAGTCCGGGCGCGTGTTTTTTCTGCATTATTACTGCTATCAGCATTTCTTTGATTTCGATTACGGGATTGGCTATTACGGGTCCGATTGCTATTTCGATTGCGATTACTATTTTGATTTCGAGTACCTCTGGTTGCTGCAGCAGGCTTTTTGTCAGCCGCTTGCGCCGCTTCTTGAGGTGCTTTAGAACCACCAAACAGTGCTTTAACCAGCTTGCGTACCAGGCCCTCGGAGTTTGTCGGAGAGGGCTGAACTGGTTGGGGCTTGGGTGCGGGGGGCTGCACACGCTGAACTGCGGCTATCTCGGATTTGGGCGTTTGGCTGCTACTGATTTCAACCAGGTTCACGGCTTCTTCCTCGGTTGTTAATTCGTATGACTTTTTGTAATTCGATTCATGACGATGGGTGTCATTCTCTTTTACCCGTTCGAGATGGAAATGCGGTAATTCCAGATTTGGATCCGGAATGATTACCAGGTGCACTTGACGACGTTTTTCGATGTCTTCTACTTTATCGCGTTTTTCATTGAGCAGGTATGTTGCGCATTCGACAGGAATTTTGGCCAGAATTTTCCCGGTACTGTCCTTAAGCGCTTCTTCTTCGAGCAATCGTAAAACTGCCAGGGACAGGGATTCAACATCTCGAATCGTACCCTGACCATTGCAGCGGGGACAGACAATCTGGCTAGACTCGTCCAGTGAAGGACGTAGGCGCTGACGCGACATTTCAAGTAATCCAAATCGGGAAATTCTGCCGATTTGAACCCGTGCCCTGTCATCATAAACGGCGTTACGCAGTCGTGACTCGACCTCGCGCTGGTTTTTATTCTGCATCATGTCGATGAAGTCGATAACGATCAAACCACCTAGATCCCGGATACGTAACTGCCGTGCTATTTCATCGGCGGCTTCGAGATTGGTATTTTTAGCAGTTTCCTCTATATCACTGCCTTTGGTGGCGCGTGCCGAATTGATATCAATCGAAGTCAATGCCTCGGTATGGTCGATGACGATGGCGCCGCCTGAGGACAGGGTTACCTCACGAGAGAAAGCGGATTCAATCTGATTCTCGATCTGAAAGCGATTGAATAAAGGTAATTTATCATCGAACTTTTTAAGTTTGTTCAACGAATTAGGCATCACCATCGACATGAAATCATAGGCTTGCTGGTAAGCCCGTTCCGAATCAATCAATATTTCGCCGACATCATTTTTATAGTGGTCACGTAAAGCTCGGACGACAATATCCGATTCCTGATAGATCAGAAATGGTGCACTGCGTTCTTTGGCGGCGTTTTCAATAGCGGACCAGACTTGATTGAGATAATCAAGATCCCACTGCATTTCTTCGACCGAGCGGCCGACGCCTGCAGTGCGTACGATAACGCCCATGCCTTCCGGCATATTGAGTTCATTGAGAACTTTCTTGAGTTGATCGCGATCTTCACCCTCTATTCGACGTGAAACGCCACCGGCTCGTGGATTTTGGGGCATTGCAACGAGAAATCGACCAGCCAGGCTGATAAAACTGGTTAATGCTGCACCTTTGTTACCGCGTTCTTCTTTTTCGATCTGGACGACTATTTCCTGATCGACTTTAACCGCATCTTTTATACTGACCTTGCCGTTGTCATCTTTGGCGTTATCAGAAAAATAAATCTTTGAAATTTCCTTAAATGGCAGAAAGCCATGGCGTTCGGCGCCATAGTTTACAAAAGCAGCTTCGAGACTGGGTTCTATTCGGGTAATTTTGCCTTTATAAATATTGGACTTTTTTTGTTCGCGAGAAGGGACTTCGATATCGAGATCGTAGAGGCGCTGGCCGTTGACCATCGCCACGCGTAACTCTTCTGCCTGAGTGGCATTGATGAGTATTCGTTTCATTAGTAATTATGCCTTGTATGAAAGGCCTGATACTGCCTGTTTCCAGCTGATCTGATCGTGATTTCAAATGTTTATATGCGCGCGCATGCGAAGCCTGCAACGGTTGTTTAAATCCGTTTAATAGTGCAATGCTTTGAATCAGAATATGGCTTAAAAAGAGACAGTACATGGACCAGTGTCAATAAATGATGTCCAGAGATAATCAGCGACAGCTAGATTTTGATGGACTAATATTATTAGAAAACAAAGATTTAATGCTCGGATAAATGCCAGTGTTTTCGATAAAAAACCGTTTTGGTAGTGTATTGACTGTTCACTAAACAGTACAATGCTACGGACAGGAATATACCATAAATTATCGGTACTGCCATCCATTGATTACAAATAGCGACGAAATAAAGTCATCAGTTCGAACTATCGAAACTGGTAGCGCTGAACTTGGCCAGCGTCTGGATAATTTTCTTTTTAAAACTATTAAGCGGGTACCACGTACTCATATATACCGAATAATTCGCAAGGGTGAGGTGCGTGTGAATAAAAAACGTGTTAAACCCGATTACAAATTAAAGCTGGGTGACCTGATACGAGTACCGCCAATATACCGGGACCGGGATACCCAATCTCCGATAATATCGAAAAAATGGATCGATCAGGTTGAGGCATCGATTCTATTCGAAAACAGGCATTTTGTTGTTATCAATAAGCCGGCCGGGCTGGCGGTGCATTCCGGTTCTGGTGTTGAATTTGGGGTGATTGATATAATGCGTTTGTTGCGCCCTGATAGCGATATTGAACTGGTTCACAGGCTTGATCGGGATACCAGCGGTTGTTTATTGTTAGCCTGCCATCGGCAGTCGCTTCTGGAATTGCAAGCCTGTGTTCGGAATAATTCAATGGTTAAAGCGTATAACGCGGTAGTCAAGGGCTACTGGCCTGAGGCAGTTAACGAAATTACGCATCCTTTAAAAAAGACACATCTGCCAAATGGTGAAAGACGTGTTTATGCCGATCCTGCCGGTCAGAGGGCTCATACTTTAATACTCGACAGTCGAGTCGGCGATCAGTGCAGCCTGCTCACCATTCAATTGCTCACCGGGCGAACCCATCAAATTCGAGTTCACTGTCAGGCTGAAGGGCACGAGATTGTCGGGGATAGTAAATACGGCGATAGACAATTTAACCGGAATATGAAGAAGCTAGGGATGAGGCGACTTATGTTACACGCCAGTCGCCTCGAATTGCCGAAGACCAGCTATAATGTAGAGATGGTTATTAACGCACCGATTCCTGAAAGTTTCAGCCTTGTTGAAAGAACATATGGCTAAAAACTACCGAGTTGTAATTTTTGACTGGGATGGAACTTTGGCTGACTCGCAGGCCCAAATTATGCCTGCATGCATTCTGCTTTCATGAAGCTTAAGATTTTGCCGCCGAGCGAACCTGCTATACGGCATATAGTCGGGCTGAGTCTCGTCGGTGCGATATCCCGGCTTAAACCGGAGCTTGGTTTCGATACTTTTGACCGGCTTGCAGAAGCGTATCGTAGCATTGCGAGCTCCGATAAGGCTCATTCAGGCCAATATTGTAGCGGAATAAAATGACCATGGTGATGCGACTTTACCCAAACCAACTCGAGGCAATAAATACACATGTCTGACCCCAATTATGAAAAAATAGTACATAAACTAGCTTTTGCCGCGATTGACGAACAACGCAGGGCAAGACGCTGGCGTATTTTCTTCCTGTTTATTTTCTTTGCCTATCTGACGCCTATTGTGTTTTTCGTTTTAAATATGGACGGAGATGGCTACACAGTCGGTGTCGACAATGGCGATTCGGGGCATACCGCCCTGGTTAAGCTGTCCGGTATCATTGCTGACGGTGAGGGGGCAGGTGCCGAAAATGTTGTCGCCGGGCTGAAATCTGCCTTTAAGAACGAGAACACCAAGGCCGTTATTCTGGAGATAAACTCACCCGGAGGATCTCCGGTACAGTCGTCATATATATACAATGAAATCAAGCGGTTAAGGGATAAATATAAAGCAATTCCACTTTATGCTGTTGTGTCCGATATTGCCGCTTCCGGCGGTTATTTTGTCGCCGCAGCGGCAGACGATATTTATGTCAATCGGTCGAGTCTTGTCGGCTCGATAGGTGTCCGTATGGATAACTTTGGATTTGTTGAGTTAATGAAAAAAGTCGGAGTTGAACGTCGGTTGTTGACTGCAGGAGAAAATAAAGGATTACTCGACCCGTTTTTACCTGAAAACAGTAAGCAGAAGGCCCATATTCAGACCATGCTTAACGAGGTCCACCAGCATTTTATCGAGGCTGTTAAATTGGGTCGCGGTGAACGTCTGGTAGAGCAGAAAGATCTGTTTACCGGATTGATCTGGACTGGAGAAAAGGCGATTCAGCTTGGTCTGGTCGATGCTTATGGTACTAGCAGCAGTGTCGCGCGTGACATAGTCAAAGCCGAAAAACTGGTTGATTTTACACCAAAGGGGGCTTTGTTTGACCGTCTCGCAGATCGTTTTGGAGCTTCGGTGAGTGCAAATTTAGCCAGGTTGTTCTCGACCGGTAATGTAATTAAATAACGGTGATACCCGCTTCTTCGAGCAGGCCAGTCAGACAGATTAGGGGCAATCCAATTAAGGCGGTTGGATCATCTCCGTGCATCCGTCTGAATAGCGTAATTCCGTAGGCTTCGGATTTGAAACTGCCAGCGCATTGATAGGGTTTTTCGACTCGTAAATAGTGGTTTAGTTGCTGGTCGCTGAGCTGACGAAATTCTACCTCAAATAGAGTATCTTCAACCAGGCAAATCCGATTCGAATGTCGATAGACACAAACCCCGGTGTAGAATTCCATCGTTTTGCCCTGGGCCTTTCGAAGTTGTTTGAGTGCATTGGTGTGTGTACCAGGTTTGCCTAAAATAATGCCGTCAAGCAATGCGCACTGGTCAGAACCGATCACGATCGCACCTGTATGTAACCGACCAATTGCCTCCGCCTTTTGGCAGGCGAGTCGTTTCACGTAGTCTCTCGCAGGCTCATTGTCATGCTGATTTTCGTCGATGTCGGGTGCAATACACGAAAATTCAATCGGTAGTCTCTCAAGCAGCGATTTTCTAAATGGAGAGCTGCTGGCAAGGATGATATCTGGCTTCAAGAATCGGACCTTTTTTGGCTGAAAGATTGTATCTCATCATGTTCAATGTGCTTTAACAACCCGATCACAAAAAAACACTCACTTCATTGGATAACCAAAGCAATTTAATCGGTAAAAACCAGCTACGCAGCCACATTAGCCGTAGACAGGAATCGCCATATCCATGTAAAATCGCCGCTTTTATGCAGGGCAAACTCAAACAAAGCTATCCGGTCCTGAAGGAAGTATCCCGCAGAGGTTATTTCGAAGGCTGGATCCGTGTGATGGACTTACCCCGGGTATGCGAATTGTTGGCTTCTGGTCAGGGTGTGATTGCAGTCAGGTTTGAGTTTCTGAACAGTGACTACGCGATACCGATGATTAGAGGAAGTCTTCAGGCCAGTTTGCAAATCGAATGTCAACGTTGTCTGCAAGTAATGTCGAATGAGCTCGAATTCGAATTCCAGCTGCTGATTGATGCAGCAGACGATATTGTTAGCGAAAGCAGTCTTGATACGCTGTATAGCAATGAAGGTAAAATTAATATTTTTGAAGTTGTCGAAGATGAGATTATCCTGGCATTGCCGCTGGTAGCAATGCATGAAAAGGATACCTGTAATGAGCATTGGCAGGTAACTGAGAGCACTCAGGAACCCGCCGATAGAGAAAACCCGTTTTCAGTTCTCAAGGATTTGAAAACAACCCATTAAATTATTTGGAGATTTTCATGGCTGTTCAACAAAATCGTAAAACGCCTTCAAGGCGTGGTATGAGGCGATCACACGATACGCTTGTTAGCGCTACCTTATCGGTCGAGCCAACCACCGGTGAAACACATCGCCGTCATCATATCAGCGCCGACGGCTACTACCGTGGGCGTAAAGTTATCGTAGAAAAACTGGTCGATGACGACGAATAAAATTATTCGTTGATATCTGATTTATACGGGCGGTATTATCCGCCCGTATTTATTTTGAGCATTTGTGAATGAGTCGTAAAATAATTGCGCTTGATGCCATGGGCGGAGACCATGGCCCGAGTATTATTGTACCTGCCGCTAAAAAAGCGTTGACAGAAATTACCGACATTGCGCTTGTTCTGGTTGGTGATGATCAAAAACTGAGAGCGGAAATCGAACGCCTGGGGTTGGGCTCGGAAAGTCGTATCAGTGTGCACCATGCCTCGGAAGTAGTCGGTATGGACGAAGCCCCGGCTCAGGCCTTAAAAAAGAAAAAGGATTCGTCGATGCGAGTTGCCATAGACCTGGTAAAATCCCGGCAGGTGCAGGCCTGCGTTAGCGCGGGGAATACCGGTGCTTTAATGGCAACCAGTAAATTTGTATTAAAGACCATCCCTGGAATCAGCCGCCCGGCTATCTGTACGATGCTGCCCTCGATGACCGGCCAAACTCATATGCTCGATTTGGGTGCTAACCTCGAATGTACAGCCGAGAACCTTCATGAATTTGCTTTGATGGGCTCGGTTCTGGCGCAATCAGTTGAAGGCGTCGAATCCCCGTCGGTGGGCTTACTGAATATAGGCTCTGAAGCCATGAAAGGCAGCGAGACCATCAAATTGGCGAGCCGGTTAATCTCTGATAGCGGTTTAAATTATCATGGGTTTGTCGAAGGTGATGATATCTATAAGGGCACTGTCAATGTTGTTGTTACCGATGGTTTTGCCGGTAATGTTTCACTGAAAACCGGCGAAGGATTGGCCGCTTTAGTGAACCAGGTGTTACGCCAGGAATTCAAAAAAAACATGATCACCAAATTGGCTGCAATAGTTGCATTGCCGGTATTACAGGCTGTCCGCAAGATACTCGACCCGCGGCGGTATAATGGCGCCAGTTTACTGGGATTGAATGGTATTGTTGTTAAAAGTCATGGCGGGGCTGATACCAGTTCTTTTTTAAATGCTATAAAAATTGCTAGCATAGAGATCGAAAATGATGTTCCACAAAGGATATCTAGGGTCCTGGAAACCTATTTTGCGAGTAAAGAGGAAAGTTGATTATGACCTATGCGCGAATAACCGGTACAGGCGGCTATCTTCCGGAAAATGTGATGTCAAACGCCGATCTGGAAAAAATAGTTGATACTTCTGATCAATGGATACGTGAACGAACCGGAATCGAGCAACGCCATATTGCTGCAAAAGGCGAAACCACGGTAGATCTCGCGGAAGCCGCTTCCCGAATGGCAATAGAAGCAGCCGGTATCAATATCGAGGACATTGATTTAATTATTTTAGCGACCTCAACACCCGATAAAATATTTCCCAGTTCCGCCTGTATTTTACAGTCACGACTGGGTATTCATGGTTGCCCGGCATTTGATATTCAGGCGGTTTGCACGGGCTTCGTTTATGCGTTGACGATCGCAGAAAAATTCATCCAGTCGGGAAGTAGTAAAAAGGCGTTGATTATTGGTGCTGAAGTATTTTCGCGTATATTAAACTGGCAGGACAGAGGAACCTGTGTACTGTTTGGTGACGGTGCAGGTGCGGTAATCCTCGAGGCCAGTGAAGATACCGGGATTTTATCGACCCATATTCATGCCGATGGTGATTACGTTGATTTGCTGCAGGTACCCTGTGGCATTTCCAGTGATTTTGAGAAGGTCAAGGCCGGTAACGCTTTTGTCGAAATGAAGGGAAACGAGGTGTTTAAAATGGCAGTGAATACGCTCGGTCACATCGTTGACGAAACATTGGCAGCCAATCACATGATGAAATCTGATATTGACTGGCTGGTTCCGCATCAGGCCAATACGCGTATTATTTCCGCTACCGCGAAGAAGCTTAAGATGTCGATGGATCAGGTCGTAGTGACGGTTGATAAACACGGCAATACCTCGGCCGCTTCTGTGCCGCTTGCTCTCGATGTTGCTGTCCGGGATGGACGTATCAAGAAAAACGAGCTGTTATTGCTGGAAGCATTCGGTGGTGGATTTACATGGGGCTCTGCTTTACTCAGATTTTAATTGGGCTGTCTGTTTAATAAGGATTACGCAATGTAGGAGTGGTGTGATACTATTTCCTGAATTTGAGACAGGCCGCTATCCATGATTAATGTTTTGCTCACCGATGACCACGCCCTGGTCCGTTCAGGTATACGCCGGCTTTTAGAAGATACCGGGCAGGTTAGCATCGTCGGTGAAGCCGAATGCGGCGAAGACAGTATACGTATGGTGCAAGAATTAAAGCCGGATGTCATATTGATGGATGTCAATATGCCGGGAATAGGTGGCGTCGAAGCCTGTCGGCGGATTCTAAATCGTGATCCGAGCCAAAAAATTATAGTGCTGACAGTACATAGCGAGCAAATTTTTCCAAAACGTATGCTCGAAATCGGCGCCAGGGGCTACCTCACCAAGGAATGTGGTGTCGATGAAATGATAGAAGCAATTAAACAGGTCAATGACGGTAATTCTTTTATTGCTACCAGCATTGCTCAACAACTGGCGCTGTCGCTGTTGCCGGGCAATGAACGGAATCCGATCGATAAATTATCCAGACGAGAGTTTCAGGTCATGTTGATGATCTCTAACGGTCTCAGCAATATTCAAATATCTGAAAAGTTGTGCCTTAGTCCCAAAACCATCAGTACCTACCGATTGCGTTTACTGGAAAAGCTCGAGGCGAGCAACGAAGTCGATTTGATCAAGATCGCCGTTGAACAGGGCATGGTTGAATTTGCAAGCTCCGCTTAACTACATGGTTATATTAGTCTTTCAGATAATTACTGCGCGACTATGAACGATCAAGATAGTTTCAATTCAGCGGCTTTTCTGGCCACGGTCAGCACAAAACCGGGCGTTTATCGCATGCTCGATAAACGTCAAAAAGTCATATACGTCGGTAAAGCTCGAAATCTGAAAAAACGCCTGAGTAGCTACTTTAGAAAAACAGGCCTGTCGACCCGCATTTTGACACTGGTTGGTAAAATTGCTCAGATTGAGGTGATTAATACGCGAACCGAAAGCGAAGCTTTATTGCTTGAAAATGATCTGATCAAAAATCTCAACCCGCATTACAATATTCTGTTTCGAGATGACAAAAGCTATCCGTATATCTGCCTGACTAGCCACGAATATCCTCGTTTAAAGGTATACCGTGGTAAAACAAATGCGCGTAAGGGCACTTTTTTCGGGCCATTTCCCAGTGCCGGTTCCATACGATATACGATCAATCATATTCAACGCATGTTTCAACTGCGCAATTGTGAAGATTCAGCGATGAAAAATCGCAGTCGCGCCTGCCTGCAATATCAGATAAACCGCTGCACCGGTCCCTGTGTCGGGCATACCGACAGTACCCATTACAATAAACAGGTTGAGCAGGCCCGTATGTTTCTCGAGGGGGAAAGTGATCTGCTTATGGATCAGCAAGTGGCTTTGATGGAGCAATGTTCCACTCAACTCGACTTCGAACAGGCTGCCGCAATTCGCGACAAAATTGAAACACTACGCCATGTCACTGAAAAGCAATTCGTCACCGGTTTTCAGAGTGATATCGACATTCTTGCCTGTGCGGTTCAACAGGACGTTTGTTGCATCCAATTATTTATGATTCGCAACGGGACATCGTTAGGTAACAAACCTTTTATCAGCCGGGTAAAGCTTTCTTCGAAGCCGGAAGATTTATTACAGACATTTATCATGCAGCATTACTCTCGCCATCCCCCACCGAGAGAAATCATCATAAGTCATGCTTTGCCGGATCAGGAACTGGTGGCGAATACACTCGATGCCATTCACGAATCTCGGATAAAGTTATCTCCAACCGTTCGAGACAAACGCAAAAAAGCGCTGGAAAATGCCACGAATAATGCAGAGCAGGCATTGAAGACGCATTTGCTGTCCGCTAGCCATTTAAACAAACGTTTTCAGTCACTAGTCGACGAATTTCAGCTCGAACAGGCTCCCGAACGTATCGAGTGTTTTGATATCAGTCACACCATGGGGGAGCACACCAAAGCGTCCTGCGTCGTTTTCGGTAATGAAGGTGCAATCAAATCCGAATATCGTTGCTATAACATCAATAATATTACCCCGGGAGACGATTATGCGGCAATGAAACAGGTGCTCGAAAGGCGATATAGTAAGCGCAAACACGATGCATCATTATTACCTGATCTGGTATTGATCGATGGTGGTAAAGGTCAGTTGCACAGGGCCCTCGATGTTTTTGAAACACTGAATCTGTTCGAAGTGAAACTTAATTTGCGTGTCTACGGGGTTGCCAAAGGGGTGGAACGCAAAGCAGGTTACGAAGATATAATTGATGAAAGTTTTTCCACGCTGACGATAAAGCTTGATTCACCAGCATTATTATTGATTCAACAAATTCGCGATGAAGCGCATCGGTTTGCTATTACCGGACACCGTAAAGCGCGAGCCAGGCGACGTAAAACTTCGAGACTCGAAGAGATACCCGGAATCGGCGCGAAAAAACGGCAGATGCTACTCAATACCTTTGGAGGTTTGCAGGGTGTACAGTCCGCCGGGGTCGAGGAACTGATGCAAATAAAAGGTATTAATCGAGAGACCGCCCAGTCAATCTATGATAGCTTTCATGCCTGAAATTGATATTGTCTCAACATGAAACTGACATTACCTACCGCTATTACATTATTTCGAATTGCTCTGATCCCTTTGTTCGTTGTTGTGTTTTATCTGCCATTCGCCTGGGCGAACCTGGCAGCTGCAGGTCTCTTCGCACTTGCCAGTTTTTCTGACTGGGTTGATGGATACCTGGCCCGCGTTTTAAAGCAGGAATCATCTTTTGGCGCATTCCTCGATCCTGTCGCAGATAAATTAATGGTGGTTGTTGCAATCATACTACTCGTGCAGGCGCACCCAAGTATTTATATCGCATTACCTTCGGTAGTTATTGTCGCCAGGGAAATATCCATTTCAGCGCTACGTGAATGGATGGCGGGAATTGGAAACAGTGCCGCAGTCAGGGTTTCCTTAATCGGCAAAGCGAAAACGACGGCACAATTATTTTCGCTGTTTTTAATGATATATGCTGAGCCGTTTAATGACATTCCCATATTCGAAATTGGACTTGGGTTTTATTTCCTGGCTGCGGTTTTTACCATCGTTTCAATGTTTATCTACCTGCGTGCAGCGTGGCCGGTAATTCGGAAAAATAGCTGAAGTTTAGGTCGTTAATTTGCCCATCTCTGGCTTGACAGTTAAAGGTGAATCTATAGAATAGCGGCTCTTTCGCGGGAATAGCTCAGCTGGTAGAGCACAACCTTGCCAAGGTTGGGGTCGCGAGTTCGAATCTCGTTTCCCGCTCCAGATTTATAGCCTCGACCAGGTCGAGGTTTTTTTTGGTCTTTATCGTAAATTACAGTAATATGGCGCACCCAAAGGCTGGGTGGCAGAGTGGTCATGCAGCGGCCTGCAAAGCCGTGGACGGCGGTTCGATTCCGCCCTCAGCCTCCA
>CAZYYM010000035.1:0-30151 GCA_964651385.1 uncultured Gammaproteobacteria bacterium | reverse complement strand
CCGATGGTGCCCACATTTACGTGGGGCTTGTTTCTTTCAAATTTTTCTTTTGACATAAGATTTCTCTCAAGTTTTTTCGGCCAATCACGACCTCGTTATTAGCAATTCTCGCTCTCTACCACTTAAGCTGGAGCTCATAACCGGATTTGAACCGGTGACCTCTTCCTTACCAAGGAAGTGCTCTACCGACTGAGCTATATGAGCCTTATTCAATTGTACCTTATTCCAGAATCTGGAGCGGGTGGCGGGAATCGAACCCGCGTCATCAGCTTGGAAGGCTGAGGTAATAGCCACTATACGACACCCGCAAGCTATTATTTCCTGGTTTAGGCACGACACTAAGCCATTTTTCTCAGTAAACGCGATAACGCGTTTTACTCATCATAAATATAGAGCTCTACACAACTACCGTAACCGCTCAATTTATTAACTTACCCGGTCTCGCTTCAGAACACATCGTTAATAATGGTGGAGGGGGGTGGATTCGAACCACCGAAGGCTGAGCCAGCAGATTTACAGTCTGCCCCCTTTGGCCACTCGGGAACCCCTCCAGCAAGGTGCGTATTCTCTACACGCCCCTGGGTCATGTCAATAGCGTTACCTACAATTCGCCCAATTTAATCAATGGTTTACTCGAATGTGCATCGAATACTTCGAGGCACATTCTACACTGGCAAATTGAGGCCCAGTTTGACATTTATTTTTTTGCTGCGCGGCGTTCGTTAACTTCCTTAATAACCGCTTCCGAGACATTTTTCGGACAAGGCATATAGTGCTCAAATTCCATCGAAAATTGACCGCGACCCGATGTCATAGTCCGCAGATCACCGATATAGCCGAACATTTCCGACAACGGCACATCCGCTTTTACACGTACACCTGACACCGTTGCTTCCTGGGCTTTTATCATGCCACGACGGCGGTTTAGATCACCGATAACATCGCCGACATGATCTTCCGGGACAAATACGTCAACTTTCATAATCGGCTCCATTAACTGAGGAACTGCCCGGGGAATAGATTGACGATAAGCACCTCTAGCGGCGGTTTCAAACGCTATTGCCGATGAATCGACCGCGTGAAACGCGCCATCCACCAAAGTAATCTTGACGTCAAGCAGTGGAAATCCGGCAAGCACACCTTCATTCATACAACTGGCGAAACCTTTGTCAACCGCCGGCCAGAATTCACGCGGTACATTGCCGCCGGTAACAGTCGATTCAAACTGGTACCCGCTGCCGGTTTCCCCCGGTTCAATCACGTAATCGATCTTACCGAACTGGCCCGAACCACCGGTTTGTTTCTTGTGCGTATAACTGTCCTCAGTTCGCTGAGTAATGGTCTCGCGATATGCCACCTGCGGCTTACCGACTTCCACATCAACCAGGTGCGTGCGACGCAGAATATCGACTTTGATATCAAGGTGCAATTCACCCATTCCCTTGATAATAGTTTCACCACTTTCATCGTCGGTTTCGACATAGAAAGACGGGTCTTCTTTAATCATCTTACCAAGCGCGATACCCATTTTTTCCGAAGCTGTCTGATCTTTAGGCCTAATAGCAACCGAAATAACCGGATCCGGAAATACCATCGGCTCCAGTGTGGCGGGTTGTTTAGGATCACATAAGGTATGACCGGTTTGAACATTTTTCAAACCTACCAGCGCAATGATATCGCCTGCTTCAGCGGAATCGAGTTCGATGCGATCATCGGCATGCATTTCTACGATACGGCCAATACGCTCAGTTTTGCCGGTAAAAGTATTTAATACGGTATCGCCTTTAGACAATTTGCCCGAATAGATGCGAGTGAAAGTCAAGGCACCAAAACGGTCATCCATGATCTTGAATGCCAGGGCGCGTAAAGGTTTGTTTACATCTACCGTTGCAACTTCGCCGGTTTCGTTACCTTCGAGATCAACTTCGGGTTGAGGGGTAACCTCTGTCGGATTGGGAAGGTAGTCGACCACCGCATTCAGGACTAACTGAATACCCTTGTTCTTGAATGCCGAACCACAATATGTCGGAAAGAAATCGAGCGCGATAGTGCCTTTACGAATACATCGCATGATATCTTCAATCGCAGGCTCTTCGCCCTCTAAATAACTCTCAAGCAAATCGTCATCCTGTTCCAGCGCAGTTTCAATCAACTTTTCACGATACTCGTCAATCAGGTCGAACATATCGGCGGGCGGTTCCTGAACTTCAAATTTAGTCGGATCACCGGAATCATCCCATACCCAGGCTTTGCGACTGAGCAGGTCAACTACACCGCTAAACTGATCTTCGGTACCTATCGGCAGCGTCATTACCAGCGGATTCGCACCCAGTACGTCCTCCACCTGTTTAACAACACGGTAAAAATCAGCACCCAGGCGATCCAGCTTGTTAACAAAGATTATTCGCGCAACTTCCGACTCATTGGCATAGCGCCAGTTGGTCTCTGACTGCGGCTCAACACCACCAGAGCCACAAAATACGCCAACACCGCCATCAAGAACCTTCAACGAACGGTATACCTCGATCGTAAAGTCAACGTGCCCGGGAGTATCGATAATATTTAACCGATGTTTATTCCATTCGCAACTGGTCGCAGCAGACTGAATAGTGATACCACGCTCCTGCTCCTGATCCATGAAATCGGTGGTAGCCGCACCATCGTGCACTTCACCGATTTTGTGAATCTTTCCGGTTAGTTTCAAAATACGTTCGGTGGTGGTTGTTTTACCGGCATCAACATGGGCAAAAATGCCGATATTCCGATAACTATTCAGGTCAGCCATGGTGGTTTCCAATCAATAAAGTGTTTAAAAATCTATCTACGCCTGCTCGCCAGTCGATCTATACCGGCAAAAATCAAAAAAAATACGGCCGTCCATACCTATTAAAGACGTCAAAATAACTGCAAATTATTGATTTACAAAGAAATTTTAAAGATCCGAATTTCTACCGGCGCATATTCTAGCACACATTCCATAAACTAAAACGGTTCTTATTGAAATGCTTGGAAAATTTATTTGATTAATGCCGCCATAATTCAATTATCGATTTTTAAATTCCGGCTCTCGCTTTTCGGCAAAGGCGGCCATGCCTTCCTTTTGATCATCTAACGCAAAAGTCGCCTTGAATTGCTGACGTTCGCTTTCCAGACCCTGTTGCAGTGAAGTTTCCAGAGAGCTATTCACCAGTTGCTTAAGCATTGCTACCACAGGGCGTGAATAGCCGGCAATTTGCTGCGCGGCTTCAACCGTAACCTGCAGATAGCTATCCAGCGCTTCGACTCGCGATACCAGTCCGACACGTTCCGCTTCTGATGCATCCATCATGCGTCCGGTCAGGCACATATCCATGGCTTTGGCCTTACCAACCAGCCCGGTCAGACGCTGGGAGCCACCGATACCCGGAATAGTACCAATGGTTATCTCAGGCTGACCAAATTTAGCGTTTTCGGCCGCAATAATAAAATCACACATCATCGCCAGTTCACAACCGCCACCAAGCGCGTAGCCGCCTACGGCCGCAATTACCGGTTTCGGGCAGCGGGCGACACGATCACAGTTTTTAGTCAAGCCGCTATCGGTCAGCATGTCCTGAAAGCTCTGATCCTGCAATTCGCGAATATCAGCACCAGCCGCAAACGCCTTGTCACTGCCAGTGATGACAATCGCGCCGATATCGTTATCGGCTTCAAGTTCATCAAGCGCAATTTCCAGTTCGTTAAATACCGCTGCGCACAAGGCATTCAGGGTCCTGGGCCGATTCAGCATAATTATAGCCACCGATTCACGGCGTTCTAGCAGAATATTGTCGTAGCTCATTTTAGGTTCCTCTGTTCAAACTCCGTTAACATTTTTCGGATATCGGTCGGTATCGGCATACTCAGGTTTTCTATAAAATCAAACCAGACGCAGACGCTGCAGCTACTGATAACTACATCCTGCTGATTGAAAATGACCGCGTCAATATCAAAGCTGGAATTACCTAATCGAGAGATGCGAGTCGCTACTTCAAGGTCGGCCGGATGATGTACCTGTCGCAGAAACCCGGTTTCAAGCTTCGCCAACACCATACCCTGGCACTGCCCTGCTTCCAGCGACATGCCACAAACCTTTAAAAAATAATCCAGTCGACCACATTCAAGATAGCGGATGTACATAACATTATTGATATGTCCCAACGCGTCCGCATCGCTCCAACGGGTAGGCACACTGGTAAAATGGCGAAAATTAGAGCGTTCCAATACGACTTCAGTCACTATTATTTCAATCCACCAATATGTATTTCAGGCAATTGCGGGGCTTCGACTTCCGCTGCCCGACGTGGTGGTATCACTCTCGCTTCTCCGCTGACCAGTAATTCGTCGTTTTGATTTCGAACTTCGCAATCGATTAATAGCAGTTTTTTCGGCAACTTCTCTTTAATAGTGACCGTCGTGGTTAGTAAATCACCGGGTTTGGCTACGGCCATGAATTCCAGCGTTTGCCCCAGATAAAGACTACCCGGCCCCGGCATGACGGTACCGATACAGGTCGAAATTAGTCCGGCCGTCCACATACCATGACCCACGCGTCGTCTGAATATAGTCCCTCTGGCATAATCGTCATCAAAATGAACCGGATTGACATCACCCGAAGTCACCCCGAATAGGACGATATCAGCCTCGGTTAAAGTTTTGGTGTAAACGCCCTGCAAACCGACCTCGAGTTCTTCATAGGTTTTAGAGACCAGGGTTTTCGATCGCTTTTCAATATCCACTAGAAGGCATCTACCGCAATGCTCATAATGCTATCTGAGCCGTTTTTAATCATTGTTTTCAGGCCTTCGCACTGCGGTAGTATCTGTTCAGCAAAATAAACCGCCGTGTTGATCTTATTGGCATAGAATCCATCGCTGCTACCCGCTTCGATCTGCCCTTGAGCAGCAATTGCGCCACGCGCCATCAACCAGCCGCAAATCACATTCCCGGCCAACATTTGAAAATTCACACCGATGGCGCCGGCCAGATCCGGATTATCGTAAGCATTTGACAGAAACCAGCGAGTGCAGTCTTCAAATGCGTTTAAAGAATGCTCGAACTGTTCTGCCATCGAAGGAAATGCAGAGACCCGGTCATTCAATGTCTGGCTAAACACCTTCATCTCTTCGATTAGTTCCGAAATCGCCTGGCCCTTGTCGCGCATCACTTTCCGGCCCATCAAGTCCAGCGCCTGAATGCCGGTAGTGCCTTCGTAAATCGTGACAATTCTCGCGTCTCGCATATACTGCGCAGCGCCGGTTTCCTCGATAAAGCCCATACCCCCGTGAATTTGAACACCGAGGTATGTTGCTTCCTGTGCCCTTTCGGTACACCAGCCCTTGACGATTGGAATCAGCAAATCGACGCGGCGCTGGTGTGTTGCACGCTCATTGGCTGATTCAGCATGAATAGCAAGATCGGTTTCAGCAGCCGTAACATAAGCAATCGCTCGACCGGCTTCGGCTATCGTTCGCATTTGCATGAGCATGCGTCGCACATCTGGATGGTGAATGATGGTGACACGACCATCTATACCATGCGCATAACCTTGTACTCGCTCCTGCGTATAGGTAAGCGCATGTTGATAGGCCCGCTCTGACAAGCTGACACCCTGCAAGCCGACTTCGAGGCGCGCATTGTTCATCATCGTAAACATGCAGGCGAGCCCGTTATTTTCTTCGCCAACCAGATAACCGATTGCGCCTTCATTGTCTCCGTAACTCATCACGCAGGTCGGCGAAGCATGTATACCCATCTTCGACTCCAGCGAAACCACTTTTAAATCGTTACGGTCACCGGGACTACCATCCGCACTGGGCAAATATTTAGGTACCAGGAATAACGAAATGCCTTTAACACCCTCAGGCGCACCGGGTAAACGGGCTAATACCAGATGGATGATATTTTCCGACATTTCATGGGCACCCCAGGTAATGAAAATTTTCTGCCCTTTGATGCGATAGTGATCACCATCGTGCTCGGCCCGGGTACGCACCGCAGCGATATCAGTACCAGCCTGCGGCTCGGTTAAATTCATCGTCCCAGACCACTCTCCGCTAACCATTTTGGCCAGATACGTCACCCGCAAATCATCACTGGCATGGCGGTATAGCGCCCCGATCGCACCCGCAGTCAGTAAAGGACACAAAGCCAGTGACAAATTCGACGAGTTCCACATTTCGGATACTGCGTTATCGATTAGAAAAGGCATACCCTGCCCGCCAAATTCGGTCGGCTTGCTAATGCCCTGCCAGCCGTTTTCGACAAATTGCCTGTATGCTTCGGCAAATCCCGGTGGACTGACAACGACATTGTTTTCGATAAAGGTGCCGTGTTCATCACCGGACTTATTCAGCGGCGAAAACACCTCGCTGGCAAGTAAATCGGCCTGTTCGAGAATAGCATCGACAAGATCCGGAGTAGCATCTTCGAAACCGGGCAATTGATTTAACACCGAAAGATTGGCCAGCTCATTAATCACAAACTGCATATCTTTCAGCGGGGCGTGATAGTCAGACATAATATTTTCCTGTGATTTTTCGTTTATTCGTAAAAATAAGTGTTGTCGGCCAGCGGCACGCGACAGGGCACGATTTGATTTTCCGCGAGAGATTTATCTCGAATGCCGAATGAAATTCCAAATAGCAGTTTCATAGCTGCCGGAATATCGAAGGCTTCGCGAACTACCTCACTATTATAACCGAGTATAGTCTGCGGACAGCTGGCGGCGCCATGCGCCTGAATCGATAACATCAGGTTTTGCGCGTACATACCGACATCCGCAGCCTCGCGGATATCGCACCAGTCCGGCATAAACACAAAGGCCACATGCGGCGCATCAAAAAATTCCAGATTTCGTAAAAAAGCCTGGCGTTTTCCTTCTTTATCCTCACGGGTTACGCCAAGGGCTTCGTACAACATGAGACCGACATCGAGCTGGCGTTTGCGATATTCATCGAGGTATTTAGCTTCATAGGGAAAATCAAGCACATTTTCACCTTTTCCCACCGTTTTCAGCAAGCCCTGGCTAAGGCGGTCACGTAATTCACCCGAAGCGACGTAGGTTCTCCAGGGCTGGGTATTACAATTAGAGGGCGCAGTGTTGGCTGTCTCGAAAATTGACTCAAGCGTCGCCTGATTGAGCCGTTCAGGCAAAAAACCCCGGATTGATCGACGAGATCGTGCCAGTTCAATAAATGATATTGCACGCTCATTTCCATCGACCGCAGAAGAACTACTCATATACTGCTATCCTCTTGTTGTCGTCTGCTTCAACCAAAAGCAGGCGCATAGTTAACTTTAACTGCTGGTGTAACTGCCGGATTTCCGCGTCCTGACCCGGATCAGTGAGCCAATGATAAATGATGCCAAACATCGAAATCAGGAATTGGCCGGCGACGGACCTGACATCTATTTCAGCCGACAACTCTCCGGCTTTTACACCCCGCTCGATCCAGTTGATTACATCTTCCAGTCGACGGCGATGGATAGCCTGCACGACATCGCGCATTTCGCTGTCCTGCCCAACCGATTCGAACCAAAGTATATAAAGTACACGTACCGGTTCAGGAGTATCCTTGCAAAACTGATAATGTCCATCAATAGCCGCAATTATGGCACTGTAGCCGATTTTGTCGCAGATAAATTCCTCCATCGCATCACGCCAGTATTCTGCCACTCTTTTTATCACAAAACAGTATAACCCCGCCTTGGATTTGAATCGCACCCCGGCCAGACCGCGGCTGTAGCCCGCCTTTTCGCCAATTGCTTTGAGCGTGGTTTTTTCGGTGCCCTGTTCAACTATCAGCTTTATACAGGCATCGAACATGCGTGAATCCGACAACTCAGTGCGTTCAGCATGAGTTTTACGCGGCTTACTGAGATCGTTTACGGATGGTAGCGTCACAGGTGAATATAATTATATTTGTTTGCGACAAACAATTATATTGCCCCGGGGCTCAATTGACCACTAATATTATCAATGACTCGGAAGTTCCAGACTGATCAGCTTATATAGTTACCAGTGAGAATTGGCACCCATCAAGGCGGCAGACAGATTAGACGGGCATTTGTTCACCGGCCCGGGTTACCGGGCACAACCAGCACCAATGGATCAGGAAAGCCACTGTAATTGGATTTTTGGACTCATTCGTTAGCGGCCGAGGTAATCACCTAGCGCTGAAAAACAACTTCTGAGAAGTCAATCGTCGAATCATCGTAATTTACGGTGATTTTCAACTCATGCCAGACAGATTCAGAATTGATAATTCGATTATGATCGAACTGTTTGGTGACGAGTAAACGTGTTAACGGATATCTTCTACAAAATTTGACCGAGTCTGTTACAGCGGTTTCGCGGTCCGACTCATCGTGAGCGATTACTGCGACATCATCATATTTTTCGAGATGGCGCGCTAAACCCAGCCTTCCGTATTCCTTATTATAATTTCTGCCGAAGCGAGCGGCATACTGTTTAAGGTGATCAGAATGTAATTTCAACTTCACCAATTGCTTTAAAAAGAACAGTTTATAATTAAAAACCGGGGAAATCAGGAATAGTGGAATACCCTCAAGTAACGCTTCATTCGAGTTTACGATTGAGATACAGCCAGTGGAATGACCTACAATGGCTGCAAGCCCATCGCTGGCATTTTTTCGAACTGAATGGAGTACATCGTTGGTTGTCGATATAGATTGTTGGATAGTTGTTGGCATGGAATCACTCAATCCATGCCCCAGATGATCAAAGGCCAATGCAGTAAATCCGCAGCGCGCTAAACCTCGCATCAATGGCACAAATTGCAAAGCATTTCCCCTCCAGCCATGCACGAAAATAACAGTAGGCCCCGATCCGGTGGAATAGGCATGTACAGCTCCATCCCCGGTACCTATCGTTTTCACAATGAAACCTTTAGGAACCTGGTTTGCGGACTTTTTTTTATTTTTCGGGGCGAACAGTAAGTTGTCAATCTTACTATCCGCCCAGCCCGGTATTAACTTATCTTGAACAAAGCTGGTTTTTTTTGCGAGTCTTGATATCAGCTTATCGGGTCGAATTTTATTCATTATAGAATCGAACGATCCGCTCACATCCTGGCCAGGTTCTTCAATAAAGTGGCCGTCATTGATAGCTGATCTTCGGTTCATTGCCAATTCCTCTTTTGATTCAAACCAATGCTAGCGGGAATACTCAGAATAACGATAGAGGTTTTTCACATAATGGTTTAAATGCGGAATTGTTACGGATACTGCAGAAAACCCAAAAAGCAATTCTTCGTCGTTAATATATTAGTCTTACAAATAGATAAATAGCTCGACGATAATTACCCGGCTTGATAGAGTAGTTACTCTTAACAAATACCTATCATTCTGAATGGCGTCGAATTTAGCTCTGTCAAATTGCAGACGAATTTAAGCTACACTTCCAAGTAATGAGCACTATGAAAATTTTCCAGGAATTAATGCCATCACTGCGGCTGGGCAATTGGGCGCCTGCTTCAATTCGTAGACACCTGTTTGGTGATGAATCGCAAAGTATTGCAGAACTTTGCCGAATGATGATGGAATCAGATGGTGAATACTCCAGCCTGTTACTCGCCGAACGTATCCTCAATGCCTTCGAAAAACTGCATGGCGATGATTATCTCGAATTTTTCCAATTGCTGAACGACAGCTACGATCTGGATATCACTGCGCTCAAATCAACTATGGAAGATTACCAACGTTCACCCGATGCGAACAACCTGCATCGACTGACCCATGCTGCTGAGCCCGGACGTCAGGAATTGCTTCGCCGCATTAATCTTGCACCCGAAGGCACACGTCGACTGGTTAAAATCAGGGAAAGACTGCTCAAATATATAAAACAGCACCCCGAGCTTAAACGCACCGACAATGATTTCAGGCATCTATTTAATGCCTGGTTTAGCCGTGGATTTCTGATCATGCAACCCATAGACTGGACTACGCCGGCACATATTCTGGAGAAAATAATTGCCTACGAGGCCGTCCATGAAATCGATACCTGGAGCGAGTTACGCAGCCGGCTCGAACCCGGCGACCGTTACTGCTATGCCTTCTTCCACCCATCGATGGAAGACGAACCGCTGGTTTTTGTCGTAGTTGCATTGAGCATGAGCATCCCTGCAAATATTAACGATGTACTCAATATTGAGCGTGAGGAAACGGATCCCGAAGTAGCCAGTTGTGCAATTTTTTACTCAATATCTAATTGCCATAGCGGCCTGGCAGGCGTGTCTTTCGGCAATTTCCTCATTAAACAGGTAGCCTCCAGTTTGAAGCAACGTTTTCCACAGCTTAAAAGGTTCGCCACAATATCCCCAGCACCAAAATTACGACAATGGCTCCAAGCAGAATCGGTAAAAAACCCCGAAGTCGCTACGCTGGTCGAACAATGCAAACAGGGTGCTAGCGAAGCAGTGCAAAACCGGCTCAGTGGAGAGGCAGCGCGGTACTATCTCCACGAAAAGAACGCGCGAAATGAACCACTGGATCCGGTGGCACGGTTTCATTTAAAAAACGGCGCAATACTGGATCGTATCAACCCGATAGCCGATACCTCTGACAAAGGATTACAACAGTCGTTTGGATTAATGGTTAATTATGTTTACGATCTGGCTAAAGTCGAAGACAATCACGAAGCCTATATGAAGAATCATCAGGTCGTTTGCAGCGCACAAGTGAAGAAATTGATCAGCTGATATCAGGGATTATATTGCATGTGAATAGTGCATTCGGTTTCAACCAGTTGCGACTGCAATATGGTTCCCCGTACAACAAAATCATCACCGGTTTGAAGACCCTTGATAAGTTTTTGGGGTGTATCTTTCAAGCTTAGCTGCACACTAACCTCTCTTTTCTTTAACACTAATCTTAAAATTCCAGGATCGATTTTTCGCACCTTAGCTTTACCGATGACCATGGCGCCTTCAATCGTATCGGCATAAATACCAAAGCCTACCGGTGTGTAGTTTCCGCATTCATGCGCTATCTCTTCCAGATTCAGGACCATTAATGGTCGCTCACCCTGTAAAACCACCTTTTCCGTATCAGAATTTGATGCGTCGGCGACAAGCTTAGTTATATCCACCTCCGGCTTGGAATCTTCTGATAGGAGTTCAGGTGCTTCTGTCGTTGTCTTTGGTTTTTCTGCGTCGGATACATTTACCCCGGCCACAGCCGGAACGTCCATCTCGACGATGGGTTTAGTTATGGCAATTCCAGATTCAGGTTTACCAGCGGTTATCGGACTCTGTTTTGCCGCTTCCGCAATTTTTTTCGCCAAATATACCGCCTTTTCTGGACTTACCCCGCTCAATCTTTTTAATTTGGTCAGAGGCTCTTGTTTAACCTTTGTTCCCAGACCGATAGCTTTTTCATAAAAACTAATCGCCAGCGCTGCATCTTTCTGTTGTCTGGAGTCAATCCACCGGTTGTAATAAATGTTGCCTAGTGCATTATTGGCCTCGGCAGAGCCTTGCATCGCTGCCTTCGTATACCATTCGACCGCCTCATCACCTAAATTGACCTGCCTGGTTTGCGATAAGCTATATAAAATATTTCCCAGTAAGTACTGAGCAGAAATATCACCCGCCTGCGCCAATGGTTTTATCAATTCGACGGCTTCGGCTGGACGACCTCCATAATAGGCCTTAACGGCGATGTCCAGTTCGGCCGAATTCGCCATAATCGCCATCGGAGCGACTAAAAACAGAGCAATTAGTATTTTACTGAGATTGATGATTCGTTTATTCATTTCATTCCGCTCTGATTGAACTCCTACTCAGAGGCTAACCTCCAAATATTTATTATTGATCGTCAACAATATTCGCTTCATTTTACCAATCCCGTGAATTATCCGCGTTTCCAGCAAAAAATAAACCGACAATAACAGCCCGATATCATAAAACTCGTGGTTTCCGACAGGCGACGCTGAATTCTAAAAGAATATACAGCATCGGACAATGTCCTGGTAAATTGCTAAAATCCACCCGAATTATTAGGCCCTAAACAATACTGGAGCTCGACGTGACGACAAAACCTATTAGCCGCTTCCCAATCCCTGACCTTTCGGATTTACCCGCCGATATACTTGATCGAATTACCGAGGTCAATGACAAAGCAGGCTTCGTTCCCAATGTATTTCTTGCCCTTGCACACCGCCCGGCCGAATTTCGTGCATTTTTCGCCTACCACGATGCTTTGATGGAGAAGCAAAGTCCGGGGCTTAGTAAAGCCGAGCGTGAAATGATAGTCGTCGCTACATCGGCACGAAATCAATGCCAATATTGCGTCGTCGCACATGGGGCTATATTGCGTATTCGGGCTAAAAATCCGCTAATAGCCGATCAAGTCGGTACCAACTATCGAAAAGCCGATATCAGTGGGCGTCAGAAAATTATGCTCGATTTTGCCTTAAAAGTTTCACGACAGGCCGAACTGATCAATGATGATGATTATGCACTACTCAATCAACACGGTTTTGATGATGAAGACATCTGGGACATTGGTGCAATCAGCGCATTCTTTGGCCTGTCAAATCGAATGGTTAATTTAATCAGCATGCGCACCAACGATGAATTTTATTTGATGGGACGTATCCCGCCTGAAAAAGATATAACCTGATTCCCGCTTAAACATCGGTAATAAAATCAACTTTACCTGTCTCCACCGAATATTCGGCACCGACGATAGACAAGGTCTCGTTCTGTACGTGCTGTTCCAGTATTTGGGAGCCATGTCTGAGATGGTTGGTCGAGGCAAGAATATTTGCCCGTATTGCCGTATTCAGAAGTTGATCCGGATTATCACGAAGCTCTGTCAACCTGAGGATGTCAATGGTAGGACGTATCCGCTTAACAATCGATAAAACATTGGACGATTTCGAATTCGAGGCTTTTTCGATATGATCGAGTGTGGCCATGACCGCACCACACTTTGAGTGGCCAAGTACCACGACTAGCGGCGTGCCAAATTGCTCGACCGCAAACTCGACACTACCGACCTGAGATGGCGCGACTATGTTTCCCGCCACCCGTATAACAAATAAATCACCGAGGCCCTGATCGAACACAATTTCAGCCGGTACGCGCGAGTCGGAACAACCCAGAATAATCGCAAATGGCGCCTGATCATTGCTCGCAGCAGCCCGATGAATCTGCTGAACGAAGGTATCGACGCTTCGTACCCCGGTTACAAAACGCTGATTACCTTCCTTCAATCTTTCGATTGCCTGGTTTCCTGTAATCATTAAATCTACAGCTATTTGATAATGAAGCTATTTTATCTGAATAATGTCCCCAAAGGATACCCTGCCGGTCAATCAAAACAGATAATCAGACTCGCGAGATCACAAATAATACGCGCTCGGTTATATTCTATATCATGCCATGATGGTTTTATTACGGTACACTTTGGTTATAAACATCCTGAAAGCGTGAATTGTAGTGAGTGAAAAAGAACAACCTGTCCGTATTATCAAGAAATATCCCAACCGCCGGTTATATGACACGGAGGACAGTTGTTATATTACGCTTGCCGAAGTTCGGGAACTCGTTATTGCAGAGGTTCCCTTCATTGTCGTCGAGAAAAAAACTGACGAAGATATAACTCGAAGCATTCTTTTACAGATCATTCTTGAACAGGAATCGGAATCTAACCCTTTATTTTCTAATGATAATTTACAACGTTTCATCCGCTATTACGGTTCGGCACCGCAACAGGGATTTTCCGAGTTCATTGGTCAGAGTTTGCAGTTTTTTCACGATCAGCAACTCGAGTTTGGCAAAGCTTTTGGCGGCATTTCTGGTCAGAATCCGGTCACAGTTTTGGCTGATATGACAAAAAAGAACATGGATGCCTGGGGCCAGATGATGGGGTTTGTTAATAAGAACCAAAAAAGCAACAAAAGTGATTAAATTCGGTTAAATGTTTCATTATTAATTGAGCGCCAGCAGGCAATTTTCGCAAGACCGCTTGACAAGTCGGCTATCCTTCATTAAATTGTGCGCCGCACCATTGCTGCATAGCAGCAAATTCTACATTGAGTGACTTCAACCTATTTACCGTTGGTGGGCGCTACCAATGCTCTTACCATGGAGTCTCTCGGTCAATGTTTGAGAGGTATACCAGTGAACGAGAAGAAAATAGCTTTAGTGACCGGTGGCACCGGAGGAATCGGTTCGGCAATCTGCATCGGATTGGCACAACAGGGACGTCTGGTAATTGCGGGTTATTTCCCACCTGAAAAAGAGGCTGCAGAAGCCTGGCAGAAAGCCCGGAAAACCGAAGGTTATGACATCGAAATTGCTGCAGGCGATGTCTCCGACTATGGCGCAAGCCAGGCAATGATCACAGATATCGAAACCCGCTTCGGTGGTATCGATATTCTTGTTAATTGCGCCGGCATTACCCGCGACCAAACGCTTCGCAAAATGGATCCCGACCAATGGAACGCAGTATTACGGACTAATCTGGATTCAGCCTTCAATGTTACCCGCCATGTCGTTAACGACATGACACAGAAAAATTTCGGTCGCATCGTCAATATTGCCTCAGTTAATGGTCAGAAAGGTCAGTTCGGACAAACCAATTATTCCGCCGCCAAAGCTGGATTACATGGGTTTACCAAAGCATTGGCCCAGGAAGTGGCGGCTAAAGGTGTTACAGTCAATACTGTTTCACCCGGTTATGTGAAAACGGATATGACCAGTGCGATGCCGCAAGAGGTGCTCAGCTCCATCATCAGTCAAGTCCCCGTTGGTCGCATGGCTTCACCCGATGAGATCGCACATTCGGTCTGCTTTCTAACCGAAGACCAGAACGCATACATGACCGGCGCCAACCTTCCGGTTAATGGCGGCATGTACATGAGCTAGCCCTGTTCGCTTTTCCGTCGCATTTAATACACCACGGGTTAAACGACTATCATTACTGTCTGAATTAGTTAATTTTATAGGTTTTGATTCAAGGTAAATATCCAGGTCTTTAGAACGTGGATTTGATTGTACCCCAATAAAGGCATAAGGGCGTATCGAGTGCAGGTAGAGGTCTATAACGTATTGGCTTCAATGCCTATTTCCAGTCTCATTGTCCTTTTAGGACGCCTTCGCCTTGCCTGTCCGAGCTTACACTTTAATTTCTTTTCGATGCTCTCCAAAAATATCTTACTTCCAACCAGGGTACCCGTTTTCCAGGCATGCCGAAATTCGATTATCTGCCGTACATATCAATGCCGGGGAGTGGACGATGATACCTGGCAACCGCACCATACGCTTTCGATGCAGCAAGTATTCCCTTATTATAGTCACCCGGCAGGCCCCCTTCTTTAACCGACTCCAGGAAGGCGATTGAAGCCATCAACGCATGCTGGGGCTGTATTCCGCCTGTCGCGCAAAGCCGCCAGCCTAGATCCGGATAACCCGGAATTGCTGCCGCCTCTACCGCGTGCTTGCTGTACATGATACTGAGCACTTCCTGGATACCCTTCTCGCCAAAACCTTCCGGTGCCTGGACAGCAGTCACGGAATTAGACGCAATATTGATATCTTTAGCGACAAGTTCAAAACCCGCAGCCTGCACGGCTGCCCGGAAGATTTCAGAACAATCCGCATGCCGTTCGCAAACCCGAGCTATGCCTTCAATCGCAAGCGTATCCAGAGCCACAGCCAATTGGGCATAATTGGAGGGTGTTTCGATGTGCAATCCCGTGCTTTTCATGGCGTCGATCATCTTGGTCAGGCTCAGGTAGTGTTGACCATTTTTAAGGCCGGCCTCATTCATCTGCTGATTGCACTCAAAAATTTTCGTCAGGGCCTTGGGGCTCAGGGCTATCATGCCCATACCAGGCGTTGCCATCAAGCCTTTCTGGCTGCAACCGAGCAGCATGTCGATGCCCATTTTATCCATATAAAGAGGCAGACTACCGATGGAAGAAATGCCGTCGATAACCAATAGTGCAGGGTGTTTTAGTTCATCCAGCAAATCACGCAATTTCTGAACACTGGCAGTCACCCCCGTGCCTGTTTCGTTATGCGGCCCCATCACCATTTTGATGTTACCGCCAGGGTTATCTTTAAGGTCTCTTTCCAACGCTTCTCTACATTCCGCAAACGGAAAATCCTCACCAATTTCGCCTTTCAAGCGTATAACGCCTCTACCCAGGTTTTCAACACAATTGCCCATAGCCATGCTGAAACTACCAATTTCCAGGGTCAGGATCACTTTCTTGTCTGAGTTCACTTCGTCCGGAGTGCGCAAAGCCCCGGCGGCAGACTCGGTCGCGGATGTTCCAGAGCCGGTAAAGAAAAGCGTCATGCCGCCTTCCGGCATATCGACCAATTTGCTGTACGCCTGACGCACCGCAGTAAAAAACTTCGCAACACCCGGGCCCCGCATACCCCTTGTCTGGGTAGATGCAAATTGGGAAACCAGTTCAGACCCAAAGGCTGGGCCAGGTGTCACGTTGATAATCTTGTTATGTGGAGACCAGACATAGGACTTGTCTTTCAGAAAATCACCTTCTGGCACTTCGATCTGGCTGGTTTCGATAAGACTTCTCAGTGCAGAAAGCGGAGAGATTAGTTCATTCGTCATTTTCAGATACCCCGGGCTATAAAATTATGAAGGGGATCATTTACTAAAAGCTCGAACAAAACTAGCGTAAAATCGACATAGACTTACTCTATTACCTATGTGGATAGGAATAACTATGGGTGCTCGGTCCTTTGCCGTGTTTTGAACACGGTATTTTTTCATGGCCCGATGTTATCAACACGCATCTCCAGAGTTGGCTAAAAGCAACAGACCCAGGCCCAATTCCTTCAAATCCCTAAATAAAACAAGAAAAGCGAAACGATTTAAAAGGTCACCCATTTGCCTGCCCCAGTCAAACAGCGAGGCGACTTTCCGTCCGTATCAGCCTAAAAAATTTGCCTCGACAGAAAAATTCATGGGTAGCAATCGGAACAGGTAAATTGACAATGATCCCATCACTATCAATCATTCGAATCCATGAATTGATTGAATCGGCGATATAGGCATTGCCCCACCTATCATTCAGGGTACCAGAGATGTATTGAGTAAAATCGGGGCAGACTGCAACCGATTCAGGAAGAAATAGTTTTATAAAAAAATCATTCCCGTAGAATTTACGGAGCTGCGAATTCACCCTGGATCAAGCTTGCCGGACCTCAATCGCCTTCGGCGACTCCTCGCCGACGCCAGATGGCAATTTTTTCCCTGATCGAGGGTAAAAATATCAAACCAACCGCGATTGCCAGCAATGATGTTGTCATCGGGCGTTCCCACATAAAGCTTACACCATCGGTTAAATTCATCGCGCGGGCAAAATTATCTTCCAGCATTTGCCCGAGAATAAAGCCGATTAACATGGGTGCCAGCGGAAATCCGGCAAAGCGCATAATCGTCGCGATGATACCCATGCCGGTGAGTAGCAACAATTCAGTCGAGTTGTTTTGACCGATATAGCTTCCCATCATTGTGAAAAACAATATGAATGGGATCAGATAGTTTCGCGGCACCAGCAATAACTTGGCAATATAGGGAATTAGCGGCAGATTCAGGATCAACAGCACAATATTGCCGATATACATGGATATGATCACTGACCAGAATATCGTTGGATTATCGACCATCAAACGGGGTCCCGGAGTAACATTGAGGGCAATAAGCGCGCCGAGTAATATGGCTGTCGTACCGGAACCGGGAATTCCAAGCGTCAGTAATGGAACAAAAGATCCGGTACAAGCCGCATTATTTGCTGTCTCGGGCGCAGCGAGTCCTTTGACGGAGCCTTTTCCAAACTCGGCCCGCTCCTCACCCTTGGCCAGATTACGCTCGACGGCATAGCCCAGAAATGATGCAAGGGTGGCACCCGCTCCTGGCAACACGCCGATTAAAAACCCCTGCACTGATTGACGCCCAACAACCGGGGCTATTTTCTTTGCCTCGCTTTTACTGATGCGCAAATCCTTGATTTCGTCGCCGGCACCGCCCGTGTTGGAGCGTCGCGGATCGAGTACCAGATACAACGCTTCAGGCAGAGCAAAAAGTGCCATTGCCAGAGTAATGAAGCTGATACCACTTTGGAGGTCCATAATTCCCATAGTAAAGCGGGGCGCATTGAACTGTGCGCTTTCGCCAATTGTCGCCAGCATTACCCCCAGAATTGTCATCATCAAGGCCTTGGCGACTTGGCCTGTCCCCGCAAATGCCGAGATCGCCGACAATCCGAGAATCATCAACGCAAAGTATTCGGCGGAATGAAATAGCAGCGCTACCGAGGCTAAGGCCGGGGCGAATCCCATCAAAAAAATCGCACCAACGGTACCGCCAGCAAACGAAGAGATGGCCGCAATAGTCAGTGCTTTACCGGCTTTTCCCTGGCGAGCCATTGGATAACCATCGAACGCGGTTGCCACGGTACCCGCAATTCCCGGTGCGTTGATCAGGATCGAGGAGGTGGAGCCACCGAAAATAGCGCCATAATAGACTCCGGCTAAAAGTATGAGTGCAGCGGAGGGATCACCGATCTTGATCGCGATCGGAATCATGATAGCGATGATCGACATTGGCCCGAGTCCAGGCAACATACCGATTATCGTACCAATCAGGCAACCGGCGACAACCATAAGCAGATTTTGTAGCGACAGGGCTGTATTAAGCCCTTGGAGGATACCTTCAATCATCTGATACTCAAACTATATAGATAATCTCATATAAACCATGGCCAGGGTCGGAGAAATATGCCCAGAATCTCCTGAACCAGGTACCAAATTGTAAAGGCCGTAAAAACTGCTATAGGGATAAGCATTTTGAAATTTCTCTCTCCCAGAATCACGCTACCCCCAGCCAGGAACAACATGGTTGCCGCAAGAAACCCGATAGGTCGTAAAAGCAGAGCGTAGGCGACCATCAAACCTAATAGAATTAACGCCTGGGTTAGCTTGTACTGACGCAAATTTCGATAATCGATTTCGCTTTCGTCTATCTTCGTATCGAGTTTTGGATCCGATTGAATTATCACCACCAGCGCAACTATGGCACCCAGAATACTAAGCCATTTAGGCATAGTGTTTGGCAGAAATGTCATGTTACGCTCAAATGGAAGGAGACCGGCTTCCATTGAAACAAAGGCGGTGTACCCGTAGATCAGGCAAAGGAGGAGAAATATTCCGGCAATGGCACGTTCAAGCGACATATAAGTTTATTTGAAGGAAGCAGTTAAAGGCATTAACGCAAAGCCGGGGCTCGATCAAGAAACCCCGGCACATATCGTCTTTTACAAGAAACCGAGTTTTGTCATCAAATTCTTGATAACGGTTTCCTGATCTACAAGAAAACTGGCGAATTTATCACCCGGATTATGGATATTCACCCAGCCATTTCGCGATCGAACCGCTTCCCATTCCGGCGTATTGTACATCTTGGCGATTGCGGACCGATAAGCATTGGCTTTGCTTTCTGGCAAACCGGGTGCGGCAAAAAATCCCCGCCAGTTGACAAACGTCACGTCTACGCCCTGTTCCTTCAGTGTCGGTGCATCTTTGAACGCAGGTACGCGCTGGTCGGAAGTTACCGCTAAAATCCTCATTTCACCGGATTTTGCGAGCGCAATTGCTTCCGAAAATCCGGTCGATCCAGCGTCAACTTCACCTGACAGGATTGCGGCGTTGAGTTTTCCACCCGCGTCAAAAGGAATATATTTAACCTTGGTCGGGTCCGCGCCGGCGCCCTGGAAGGCCATAGCTGCAATCAAGTGATCCATGCCACCTGGTACCGACCCACCTCCAACAGAAACATCGCGTGGATTTTTCTTATAAGCCGCCACAAGATCCTTAAAATTCTTATAAGGGCTGTTTTTTCCGGTAATTATAGCGCCGTAGTCTCCAATGGTTCCGGCGATCATGGTGAGGTCACGGAAATTGTATGGGAATCGCCCAACTAACGAACGGATTACGATCGGGGTAGAGTTCACCATTAAGGTGCCCTGGTTGGAATCCGCGTTTTCGATCAGATAACCGATGGCCTTGCCGCCACCACCGCCGGACATGTTTTCGTAGGATGCTGATTTTATGATGCCTGATTTGGTTAAGGCTTCTCCGGTGCCCCGCGCAGTACCATCCCAACCACCACCGGCGCCTCCGGGAATCAGAAAATGGATCGAATCTACCTCAGCTGCCTGGATTGCAACAGGGGCGACACCCATGGTAAAGCCGATACTACTGGCTAATGTAAGCGTCAACAAACTGCGACGACTCAGTTTTGAATTTTCTAGCATTGATTATTCCTCCTGGTTATTGGTTAATCACGGCTAATCTACACCGTTAACAGAAACTGAGAAACAATTGCTCAATATTGGGTTTTTATTCTATTGTGTTAATACTGTTCATAATGTTCGCAGAGTCTGATAGCACTGCTTTAATTATACCCGGAAACCCAATATGGCCACAAAAAAAAGTCATCGCTCTCGGAGCCTATTGGCCCCAAATGTCGAAGCTGCTTATTCGACGGGTAAAACCATTTTAGCTATTTCAGCGAGGAGCGGCTGTTTAATTTTTCTTACCGTTGAACTCCATACTAGCCCACAGGTATAATACTCTGCCTTTTGCCAAGGGTAATACTCGGCAACATTACCAGTGAATCGACCCATTTCGCCTATTCTGCGCTTAAAACGGGGTACATTCACCATCCGATTCAAGCTTTTTGCCGGGTCTTTTTTTGACTGATTTCGGCACCGGACCAACAATGAGCAATAACACACAACTGAAAGGTCTATATCAATCAGGTTTTGAAAAAGATAGCTGTGGCTTTGGACTGATTGCCAACATTGATGACAAACCAAGTCACTGGTTAATTCAGACTTCAATTGACGCACTTACCAGACTCACGCATCGTGGCGCGGTCGCGGCAGATGGCAAGTCGGGCGACGGCTGCGGCCTGTTGCTGAAAAAGCCGGATACTTTCCTGCGCGCCAAAGCCGAAGAACTCGGTATCCAGTGTGCCGAGCAATATGCGGTTGCCCTGGTATTTATTTCTCCACATGACGGCGAAACAGAGATATCAAAATCAATCATCGAAGAAAAAATCGCGGAGCAAAATCTCGAACTAGCGGGCTGGCGCGAAGTACCAGTAGACCCATCCGCCTGCGGCGAAGAAGCACTTAAGTCGCTTCCGGCAATATTCCACGCCTATGTCAACGCGCCGGATTCGATCAGCAATGCCGAATTCAACCGTTCGCTTTATCTGGCAAGACGTGCCATCGGAAAGGCGCATGAGGCCCACGAAAAAACCCGGCTCAATGATTATTATTATATTTCCAGCATGGCGTCAGAAGTATTATCGTACAAAGGCTTGATTATGCCTGCTAATCTGCCGGTATTTTACGAGGATTTGAAAGACGAAACCATGGAAAGTGCGATCTGTGTATTCCACCAGCGTTTTTCAACTAATACCTGGCCGCAGTGGCGGCTCGCACAGCCGTTCCGCTATCTCGCTCATAATGGTGAAATCAATACCATTCAGGGTAACCGCAACTGGGCCAACGCACGCGCCTACAAGTTCAAATCCGAATTATTACCCGATATCGATTCCATTCAGCCGCTCGTCAATATGTCCGGTTCGGACTCCAGCTCGATGGACAATATGCTCGATTTTCTGCTCACCGGTGGCATGGATTTATTTCGTGCTGTACGCCTGTTGGTACCCCCTGCGTGGCAGAATGTCGACCACATGGATCCTGCATTGCAGGCTTTCTATGAATATAATTCGATGCATATGGAACCCTGGGACGGGCCTGCAGGCATCGTCCTCACTGAAGGTCGCTACGCCTGCTGCGTAATGGATCGTAACGGTCTACGCCCTGCTCGCTGGGTAATGACCAAGGATCGACATATTACTCTCGGCTCGGAAATCGGCGTGTGGGACTATAGCCCCGAGGATGTTATCGCCAAAGGTCGATTGAAGCCTGGTGAAATGATCGCGATCGATACTGAAACCAGCAAGTTACTGCTGTCCGAAGATATTGACAAGCAGTTACAGGATCGCCACCCCTATGAAATGTGGTTGCGCGACAGGCTCATCAGACTCAGTGCCGACCCGGTCACTTCTCCATTTTCCGCGCTGGCAATGGACAGGGGAACGCTCACCCGTCTTGAAAAACTGTTCCAGGTGACTTTCGAGGAACGCAATCAAATCCTCAAAGTACTCGCCCAGGACTCCCAGGAGGCAACCGGTTCGATGGGAGACGATACACCGCTTCCCGTATTGTCTCGGCATCGACGTTCGCTATATGACAGTTTCAGACAGCAATTTGCACAGGTTACCAATCCGCCGATAGATCCACTGCGCGAGAAAATCGTCATGTCGCTGGGTACCTGCTTCGGTCGTGAGCACAACCTGTTTAATGAAAAGGCTGAGCATGCAGATCGCCTGATCGTCAGTTCACCGATACTATCCGAACAGAAATTTGTCGACCTCTTATCATGGCATGACAAAGGTTATCCGCATGAGACCATATCCCTGGGTTATGAACCGGAAAGAACCTGCCTCAAAGAAGCCATCATCAACATCCAGGATCAGGCTGAAAAGGCCTCTCGTCGCGGTATTGTATTGCTGGTCCTCAGCGATAAAGACGTCCCAAAAAACAAATTATCTGTTCATGCGGCATTGGCGACCGGGGCGGTCAACCGAAGACTTTGTTACACCGGTGGGCGTTGTGATACCAATATTATTGTCGAAACCGGAACCGCTCGCGATTCGCACCACATGGCCGTACTAATTGGCTATGGTGCTACAGCGATTTACCCCTATCTGGCTTATGCCAGTATCGTCGGCATGACCCGAACCGGTGAGCTGCCGGATTATCAATGCCCGGATACCGGTTCCAACTACCGCCGTGGTATTAATAAAGGTCTATATAAAATAATCTCGAAAATGGGTATATCGACTATCAGTAGCTACCGTGGCTCACAATTGTTTGAGATTGTTGGTATACATCGTGATGTTGTCGATTTATGTTTTCACGGCACTACCTGCCGGATTGACGGCATAACCTTCGACGATATCGAAAACGACCAGAAAATCTTCAACAAACTGGCATGGATTCCGCGCAAAGGCATTGAGCAAGGCGGGCTGCTTAAATACATCCACGATGGCGAGTACCATGCCTATAACCCTGATGTTGTACAGTTACTACAACAGGCGGTTAATAGTGGTAATTTCGCCGACTGGAAAAGCTACGCCAAGGTCGTTAACAATCGTCCACCTACGGCACTTCGTGACTTGCTGCAACTCAAACAACAAACCGCTATCGGTATCGACCAGGTCGAAACACTCGAAGATATACTGGTTCGTTTTGATTCAGCGGGCATGTCTCTCGGCGCCCTCTCCCCCGAAGCTCACGAGACACTTGCACAGGCCATGAATCAACTCGGCGGCCGCTCCAACTCAGGTGAAGGCGGTGAAGATCCTGCGCGATTTGGCAATGACAAAATTTCCAAAATCAAGCAAATAGCCTCAGGCCGGTTTGGTGTCACGCCGCATTACCTGGTGAATGCAGAAGTGCTACAGATAAAAGTGGCCCAGGGCGCCAAGCCCGGCGAAGGCGGTCAGTTACCCGGTAATAAAGTGAATGGGCTGATAGCCCGGCTGAGAAATTCCAAACCAGGGGTTACCTTAATTTCGCCACCGCCGCATCATGACATTTATTCGATTGAAGATCTCGCACAGCTGATCTTTGACCTGAAGCAGGTTAACCCCGATGCACTGGTATCGGTCAAACTGGTAGCCGAAGCCGGAGTTGGAACGATTGCGGCCGGGGTCGCCAAAGCCTACGCCGATTTAATTACCATCGCCGGTTACGATGGTGGTACCGGAGCCAGTCCGTTGACATCAGTCAAATACGCGGGATCTCCCTGGGAACTCGGTCTCACCGAAACCCATCAGGTCCTACGCGCCAACGGATTGCGTGGCAAGGTGCGAATCCAGACGGATGGTGGGCTTAAAACCGGGCTCGACGTCATCAAAGCCGCCATACTCGGCGCCGAGAGTTTCGGCTTTGGTACCGGACCCATGGTGGCCATGGGCTGTAAGTATTTACGCATTTGCCATCTGAATAACTGTGCAACAGGTGTCGCCACACAAAACCAGACTCTGCGTGATCTGCATTTTGTGGGTAATGTCGAGAAGGTGAAGCATTATTTCCAGTTCATTGCGCGGGAAGTGCGCGAAATTCTGGCGCAACTTGGTATTCAGAATCTCGAAAATTTAATCGGCCGAACCGATTTACTTGAAATTATCGAAGGTAGCACCCCGAGTCAAAGAAACTTGAATCTTACGCCACTGCTGTCCGATGGCGGTCTTGATCCCTCTCTACCACAATATTGCCTTGAGGAACGTAACCAGCCGTTTGATCAGGCTGAGCTCGCGGAACAAATGGTAATCGACTGTCTGCCTGCTATCCGCAACAAAAGCGGTGGCGAGTTTACCTATTCGGTTAACAATACACATCGCTCAATCGGCGCTCGACTTTCCGGCGAAATTGCCAGAGTCCACGGCAATCATGGCATGGATCTAAGTCCGCTTACCCTGCGGCTGAAAGGGACTGCCGGACAAAGTTTCGGTGTCTGGAACGCCGGTGGATTGAATATGCACCTTGAGGGCGACGCCAACGATTATGTCTGCAAAGGCATGGCCGGTGGCAAAGTGGTAATCGCGCCACCCTCGGGTAGTCATTTTAAGTCACAGGACACAACCATCATTGGTAATACCTGCCTTTACGGTGCGACCGGAGGAAAACTGTTTGCGGCGGGTCTGGCCGGTGAGCGCTTCGCAGTACGAAATTCAGGAGCTAGCGCAGTGGTCGAGGGCATTGGAGACCATGGTTGTGAATATATGACCGGTGGCATTATTACAATACTCGGCAATACCGGTATTAATTTCGGCGCCGGCATGACAGGGGGCATTGCCTACGTACTCGATTTAGAGCGTAGTTTTATCGATTGCATCAATAATGAATTAATCGATATTCACCATATTGTCGAGCAGAGTATGGAAAGCCACCGCGTTTATCTGATCAGCGCCATTACTGACTACGTTGAGGAAACCGGCAGTGAATGGGGGCAGTATATTCTCGAAAACTTTAATCATTTCAAACGTAAAATCTGGATGGTTAAACCCAAAGCTGCCGAGTTCGATTCTTTGCTGGAAACATTACAACGTAATGCTGCGTAAGACTTGCGATTGCAGCATCAGCAAGCTCAATTGAAAATGGCTGGTCGGGTTCCTCGCGCCTTTATCGACGATTTACTCAATCGCGTCGATATCGTTGAAGTCATCGATGCCCGGGTACCTCTAAAAAAGAAAGGTAAGGAATACTGGGCCTGTTGCCCGTTCCACGGCGAAAAGTCGCCCTCTTTTTCGGTTAGCCAGAATAAACAGTTCTTTCATTGCTTCGGATGCCAGCAATCCGGCAATGCTATCGGCTTTTTGATGGACTATGATCACATGGAATTTGTCGAAGCCATCGAAACACTGGCACAAGGTATCGGTATCGATGTTCCCTACGAGCAGGGACAGGCGCCCCGACAAAAACCGCAAGGACTGGAAGCCTTGTACGATACCTTGCAACACTGCGCCGAAATTTATCAACAACAGCTGAAGCAAAATCAGGTTGCCGCGAATTACCTCAGGCAACGCGGCATCAGTGGTCAAACCGCTAAGGACTACGCAATCGGCTATGCTCCTTCCGGCTGGAACAATTTAACGGGCGACCCCAGGCTACTGGTACAAAGCGGTATGCTCATCGAAAAAGATAACGGCCAAACTTACGACCGATTTCGTCACCGGCTCATGTTTCCTATTCGTGATCGTCGCGGTCGTACCATTGCTTTTGGTGGTCGCGTACTCGATGCAAACGACAATCCAAAATACCTGAATTCACCCGAGACTGCGATATTTCATAAAGCCGATGAAATTTACGGCCTCTTCGAGCTCAAAAAAGCAGTCACCAATATCGACCGTATTTTTGTCACCGAAGGCTATATGGATGTTATCGCTCTCACCGAGAATGGCTTTAAAACCGCTGTCGCCACTCTGGGTACAGCCATCAATAATGCGCAAATCGAAAAACTGTTTCGCAGCTGTAAAAACCTGGTATTTTGCTTTGACGGAGATGCCGCCGGTAAAAAAGCAGCCTGGCGATCGCTGGAACAATGCCTGGCATCCCTTAAGGAAGGACGACTGGCTCGATTTTTATTTTTGCCCGATGGTCATGACCCGGATAGCTATATACGTGAACAGGGGGAGACCGCTTTCGAGCAACAAATCCAACGAGCCGCCACATTGACCGAATTTCTGTTTAAAACATTACTCACCGAATGCAATATACATAATGCTGAAGGCAAATCGCAATTTCTCGATCGACTACGCCCCTACTTCATGCAGATACCACTGCAAAGCCTGAAAGACCAGATACTGGGTGAAGTAGAGCGACAGTTGTCGATTCCACTTGATGGCCGATTACTCAAGGGTTTAGGTGAGGACCTCGGGAAACCCCAACAGAAAACCGTGATCCCTGAGAATCGCTGGACGCCTGTAAAAATGGCAATCAATTTACTGTTACTAAAACCTCAGCTGGCGGATGGAATCGGCTCATTAAACCACCTTTCAGATGCGGGTCTTGGCGGGGTGGATTTATTACTACAAATAATTGATATTGTTCATGAAGAGCCTAATATCAGCACTCAAAATCTACTCTCCCGATTTAAGGATACGGACAATGAGTCTCATCTGTATAGCCTTGCTGCGGTTCAACCAGCCATGGAAAGCAATGATAGTGTTGAGCATATGTTCGAAGACTGTTTACAACAATTACAAAATAAGTATATTGTCGCCCGCCGTGCGCAACTAATAGCCAAAATGGAACCTGGGAAATTGCCCACAGAGCAGGAAAAGCAGGAACTTAAACAATTATTTACAAAACATCATGATCGCCAGTAATACCTTGGAAAATATCAAAAAAGTCTTATATACTGGTAGATTACCCTGTACTAATTTCGTCATCGCCGAGGCACCATGGATCAAGATCAGCAGTCACGTCTAAAAGAGTTAATTGCAAAAGGCAAAGAACAGGGATTTCTAACCTACACTGAGGTTAACGACCACCTGCCTGAAGGTATCGTTGAACCTGAACAGATCGAAGATATTATCCGCATGATTAACGACATGGGCATCAAGGTCCATGAATCTGCACCTTCTGAAAGCAATGAAATTCTGAGCGATACCGAAACCGAACCCGACGAAGACGCGGCAGAAGAAGCCGCTGCAGCACTCGCCTCGCTCGACAGCGAATTCGGACGAACCACCGACCCTGTGCGTATGTACATGCGAGAAATGGGTACGGTCGAACTTTTAACTCGCGAAGGCGAAATCAAGATCGCCCGACGTATTGAAAGTGGTTTAAACCAGGCCATGAGCTCCCTGGCCCGGTATCCTGATACCATGCGCCTCATCCTCGAACGCTATAGTAACGTTTTAGAAGAAGAAGCGAAACTCAGCGACCTGCTGGTAGGATTTGTCGATCCCAACGAAGATCCCAACGCAATTCCTTTACCAGCCGCCGCACAAAATACCGATGAAGACGATGACGCCGAGGTCGAAGATACAGGGCCCGATCCAGAAGAAGCAGACAAGCGCTTTAAGAAAATAGAAAAGCTATTCATGAAAGCCATGGATGCTATCGAGCAGAATGACACCAAAGTTTACGAACGTAATATGGGAAAAGCAGTTACAGAATTGATGGAAATTAAGCTCCTGCCCCTATTCATTGATAAATTAGGCATCAACCTCAAAGATATCATTAATCGCATTCGTTCGAACGAGCGTACGATTCTGGACATCTGTGTTAAGCAATCTCGCATGCCACGAAAATATTTCATTGAGACTTTCAAGTCGAATGAAACCAACCTCGGCTGGATTGGGCCCCATATAGAAGCCGGTGAAAGTTATTCTAATGCGTTAAAAGAAGTACAGGATGAGATCGTACGTTATCAGAAACGTCTGAAAAACATTGAAAAATCATCACACCTGTCAATTCACCAAATAAAGGAAATCAATCGCAAGATGTCGATTGGCGAAGCCAAGGCTCGCCGCGCTAAAAAAGAAATGATCGAGGCAAACCTACGTCTGGTTATCTCCATCGCAAAGAAATACACCAACCGAGGACTGCAATTCCTCGATTTGATCCAGGAAGGCAATATTGGCTTGATGAAAGCCGTCGACAAGTTTGAATACCGTCGTGGTTATAAATTTTCGACCTATGCGACCTGGTGGATACGCCAGGCGATTACTCGTTCGATTGCCGACCAGGCCAGAACAATTCGCATCCCGGTTCATATGATTGAAACGATCAATAAATTGAACCGCATCTCCCGTCAGATGCTTCAGGAACTCGGCCGGGAGCCGCAACCGGAAGAACTCGCCGAACGCATGGAGCTTCCCGAGGACAAAGTCCGCAAGGTACTCAAAATCTCCAAGGAACCTATCTCCATGGCGACACCAATTGGCGATGACGAGGATTCAAATCTCGGTGACTTTATCGAAGATACCAACGTACTATTACCTGCAGATACGGCCACCAACGCGGGCTTATCAGAATCGACCCGCGAAATTCTCTCCAGCCTGACGCCGAGAGAAGCCAAGGTATTACGCATGCGTTTCGGCATCGACATGAATACCGACCACACCCTCGAAGAAGTCGGCAAACAATTTGACGTTACCCGTGAGCGTATTCGACAGATCGAAGCCAAGGCATTGCGTAAACTTCGGCACCCGAGTCGCTCGGAGCAATTACGAAGTTTTATTGACGCCGAATAGGTTTCCGTTACAATTCGCACTCTAAAATAAGTCCTGTGTCAGCAAGCTTCGGCGCAGGACTTTTTTTCGTCAGGCAATATGTACGGTAATAGCGTAAAGCAGGAACAATTACCGGGCCGGAACCATCGCGAAGGCCGTGAGCAATCGAGTATTGAGTCCAATGCCAAATGATGGAATAAAGACAATTCAAAGGGCCTGTAGCTCAGTTGGTTAGAGCAGTGGACTCATAATCCATTGGTCGGAGGTTCAAGTCCTCCCGGGCCCACCACTCTTTGAAAAAAGCATAAATTTCTGCGATCCTTCCCTTATGCCAGAATGCTAGCTAATAAAGGATGAATTATGGAAGATCGAATAAAGAAATTTGACACACCTGAAAAGTGCGAAATCTTCGCTAAGAATTGCAAGGCTCGGGAACGACCTGATCTCGTATTATTGGCACGAAAACGGGCAGTGGAAATTAAAGCTGATGCCTACAGGGGTTGATGCGCTTAAAGCAATCTATGCCTATGGAGATGTATTGAGTGATGCGCGCGGAAAGAAAACTTACGCTCGTCGCACGTGGCAGATGATGGAACGTTATGGAATTATCGAAGCCGTCGAGCGAGCCGTAAACCGACCAACTGAAACTAAAGCCTATAAAGCGCTAATTGATTTAGGTTTAGAAGAATTCTCTTTCGAAACTGTAGTCAATCGATATCCGGAGCTTTTTAGTGGCGAAACGGTAAAAATCTCTGAGGATCGCCATATCAAATGGAATAGAGAATGTCCCATCTCGAAAGTTTAATTGCAGTATACTTCGTCGGGTATACCCTTGCCAAAGTCGAGGTGTGCGATATGCCCAGATGGGAGACTGCATCCAGTTTGTATTCCTTTGAATATTTTTTACGGTCTAACATTTATTTTTACCTCAGTTAAATTTCATTATCTCTTAACTGGGTGGTAGACCATGTCAACACTGTCGACGATACTTGCTTGCGACGCGTTCCAGGCATGCTGTTCAGCCGATGATGTAGTGACCTGACAAGCATCTCCGCGCATTCTGATGCAGCACAATGAACAGCAGAACACACGCCAAAGTGTAAATTTCGGTCGTGTTGGAGACGATAAATTTCTGCAGTTTCCAGCCTATCATCTCGACCAGAGCCGGGCACAAAGTGGCGACGAATCCCATGAATAAACGCAGAATACGCGAGGCACATCACCAACGTGAGATGAAATC